>JBNMMB010000103.1:0-10907 GCA_050875105.1 Prevotella sp. | reverse complement strand
GGGCGAGCTGCAATGGTGGAAGCGCCGCGAGATCTACATGGCGAGCTATGCCCGTTATGGCGCCTTCGGCGTGAAAGACAGCGTGGGCGGCGAGGCAGGCACCGACTCGGGCGCCCTGGTGTTTCGCTCCATCGCCACCACGTCGGGCACGAACCCTGTGTACAAGTTCACGGTGGTGCCGATGATGTGGCTCTATCCCTCGTTTGCCCGTGGCACGGCGGAGTATGACGGCTTCACCCGTGTGAAGGCTGGCGAGGCGTTCACGTCGTCGGTGATCCAGAGCGACGGCAACACCAATGTCTACATCCGTGGCATCAACTACTACAAGTCGGTGGGTGCCTTCGGCGACAAGGCCGTGGGCGAGGCGTTCAACCTGTCGGCGGAGAAGCTGGAGGCCTTCGAGGCCAAGAAGGGGTCGGGTGCCATGGAGTTCCGTGCCACGTCGATCAACATCAACACGCCGATGATGCGCACGCTCGACCTGGCAGGGGCTGCGACGCTCAGCGGTGAGCTCGACCTGGGCGGAGAGACGAAGCTGGAGACGGCCGACCTCTCGGGCACGGGGTTGACGAGCGTGCTGCTGCCTCAGACGAGCACGCTGCGGTCGGTGAAGCTGCCTGCGGTGAGGAGCGTGGTGCTGGGCGAGGTGCCCAACCTTTCGTCGTTCACCATCGAGGACGTGAAGAACCTACAGAGCGTGACCATCGGGGAGAATGTGGGCAGTGGGGTGAACGTCGTGCAGATGCTGGCCAACCTGCGCACGCAGGGCAAGCAGCTCAACAGCCTCACGGCCTATGGCGTGGCGTGGACGGACGTTGCCACAGGCGTGATGGACTACATCGCCGACATCACCGACGTGAAGCTGACGGGCACCATCCGTGTGACGGGCAACCTCTCGCAGGCCACCGTCTACAAGCTCGTGGAGAAGTTTGGCGAGATATGGAAGGAGAGCAACGCCCTCTATGTGGACTACAACAAGGTGAAGGTGCAACAGGTGAACATCAAGGTGCGCCGCTATGCCGACGACAAGACGACCATCCAGACCTACATCGAGCTGTTGCCAGCGACGGCCAACGCCATCGTGAAGCGCGTGTGGCAGGTGGACGACGAGAGCCATGTGACCATCGAAAGCCAGACGGGCGTGGTGACGGTGAAGAGCCTGGGCACGGAGGCCGACGACACCCAGGTGGGCATCACGGTGAAGGTGACGAACACCGACGGCACGGAGGTGACGAGCAACACCGCCACGCTCCACCTCTACACACGCACGCTGACGCTGGGCGACTATGTCTACAATGATGAGTCGTGGAGCGACTACGGCTTTGAGCCGGACAGGGACCTCGTCGGCATCTTCTTCTACAAGGATGAGAAGACAGGAGAGAGGCTGCTCGTGAGCCCGGAAAGGCTGAGCGGGTCTTTCGGATTGAGTTACATGAACGTTCCTAATGTGGTGCTTACTGACGATGCCGAGTATAACGTCTATAATTTAGGAGACACGCCAGTTTTTGCTGACTCTAAACAAGATGTTATAGGTCTTACTGCCATATCCTCTGGCATCTTCGAAAAGTATCGTTACATCTTTGAGCCTTTAGGTTATCAAGAAAACGATAAGATACCGTCTGGCCAGTATAACACGATTATGCTCATTGGCCATCGCAATAAGATATTACAGGATAGCGGTGTTTCCCTTAATGTTCCTTATGCCTCCAAGACGCAATCGGAGTTAGAGGTACTTGCATCGTATTGCGATGACATTGTGATCAAGAAGGGACAGTATTACGACGGGTTCTATTATCCTGCTCCGTCTATGTGTTATGCTTTCCAACCTGCTGTCAAGAAAGGGCGCTCCCTTGCTGATAAGTTCAAAGCGCATCATTGGTGGCTACCTAATGATGGAGAACGCAACGCCTACGCTTGGCCCGTCGGTCTGTACTATTGGAAGAACGATAACTTTGATTGGAAAAACACGGTAATGTACAAAGCACTCGAAGATCTGATTTTTCCTGCTCCTTCCCTTTATATGTCATTTACGAGTAGTTCTGTGCAGAACAGAAAGAATATTGACAGTAAAATGAGAGATGAATGTATTAATAACTTTAGTATCAATAATAAAAATAGTGATAGCGGAGGTTCCACATACACGAATAATCAAGTGTTTGCAACATTTTACTTCAACCCTATCTGCAAATTCTAAACCAACAAGACCATGTACACAACGACAACTGACAACCTCCCTGTGAGGTTCACTAAGCGTATCGACCTGGGCCAGCAGGTGGCGACGTTCTCCTACATCGAGCGGACGGGGGAGGACGAGTATCTGGTGGGCACCTACACGCTGCCCAACGCGGTGCTCGACTACGACGCCATCGTCAACGCCATCGTGAGCGACGCCTATCCTGCGGACAAGATGCAGGCGGTGATCAACAACTACCTGCTCGACCCCTCGGAGGCCGACACGAAGGCGGAGTTCGAGGCCATGCAAGCCGTGAGGAAGAAGGCCAAGGCCTATGCCAAGGACCTGCTGCAATACGTGGAGGCGAACAGCCTCTGGCGCTTTTAACCAACATGTATAACTAACAAAACAACAACAACAAAATGAAAAGACTGAATGATTTCATCGAGAAGGTGGGCATGGACAAGGTGGCCCACTTCTTCGGTGTGGCGTTTGTGGCCCTCGTCATCTCCCTGGTGTTCACCAAGACCAACCCCGGCGAGCCCTCCGCGACCTATGCCGCCTGTGGCTTCATCGGCGGCGTGATCATCGCCCTCGCCAAGGAAGCCTTAGACTTCTTCACGGGCAATGACTTCGAGAACTTCGACCTGTCGGACCTGGCCGCGAGCGTCATCGGCGCCTTCGCCTCGTTCCTGCTTGCGCTTGCGCTGGTGTAATAGTAAGGGAGGGAAATGCAGACTGGAACTTGCGTCACCCTTTTCCACAACAGATAAAAGGGAACGAGCGAGGGCAGGAAGTAAATTTGCACAAAGAAAAGATAGGCAACAATATAAATAACATTAACAGAAGAGTGATATGACAGTAGTATTCAAACTTTGGAAGTTCGCGGCCATGGCCGTGGGTGGGCTGGTGGGCTGGCTTGTTGCGGCGTTCCGCCCCACATTTCCGTTGATAGCCGTGGCAATCATCTTCATCCTGTATGACGCTTGGACGGCCTTCAAGCTGGACCAGCGCGTACACGCCGCCTACCCGGAGAAGACGGACAGGAAGAAAGCCAAGTTCACGTCGTTCGCTTTTGGCAAGGTGGTGAAGCAGACCATCCCCAAACGGCTGTGGCTGATTGTGCTGGCTTACCTGGCAGAGCACTGGGTATTTGTTCACATGGAGGTGCCGTTGTCGTACATATTGACAGGCGTGATCTGCTTTGAACAGGCATGGTCGATCCTGGAGAACGAGAGCAGCTGCCGCCCGGAAGCGGAGCACCGCTTTTGGAAACTGCTTCAGCAAATCATGGTGGACAAGACGGCAAGACATTTTGACGTGAACCTTGACAAACTAAAAGAAGAAAAAGATGATCGTGTTGATTGACAACGGCCACGGTGAGAACACACCGGGCAAGTGCAGTCCTGACAAGCGACTGCGCGAATACAAGCAAGCGCGCGTGATCGCCCACCGCGTTGTTGAGCAGTTGGCGCGCGATGGTGTGGAGGCCCACCTGCTGGTGCCCGAGGAGAGCGACATCTCGTTGGCCGAGCGTTGCCGCCGCGTGAACCGCTACTGCGACAAATACGGAGCAAGCCATGTGTTGCTGGTGTCGGTGCACCACAACGCCGCCGGAGCTGACGGCCAGTGGAAGACGGCCGGTGGCTGGAGCGTTTACACCTCGCCCGGGCAGACCCATGCCGACCAGCTTGCCACCGACCTTTGGAACGCAGCGGAAGTGTGCTTGAAGAAGTACATCGAAGACTTCCCGGCGCACAAGGCCAATGGCGACTACGACAGCAAGCAGAAGCCCATGCGTGCCGACTGGAGCGACAAGGACCCTGACTATGAGGCACGGTACTACATCCTGCTGCATACCAAGTGCTCCGCCGCACTGACTGAGAACCTGTTCCAGGACAACCGGGCAGATGTGGACTATCTGTTGAGCGAGGAGGGCGTGCGGAGCATCGTGCAGCTGCACTGCAAGGGCATAACGGACTACATCAAACACATGAAAGCATGAAACAGATACTGAGTTTTGCAGGAGGCGCCCTGCTTGCGCTGCTGCTTGTGGCATTGCTCTATCCCGAGACCAAGGCAGGGAGCTGCGACACCATCGTGACCCAAAGCGACACCACCAAAAGGCGCGACACGACAAGCTATGTGCTGCCCGAGCCGATGTACACCAGCGAGCAGCCAGTCGGAACAGCCGAGGTGAGAGTGCCGACAGACTGCATCAAAATAGGCGGTGCCGGACAGCCACCCATCAGAGCCGACACAAACACGGCAGGAAATTATGCGCAAAATCCGCTGGAGAATATGCTTGACAGCGCAACCATAGAGCTGCCAATCCAGCAGAGCGTGTATGAGGGCAAGGACTACAAGGCATACGTGAGCGGCGTGAGAGCGCGGCTTGACAGCATATATGTGTTCCCGCTGCATGAGGTGGTGACCATCAAGGAGCGGAAGCCCCCCAAGCGATGGCACATAGGCGTGACCACCGGGTACGGCATTGGTACGAGAGGGATGCAGCCTTATGTGGGCATCGGATTAACTTATTCAATCATTTCATTCTGATGGAGACGATAACCATACAAATATTCAAGGACGATGTGTATGAGGAAGTGGCGAAAGCCACGGACTACACAGGCGCGAAGCTCATAGACGGAGACGAGAAAGCACGAGACCGCATACTCGCCACCGACAACGAGCTGAGCGACCTTGGCAGGTTTTGGGAGGAGTCTGTGCTTGCCACCAACGAGCGGCTGAAAGAGATGCTTGTGTCGGGCTCGACGAAGAGGGTGCTTGATACGCACGGCACCGCCGCACACGCAGTGTCGGCACACTCGCAGGTGTCTATTGGCGACACGCTCTCTGCCACGCTGAAGGAGGCCTATGTGGGTGTGCTGGAAGTGAGCAAGTCGTTTGACAAGGCTCTGACGGCCAATGTGGAGTCGGCCCTTCGGAACTTCTTCATCACCTCAATCATCGGTCAGTGGTTCAAGTTGTCCAACAAGGGCGAGGCAAGCGACTACTTCAAGCAAGCAGGAGAAATGATGGACGGAGCGGAACGGCTGCTTTACAGCAGGAAGAAGCCGACCCGTCCGAGAGACTAACCAACAAAAAGAAACAGAATATGTCAGACACAAACTTAGGCCAGAAGAAAGAAGTGACAGCCACCATCAAGATAGACTGGTTGCTGTATGACATCATGAACGAGACCTTTCTTCGCGGCCGCACGATACAGAACAAAGAGAACCACAAGGAGGTGGCCAGCATGTTTGCCTCGGAAGACGAGGAGAACCGCGAGAAGATACTGCGCTCCATCAAGAAAGGCTTTGCCGAGGTGAAGACCGAGTTGTCAGACTATCTTGACGAGGACGGCACGACCACAGACAACAGCCACTATGACGGCAGCAAAGACCTGACGCTGACACTGAAGATGCCGAGCAACTTCAACGATGCGGCCACGACAGGCGTGGGCGAAGCCATACACGACTACTTGAAGAACACCGCCATTGCGGAGTGGTACATGGTGACGAACAAGGCCGACGCCGAGCAGTATATGGCTTTGGCCCAGAAGAGCCTGGCAAGCATCCAGCAGGCCGTGAGCAAGCGGAGCCGCCCGAAGCGCCCCACCGACTAAAAAAAGCAGAGGCTATGAGTTGCTGTGTGGAGAACGAGGGCAGCACGCTGAAAGTGAAGCTCACATTCAAGCGTGAGGAGCTGCTCTACGACATCAAGAACTACGCCTATGTGGAGAGCCATGTGATGGCACCCGAGACAGAGCACGCCAAACACATGGTGGCCGATGTGGGCGAAGAGGGCAACGTGGACCGCATGACAAGAGTGATAGACTTGGGCGTGTCGATGTGCCGTGAAATGCTCTATCCGTGGGCGAAGAAAGACATCGTGAACACGGAGCTGGACGACACGCTGAAGGAACGACAGCAATACGTTATTGCGATGAACGTGCCGAGCACCCTGTCGCAGACAACGCTAAGGCTTGTGGAAAGGCTGATACACGAATACCTGGTGTGCCGTGGCGTGGCCGACTGGCTGAGCATCACCAATCCTGCCAAGAGCGAGACGTGGCTTTCCAAGGCAGCTGAGGCAGAGAGCGAGATCAGGGTTGCGATCCACTCGCGGACTGAGCGTAAACGGATCAGGCAACACTTCTTGGACTGATCGCAGACTATAACGGCAAGAGCCGGGGTGCATCGCGCATCCCGGCTCTTTTCCTGTGATACAATCTTAACCTAAAAAAAACTATGAACCAAAATAAGTTATCATATGGAAAGCAAATGTCGTGTGTGTTATCTCAACTGTCCAGTCTGTCTTGGCGTGAAGCGTATGGACGCCCCATACACGTTCTCTCCAGGTGAGAGCTCCGCCAATGCTGCGATGCGGAAGAACTTGTATGGCGATCCCCTGAAGCCAAGCAAGTAATGGTCGGCGCTGGACCAGACGAGGTGCCAGTGTATGAGGTCCCTGGACCCATAGAGCGCGGTTGCTACCGCTTTCTTGTGGAAGAGTCCCCTCAGTATGACGCTGTCGACGGTCTTGAGCACGTCGGCAGCCCCGAGCTTGATCGGCCTTGTGAGCAAGAGGCACTTGACCTGCTGCTGTGCAGGCGTGGAGAAGTTGACGACGGCATTGGAAGCGTTGACGGCGAGCGCCTCCGGGTAAGAGTTGAGGTGTGACGCGATGTCGGAAAACATCATTCCCCAGCGCTGTGACTTGAGCGAATAGAGGTAGGCGTAGGTGACGCCCGGCGCATAGACGATGACGCGCTGCTGCACGTAGTCGTAGACCATCTGGCACATCTTGAGGAACTCAGAGAAGGGCATGGTCGGCAGGCACTTGTCGGAAGCAGGTAGGTGTCCGAGCCTGTCGTGAAGAGTGGTGAAGCCCTGCAAGGCGGTGGCGTCGAATGGGCAGTCGGAGTTGATGGCGTCAGATATGCACTTGGTCTGCGATCCGCTGATGATCATGATGCCACGGTCTGTTGGGAAAAGCACCGCCGAGTCGAGCTGCGTGATGCCTTCTGGGTTGACGCAGACGTCTCGCGTGATGGGCTGTCGTGCCGAGTAGGTGCCGTTGGCAGAGACCTCGAGAGCCCACACGCCCTCTGTGGTGAAGGCGTAGAGCGGGAACTGTCCGAACTGTCCTTGCGATAGCGCCTTTGCCGCCGAGCAGATGCCCCTGATGGCTCCGGTCCCAACGGTGTTGATGCCGAGTAGCGGGAAGAAGAAGGGGTTGTTGACTTCGGAGGTGTAGACCTTGTTGGCGATGTCGATGGGGAAGGACATGTCGTTCTCCACGGGCCTGGCGGCCGGCAATGACGAAAAGTTTTTCTCGCGGACGAGGTCGTAGTCGATGAGTGCGTAGGCCCCGTTGAGGAAGTCGTGAGGCTTGAGGTCGAAGGCAAAGCACGGCTGCGAATAGTTGTAGACGACCATCTTGTAGGCGTTGGCGTTTGGGTAGAAGACATAGCATCCCCATGAATGCTTGCTCTTTTCGGTGGTCTGTTTTCCATCGCCGTCGGTGTGTGTGACGTCTCCGCTGCAGAAGAGCTGCAAGCCCCCAGCCCGGTAATCGCCGCACTTGACAGCATACTCCTCGCCGTTCTCTCGGATGTAGACGGCGATGTCGTAGGAGTCTGTCGACATGTTTGAGATGGAGACGTCGATGGTGGTCCCGCTGAGCAGCCAGCTGTATCTCCTGTTGCAGTAGGCGAACATGGATTGTGCGAGGAAGCCTTCGAATGGTTTCCGCTTGAGCCCTGCGAGGTTGAGTCGGTTGTTGTAGGCGAAGGAGTAGTCGGCGTGCAGCTGGTCGCGTGACAGGTAGTCGTCGGTCATGGCCTCGCGTGTGACGAGCGACTGTAGGTACTCGTCGTCGACGGTGATGTCCTTTCGCTTGTCGTCGGCGAGTGCTTCGTCGACGGGAATGGCGCACAGCTTGTAGAAGTTGGCGGTGTTGGCGAGCGTCTCGGCTACCTTCCCCTCGGTGAACTCAGGCAGGTGGAAGGTGGTGATGGGATAGCGTCGGTCTGCCGCGTAGTACATGGCGTAGATCCACTGGTATGGCCATTCGCAATAGTAGTCGAGGAAGTCTTTTGACGAGAACGCTCCGAGGAGCTTGTCTTCGGCCTTGGCAGACGCGACGCTGTCCTTGTTGTCGGCGTATAGCCGTCCGATGAACTTGGTGTTGTAGTTGTCGGTGTCGGCAAACGACGATATCTTTCCGTTTTGGTCGTAGGTGTAGACCGGCTTGGATATGAAGACGTCGATGCTCTTGATGATGTCTTTCCAGTCGTCGAGGTCGTAGGCGTCGGCGTTACGTACGACCTTGTAGTCGAGCGATGCGGCAACGAGCATGATGTCGCAGTTGGCCTCGGTGTAGGATTTCTTTCCCTTGACCCGGTTCCACCAAACGATGGGTGCCGCCTTGGTGGATGGGTTCATGAGAATGGGCGCTGAGTGGCAAGTGAGCGACCCGTCGTAGAGCCTGAGGGCATATCTGACAAAGAATGGGAAGCAGAAGCGTCCCTTTTCGACGGTCTGCTGTCGTACGAACTTGTTGACCTTGGCCATGACCTGCTCGGTGATCTTGGTCTTGTTGTCCTCGGAGAGTTCGTTGTAGATGCCGTCTTCAGCGATGCCGTTGAATGAGATGTTGAAGGTGGCCTTGCTGTCGTCGGAGAGGCTGAAGAGACGTGGGTGTCCGACGAGTCCGAATGAGACCTCAATGTCTGGCAGGTGGTCGCCGAGGTGCGTGTAGGCGTTGTTTTTCCAGAGGAAGTAGTGGAAGCCTGTCTTGGTGAAGGCGATGAGCGTGTTTCCGACGGCGTTGAAGTGAGAGACGTCGGTGATCGTGTCGAGGGCGATGCGCTTGTGCGTGGTGCTGTCGACGGACGTGATGCAGCCCGTTTCGGGCGCATAGATGATGTAATGCTGGAAGGCTGACGTTTTGTGGATGAACTTGACGGTCTCTCCCTCTTGCAGCGTCATGACCTGTTTGGGCGGCAAGACGGGCTTGACGGCCCCGTCCTCGGGTATGAGGTTGATGGCGACGGCCATGTCTCCGTCCGGGCATTCGTAGTCGGACGGGACGGCCGAGAAGCCAGAGAATGTGATTTCGTGGTTCATAGCGGTCTGTTGTAGATGATGGGCAGGCATGTGACGCCGTTTCTTGTTTCGGCTTTTCCGACGGCGAACGCGGCCCTGTCCTGTTGTATGTTGCAGTTGTCGAGCAGGAGTCGGCATAGCGTGACGGAGTTGGCGCAGTAGTTGCGCGACCCTTTCTTGGAGGGGTAGCACTGTGCGATGTGGCGACCGATGGAGCTCTCGTGCCGGGAGGCCAGCAGGTAGCACTCGCCAAGGTGAAAGGCGATGTTGATGCTGTCGCCCGGCTGGAGCGAGAGGAGGCGCACGACCCTTGCCGTGATGGATATGCGTCCATTACGGGAAAAGGTGATGTCGGGGCGTCGTGTTCGCTGCAATAGTTTTATCATGTTGCAAAGATATAAAGTTGTGAGGTTATGGGAGTTTTAAGTTTAGAAGCGCAAAGCGTCCAGCCCATCAAGTGATGATGAACTGAACGTAAAAGCGAAACTCGCGGCAGAGCCGTGGTATCTGTGGGTAGTTGTACGGTTGCTCCATGTAGGGGAGGTAGATGCAACGCTGCTTGGTGTCGCATCGGATACCTCTCCTACGGAGTTTGTAGAGCATGTTAGCCCTGCGTTTGGGTTGACGCATTGGATTTATACTTTAAGTCATCAATGCGAGTTTCCAACACTTCAAGGTATGATTTCATTGCCATGCGCTGAAAAAGCATAAGGGCTGCTTGTGAAACTCCAGTCTTTTCAGCCACATCTTCAAAGCCTTTCTTGAAGAACTTTTCAAGTCCATCAAACCGTTCTTTTAACTCGTCATGTTCAATCTGCAAGCGGTCGAGGAAGTTGTCGGCACACTTGTAGGCTTGCTCAAAGACCTGCTTGGGCGACCAAGAGTCATAAACAGAACCGTCCGGGTTGGTGTACTGAACGTGGTAGCCCTGCCGCCACTCGTGGTTATCCACGTTCTTGCGAGCAAATCCGTTCTCAACTGCGGCCAATTCGTCCATAGGTTCGGCCTTAACCTGTTTTGTTCCAATGTAAGTTTTCATTGTCTTAATGTTTATCGTTGTGAATGTGATACAATTCATCAGAATGCCACACATCATAGCCACGACCATAAACGACCTTGCCGTTACGATAGGTACGAGCATACATGTGAACTCTTCCCCAATTGTCCATGAAGTAACTGGTATGATATTCTTTGTCTGTGAAACCAACACTCCAGCGTTCATCTTCATGTATAAACAGCCATATCGCCTTGTTGGTGAGACGCTTGGGAAGTACCTTGTAGTGTCTAATCTTATTCGCTAATCTTCTTTTCATATCATGTACTTGTTTCTTTGATACTTTTGTTTGTAATAGAATGGCTTAATCTTGCGGTCCACTACGCCATTCCAGTAGTAGCGGAGAGCCTTTTGAATGTGGGGTTGGCGATATGTAGCACACCATTGCAGGACACGGTCAAACCATGTGTCGCTCATGCGGTTAATGGGTGTGTATCTGACCATGCGGACTATTTTTCTTGCTTGCCGGGAACGCATAGTTATTTCCTTTCGTGAAAATCTTTTGGCGATATGTCGTGTATGTTTCCGACAATCTCCAACTTGCCACTAAAGTTGGAAACCACTT
>JBNMMB010000102.1:0-10953 GCA_050875105.1 Prevotella sp. | reverse complement strand
TTGATTTCCTCTGCCGTTTTCATTGTGGCACGGTTAATCACCTTGTCGGCTCGTGTCTTCTCTGGCACAAGATGTAATCCAAGAAACTCTCTCTTACGCACGCCATCCTTCACGATGTCAAGATAGATGGACTCCTTGCCTTGCGCAATCTTCTTTGTCCGTAAGTGGACAGGGCTAAAATCAATAGTCTTCATTTCATGATAATTTTTCGGGGGACACTCTCGGGTGACAGATAATGGACAGATTGGTTACAAACAAACCGGAATAAACTTATAACAAACCACAGAAACGCAACCCCTATAAACGCAACAAAGTCGCTGAAATTCAGCGACTTTGTTGCGGTTTGTTATAAGTTTATTCCGGTTTGTTTGTATTAACCGAAATTGTCGTACATGATGCTCTCGGGATCCACACCGAGACTGTCGAGATACTCGGTGACGGTCTTGATGAGCATGGGAGGTCCGCAGAGGTAGTACTCGCAGTCCTCGGGGGCGTCGTGGTCCTTCAGGTAGGTGTCGCGCACACAGTTGACGGCGAAGCCTGCATAGTACTTCACGCCAGCGGCGTCGGCTGCCGGGTCAGGACGGTCGAGCGAGAGGTGGAGGTGGAAGTTGGGGAATTCTTTCTCCAGTTCCCAGAAGTCCTCCATGAAGAAGGCCTCGCTCAAGCTGCGTGCTCCATAGAAGAAGTGGAGCTCACGGTCGGTGCAGTGCAGCGTCTTGGTCATGTGCATGATCTGCGAGCGCAGGGGAGCCATGCCGGCGCCACCGCCAATCCAGATCATTTCCTTCTTCGAGTCGAAGTGAGGATGGAAGTCACCATAGGGGCCACTCATCATCACCTTGTCGCCCGGCTTGAGGCTGAAGATGTAGCTGGAGCCGATGCCCGTGGGCACGTTTTGGAAGCCCACCTGCGGGCGAGGCAGGAACGGGGTGGTGGCGATACGCACCGTCAGGGTGATGATGTCACCTTCGGCGGGGTAGTTGGCCATGGAGTAGGCGCGGATGGTCGGAGTGGGGTTGTGAGCCTTCAGAGAGAAGATGTTGAACTTCTTCCAGGCACCGATATACTCCTCGCCAATGAGCGATTTGTCGAAGTCCTTGTCATAGTCGATGCAGTCGTATGCCGGGATCTTGATCTGTGCATACGAACCAGGAACGAAGTCCATGTGCTCGCCGGGAGGCAGGGCCACCTTGAACTCCTTGATGAAGCTCGATACGTTCTTGTTGCTGATTACGGTGCACTCCCATTCCTTGACACCCATGATCGACTCGGGTATCTTGATCTTGAAGTCGCCCTTGACCTTGGTCTGGCATCCGAGGCGCCAGTGCTCCTTGATTTGCTTGCGGGTGAAGTGAGGCTTCTCAGAGTCGAGAATTTCGCCGCCGCCCTCGAGCACCTGCACCTTGCACTGTCCGCAACTGGCTTTGCCACCGCAGGCAGAGGGCAGGAAGATGCCATTGGCGTTGAGCGTGGTCATGAGCGAGTCGCCTTGTGCCACGCTGAGGGTCTTGCTGTCGTTGATCGTGATGGTCACGTTGCCGCTGGGGCTCAAGTATTTCTTGGCCACGAGCAGGATGATGACCAGGAGGAGTATGACGGCAAGGAATACTCCTACGCTATTGATGATGAAACTGAAATCCATGATCATTAAATTTTAAGTCCTGAAAAGCACATCATGGCCATGGCCATAAGTCCTACGGTGATGAAGGTGATGCCCAGTCCTTGCAGGGGCTTGGGCACGTCGCTGTACTGCATCTTCTCGCGAATGGCGCCCATGGCCGTGATGGCGAGCGTCCAGCCGATGCCCGATCCGAAGGCATAGACGATGGCGTCGACCACAGAGCCGATGTACTGCGTGTTGCTCGGGTCGAGGTTGATGCGCTGCTGCATGAAGAGCGAAGCACCCATGATGGCGCAGTTGACGGCGATCAGAGGCAGGAAGATGCCCAGCGAGGCATAGAGCGAAGGAGAGTAGCGCTCTACCACCATCTCCACGATCTGCACAATGCCGGCGATGACCGCGATGAAGATGATGAAACTCAGGTAGGAGAGGCCCAGCGGGTCGAGCACCTTGGTCTGGAGAAGATAGTCGACGGGTACGGTCACGATGAGCACGAAGGTCACGGCCAAGCCCAGTCCGAGCGATGTCTTCACGTTCTTCGACACGGCAAGGAACGAACACATGCCGAGGAAGAAGGCGAATATCATGTTGTCCACAAAGATGGACCGGATAAACAAACTAATGAGGTGTTCCATAATTATTTCTTATCTTCTTTGTAAAAGAAAGCACGGTGAACCCAGATGACGCAACCCAGGAGGATGAGCGCCATGGCGGGCATGGTCATCATGCCGTTGTTCATGTAACCGAAGTCGTAGACACTCGAGGGAATGAGCTGGAAGCCCAACAGGTTGCCACGGCCCAAGAGCTCGCGCACGCCGCCCACGATGACGAGGATCATGGCGTAGCCCAAGCCGTTGCCGAGGCCGTCGAGGAAGCTGGGCCAAGGCTTGTTCATCATGGCGAAAGCCTCCAGGCGTCCCATCAGGATACAGTTGGTGATGATCAATCCCACGTAGACCGAGAGCTGCACGCTGACGTCATAGGCGAACGCCTTCAGGATTTGGCTGACGATGGTCACCAGTGCGGCCACCACCACGAGCTGCACGATGATGCGGATGCGCATGGGGATGGTGTTGCGGATGACAGAGATGATCACATTGGAGAAGGCAGTGATGACGGTCACGGCCAGTCCCATGACAATGGCCGGCTTCAGTTGCGAAGTGACAGCCAATGCCGAGCAGATGCCGAGCACCTGCACCAATATCGGGTTGTCGAGGTTCAGCGGGTTGCCGAGAACCTCCTTGTTTTGTTTGCTTAATAAACTCATCTTCTTTCGATTAAAAGTTTGATGTTATTTGGCATTCAGGAACTTCGTGTACTGGCCCAGTCCCTCTTGCAGCATCTGCGTGACGCCGTTGGAGGTGAGCGTGGCGCCTGTCACGGCGTTGACCTGTGTCTGCTTGTCCTCCACGTTCTTCTCCACCGCCAGTGCGATGGCGCTGTGGTTGTTGCCCGCAAAGAGGTGCTTGCCCTGGAACTGCTCCTGCCATGACTGGTCGTCCTTGATGTTGGCGCCCAGGCCAGCCGTCTCACTCTCGTGGTTGAAATAAGCGCCGTAGACCGTCTGCTTGTCATCGTTGATGGCGATGTAGCCGCTGATGGCACCCCAGAGGCCCATGCCGTAGACAGGAATGACATACTTCGTCTTGCCGTCCACCTTGCAGACAAACAGAGCCAGCTTGCCAGCCTTGGCATCGGCAGAGTTCAACTTGAAGCCAGCCTCTGTTCCGCCGGGCTCGCCCTTCTGCTTGGTCACACCGTTTTCGTCCAGGATGTCGTCGGCGACCACCACCTCTTTATATTTGTCGGCGGCAGCCTTGTCGTCCAGGCCACGGATGTTGAGCGAGTAGAGTATTTGTTTCTGCTTGTCGAGAGCCACGTTGGCGTCTTGCGCAGGCTTCAGCGCCTGGAACGTGAAAGCCAACAGGAAAGCGACAATCAAGACAAGGACGATTGAATAGATAATCGTGTATGAATTGGAATTTGTTTTCATGCTTTTTCTCCTTATTTATTGGTTGCGCGCTTGGCACGTTTCGAAATGTTAGCCTCCACGACACAGTGGTCGATGAGCGGCGCAAGCATGTTGCCGAAGAAGATGGCCAGCATCATGCCCTCAGGATAGCCGGCGTTCATCACCCTGACGATGATGGCCATGGCGCCGATGAGGAATCCATAGATCCATTTGCCTGTCTCCGTGCGAGCGGAGGTCACAGGATCGGTGGCCATGAACACGGCACCGAAGCAGAAGCCGCCCAGCACGATGTGCTCATACCAGGGGATCGGGGTCTTGCCCGTGGCGGTGAAGATGAGCGCCATGACGATGCCGCCCACAAAGACCGACAGCATGGTCTTCCAGCTGGCGATGCCCGTCCACAACAGGATGAAGGCACCGATGGCGATGGCGATGACCGATGTCTCACCGACCGAGCCGGGGATGAAGCCCAGGATCATGTCCGACAGGCTCGCCCCTGCACCGGCTCCCTGGGCGATGAGCCCGAGCGGTGTGGCCATGGTGAAGGCCTCCGGCAGGTTGTAACCCAGTCCGAAGATGGCGTCTTGCGCCACCCAGACCTTGTCGCCGGTCATTTGGCTGGGATAAGAGAAGAAGAGGAACATGCGCGCGGCGATGGCCACGTTGAAGATGTTCATGCCCGTTCCACCCCAGATCTCCTTGACGAAGATGACCGAGAAGGCAATGGCGAGCACCAAGGTCCACAGCGGTGTGTTGATGGGGATGATCAGCGGGATGATGATGCCGCTGACGAGGTAGCCCTCCTGGATCTCCTCGTGTTTCCACTGTGCCCATGCAAACTCGATGCCCAAGCCCACGATGTAGCTCACGAGGATTTTGGGCAGCAAGGCCAGCAGGCCGAAAGCAAACATCGACAGGAAACTTGTCTCAGCGAGCTTGCCTGCAGCCAGTGCGTTCTGGTAGCCAATGTTGTACATGCCGAAGAGCAAAGCCGGCATCAGGGCGATGACGACCATGCTCATGATGCGCTTCGAGTCGATGGCGTCATGGATGTGGACGCCGCTCTTCGAGGTGGTGTTGGGCACAAAGAGGAACGTTTCAAAGCCGTCGTAGACGCTTTGGAAGGCGTGCCATTTGCCACCCTCATCGAAGAGGGGTCGTATCTGGTCGAAATATTTTTTTAATCCACTCATAATCGTTTTTGTGTTATTTACCTAAGCGTAATCCTTTCTTAAGCGTTCTCCTTGCGCAGGAGGTCAAGTCCTTGTCTGACAATCTTTTGCAGTTCCAACTTCGAGGAATCCACAAATTCGGCCAGGGCGAAGTCCTCGGGGCTCACCTCATAGATGCCCAGTTGCTCCTGCTTGTCGATGTCTCCCGTGATGATGGCTTTCACCAGGTACTCGGGATAGATGTCCATGGGAATCACCTTGTCATACTCGCCGCTCATGATCATGTGGCGCTTGCCGCCCTTGATGCGTGCGTCGAGGTCATACTCATGCTTCTTGCCCTCCAGCCATGAGAAGTAACTTCTCGATACCGAGAACTCCTTGGTGCGTGGCAGGATCCATCCCAGGATCTCGTCTTTGTTGTCGCCTTCGGGGATGGCTGTCAGCTCCGATGTGTGAGCCCCCACGAAGTCGTCGAGCGTGGCGCGCTCACCTGTCAGCGGGTTGCCGTTGATCAGGCGCACATGGTCGTTAGCCGCCAGCTTGCCGTCGAGCACGTCGGCCAGTTGGGCTCCCACCAACACGTCAGCATAGGCCGGGTCGTTCACCTGGCTGCCGGCGATGGCGATGGTCTTGCGGAGGTCCACCTTGCCTGTGAGCATCAGTCGTCCGATGAAGATCACGGCCGTGGGGTCTACGGTCCAGACCACCTCGCCGCGGTTGACCGGGTCGATGTGGTTGACCTGCACGCCGACGTTGCCAGCGGGGCAGGGACCGTCGAAGACGTTCAGGTCGACACCCTCCACGTTGGTCAGCGCCTCAGCGGTCTGCTTGGCGCCAACGCACAGGTGCAGGGGCGCGATGCGGCTGAGCGCCTTGAGGCCCGCCTTGAAAGCCTCTTCGTTGCCTTCCAACTCATATTCGAAGTCAGCGGCCAGTGGCATGTCGCGGAGCGCCGAGACAAAGATGCCCTTGGGATTGGTGGCAGGATTGGTGGAGACGGCGTAGGGGAGCTGGTTGATGTAACCAAAGAGACCCGCCTCGAGAAGCAATTGCTTCACGGCGTTGCCGTCCATCTTGTTGGCGTCGTGGACGCCGAAGTCATGATACTCCTGTTTCTCGTCGGCTTCCACACTGACGCTGAGCACGCGCCGTCGCTCACCTCGGACGACAGCTTTGACAGTACCACTCACTGGCGAGGCAAACAAGACCTCAGGGAATTGCTTGTTGACAAACAAGGCATCTCCGGCAAGGACATGATCTCCTTCCTTGACAACGACCTTGGGGACGACGCCTGTGAAATCAGAAGGACGGAGGGCCAACACTTTGGAAGCCCTGCAACTGACCTTCTTCTTTACGGCCTTTCCCTTGAGGTTGATGTCTAAGCCTTTGCGCAACCTAAAAACATTTGCCATAAATTAGAATATAATTGTTGGTTGATATTCAGCGATTGATGAAAAAACAAACTTTCGTCGGACTTTCGTGAGTCATTCGGCAAGTAGGCTTTCTAATCAGTTGCAAAAATACATAAAATTTAGTTGATTTAGGATATTTTTAATGATTTTATTTTTGTTGCAAGTTTATTTTCTTAATTTTGCATGACTTTGAAAAGGATCAAGCACTTCATCAACACGATTTTATGGGCATTGGTGTGCCTGTATGTGGTCGTGGTCGCCGTGGTTAACGTCCCCATGGTGCAATCGTTTATTGGCCATCGCGTGGCAGCTGCGATTGCCTCGAAGTTGGGGACAAAGGCCTCCGTGGGTCGCGTCGATGTGGGCTTGTTCAATCGTGTCATCATCGACGACGTGTCGTTGCTCGACCAGCGCGAGGTGCCTTTCTTCCAAGCCACGCGCCTGTCGGTCAAGATCGGTTTGCTGGAGGCCCTCTCTGGCAACATCGACATCACCTCGGCCCAGGTCTTCGGCATGAAGGCCCGACTCTATCGCGCCACTGCCGACGCGCCGCTCAACATCCAGTATGTGCTTGATTCACTCGCCTCAAAGGACACCACGAGTCACAAGCCGCTGGACCTTCAGGTCAACAGCCTGGTGATCCGTCATGGTGCCGTGCGCTACGACCAGCTCGACGCACCCCAGAAAGCCACGTTCGACTTGCGTCACCTGGCCATCCGCGACCTCAGTTCCCACATCATGCTCAATGCCCTTCGCGACGACTCGTTGAACCTCCGTGTCAAGAAGATTGCGTTCAATGAGCGTTCCGGCCTACAGTTGAAGTCGTTGTCGTTCAAGGTCGTGGCCGGCACGCGTGAAGCTTATGTGGAACAGCTCGATCTCGAGTTGCCCCATTCCCGTTGTTCCGCCGAACGCCTTGCGGCCACCTATCAGCGCAAGGATGGTAAGATCGACACCCCGTCGTTGCAGTTCAAAGGCCGCATCGACCCCTCCCACGTGAGTCCCACCGACCTGGCCTTCCTCGACAACCGGTTGAGGCGCTATGCCAATCCCCTCGTTTTCTCCACTTCTTTCTCGGGCACCGCCCATCAGCTGCGTGTCCATCGGCTCGACGCCATCCTTGCCCGCGACGCCCGCGCCACCTCCCTGTCCGCACCTGCGGTGGCCACAGTGGGAGTGAGTGGCACCTTGTCGTCGTGGGACAGCACCCCGCGCTGGACGGCGTCAATCCGCCAGTTGACAGTCGGCCGTGACCTGTTGGCCACGCTCTCGCCCCACCTCCCCGCAGCAGTGCAACGCCTGGGCAACATCAGTTATCGGGGCGTGGCTGGCGGACGGGGCCACGACCTCTCGACCCAAGGCACGTTGCAGGTCGATGAGGGCCTTGCCCACCTGTCGTTTGCCATGCGTGGTCAGGCCCTTGAGGGCCATCTCGCCACCGACGGCCTCAACATCGGCACGGTGCTCGACGACGACCGCATGGGCGTCCTCGCCGCCGACCTTCGCCTCCAGGGCAACCTGCGGCAGCAGCGCTTCGCCGCCAAGGGCATGGTGCGCCGTTTCGACTGGAACCAGTATCGCTACCAGAATGTCAACCTCGACGCCACCTACGACCGTGGGCGCCTGTCGGGCAAGGCCGGCATCGACGACCCCAATGTGGTGGCGGCCGTGCAAGGCTTTTTCGACAAGAATGGCCGTACCCCATCGGGCAGCGTCACCGCCAACATATCACACATCAATCCGACAGCCCTCGGCCTGACGGGAGCGGCCCAGGCAGGCACGGTCTATGGTGGTCGGCTGGACGTGACTTTCCGTGGCAACACGCTTGCCACCCTGCAGGGCAAGGCCGTCGTCAATGATTTCTACATGACCAAGCCAGGTGACGAATATCGGTTGGATGACCTGCAGCTGTCCATCGGCGCCAATGCCCAGGGCCGTTATCTCACGTTCGACAGCGACTTCGGACATGGTGAGGTGCGTGGCCAGTTCGACTATGCCACCCTGCGGCAAAACATTGAAAACCTGGTCGTTGAGCAGTTGCCCAGTCTCCAGAAGTTCACCTCGCTCCGTCATCGCCCTGTCCGTCATGACAGTTTCACAATTGAGGCGTCGGTCACGCGTGGCGACTGGTTGCGTCATCTCGCGGGCCTCCCCATCGAACTCAACGCCCCTGTGGACCTCTATGCCGATGTCCATTCGCGTTCACGTCAGGTGGACGTCCGGCTCACTGCGCCCGATGTGGTCTATGCCGACCGTCACCTGCGCCAGGTGTCTGTCAACCTCTCGTCGCCCGACAACAATCTATGTGCCGATGTGAAGGCCACCCAGATGGGCGAGAACGGCCGTGGCACCGACCTCCATGTCACCGCTGCGGCGAAACAAGACGAACTGTCTACCGAGTTGATGCTCGACAATCACGCCAAGCGCCACCGTTTCCGCGGGCGCCTGTCGTCCATGATCCAGTTTGACCGCAACAGCCAGGGCGTCACCGAGGCGCGCTTCAATGTGCGTCCCTCCGAACTTGCCATTGGCGACACCCTGTTCACCGTCCATCCCGCCAGTGTCGTCTACAGCAAGAACCACTTGCAGGTCAATGGCCTCTCGGTGACCAGCGGCCACCAGTATGTGAAGGTGTCGGGCGAGACCGCCAAGGGCAGCGACGACCCCATCACTGTCGACTTGAAAGACGTCAATGTCGAGTATGTGCTCGATCTTGTCGGCTTCCATTCCGTCGACTTCAGTGGCTTTGCCTCGGGCAAGGCCTATCTCACCCATCTCTTCGACGGCGCAGGCGGCCATGCCGACCTCTATGTCAACAAGTTCCAGTTTGAGGAGGGCAACATGGGAACGCTCCTGGCCAAGGTGGGATGGAACAAGGAGGAAGAACAAATCGACATCGACGCCCAGGCTGTCGACACCCTCGGCGGTTCGCTGTTTGCCGGTCAGCGTCTCACCACCATCCGGGGCTATGTGTCGCCCAAGCGCAACTACATCGACCTCGCCATCAAGGCCCACGACACCCGTGGCGAGTTTGTGCAGTCGTTCTGTTCCAGCTTCATGCGCGACGCCGACCTCTCGGTCAACGGCGACCTGCGCCTGTGGGGCGACCTCAAGCAGATCAACCTCACGGGCGACGCGCGGGCCAATGGCAAGATGACCATCCGGCCACTCAACACCACCTATCAGCTCCACGACGCCCCCATCCAGTTCTTGGTCAATGAGATCCGTTTCCCGAGCGATGTGATCTACGACCGCAGTGGCAACACCGCCATCATCAACGGCTCCGTCTATCACCAGCACCTGTCGCGCCTGACCTACGACTTTGGCATCGAGCTCCATCACCTGTTGGGCTACGACTGGGATGGCAGCGACGGCAGCACCTTCTATGGCACCGTCTACGCCAGTGGCGACGTGCGAGTGAAGGGCCGTTCGGGCCAGGTCGACATCGACATCGACACCACGCCGGAGCGCGGCTCGCAGGTGGTCTACAACGCCTCCAATCCCGACGCCATTGCCTCGCGCGAGTTTATCAACTGGTCGTCGCGCGACACGTTGCCCGACATCGACTCCCTGGTGGCCGACCAGTTGAAGGCGGACGACGAGGAGGAGTTTGACATGCCCTCCGACATCCGCATCAACTTCCTCATCAACACCAACCCCGACGCCACGCTCAAGGTCATCATGGACAACACCTCTGGCGACTACATCGCCCTCAACGGGTCGGGTGTCATCCGGGCCTCCTATTATAATAAAGGTGGGGTGGACGTCTATGGCAACTATCTCATCGACCATGGCGTCTATAAGTTGACCATCCAGAACATCATCAAGCGCGACTTCGAGTTCCTACAGGGCGGCCTGATTGCCTTCGGTGGCGACCCCTACCAGGCCGACCTCCATCTCCAGGCGCAGTATCAGGTCAACTCTGTCAGCCTGTCCGACCTCCAGCTGGGCCGCAGCTTCTCGAGCAACAACATCCGCGTGAACTGCCTCATGAACATCACCGGCACGCCCGGCGCGCCGAAGGTCGACTTCAACCTCGACATGCCCACCGTGGGCACCGACGCCAAGCAGATGATCTACAGCATCATCAACAGCGAGGAGGAGATGAACCAGCAGGTGCTCTACCTCCTGGCCGTCGGTCGCTTCCTCTCGCCCAGCAGCAACAACGCCATGGGCTCCAATACTGGAGAGAAACAGACCAGTCTGGCCATGCAGAGCATCCTCAGCGGACAGCTCAGCCAGCAGATCAACAATGTGCTGAGCAACGTCATCAACAACAACAACTGGAACTTCGGAGCCAATATCTCCACTGGCGACGAGGGGTGGAACAATGCCGAATACGAAGGCCTACTGAGTGGCCGCATGCTCAACAACCGCCTGCTCATCAATGGCCAGTTTGGCTATCGCGACAACGCCAATGCCACCACCTCGTTCATCGGCGACTTCGACATCCGATACCTCATCTCGCCCAATGGCAATTTCAGCGTGCGCGTCTACAACCAGACCAACGACCGCTACTTCACCCGCAACTCGCTCAACACCCAGGGCATTGGCTTCGTGCTCAAGCGCGATTTCAATGGTTGGCGCGACCTCTTTGGCTTCCGCCGACGGGCAACGAAGCCGCGAAAAGCGCCCAAGGCTGTTAAAAAACCATAAAACTTCAAGAATATTCTGTGTCCCTTAGTGCCTAATCGCCTAATAATGTGTACCTTTGCGACCGATTTGCGAAGGCGTGGACCGCCATGCCCGAATATTTCACATAAAGTCTAACTT
>JBNMMB010000101.1:0-11347 GCA_050875105.1 Prevotella sp. | reverse complement strand
TCATTTCTGAATTGCGAGTGCAAAGGTAGCGACTTTCTATGAAACCTCCAAACTTTTGGAGCATTTTTTTCATCAGAAGGCCATTTTTCTTGTTTTGGTCGCCTAAAGAGGCCGTTTCCGTCCTGTGGTACGCCTTCATAAGGCCTGCATATACGACTTGCCTCCCTTCGCCAAGATTCTTTAATGCCACCTTAAATTAGCCTATCAATGTTAAATCTCGAAAATTTCGGATAAAAGTCAAATTGGTTTCATATATTTTTTTTTATTTTTGCCAGGCATAAACCAACTAAAAACAAATTATGATAAAGTTCCTAAGTTTTTTAAAAATTACTATGAATAAGCATCATTTCTTAACACTAAGGCTTTGCGTAGGGATAATGTCGCTTATGTCTCTTACTTCCCAAGCACAAAACAGCCAAAAGGCCGTTCAACAAGACAGTATCCCGACCACGCTACTAAAGGAGGTGTCGGTAAAGGCAAGAAGGGATTTGTACAAGACACGTCCCGACGTTATCATTTACGATGTCAAGGCCGACTCCTCGCTAATCGGAAAGAACAGCTTCGATGCCTTACGGAATGTTCCTTTGTTGAATGTCGAGCGTAACGGCAATGTGCATTCTGTAGGCAATTGGCCCATCGAATACACCGTAAATGGTGCTCATGACCGCACAATATCTGGCAACATCCACGACGCGCTGGAATCGCTGGATGCAAAATATCTCAAAAGAATAGAAGTGCGCATCGTGAGAAACATCAGTGGTCAGCAGACGTTGCAAATCAACCTTGTCACCAAAGGACGCTTATGGGGGTACCGTGGCCTCGCCAGCAGTTCTTTGTCTGATGCCAACTGGCGGAACGGAGCATTTATATTTGCGAAGAAAAATAAATTTGGCGTCACTTTCTCTTACTATAATAATTGGAGGTGGGGACACGACAGCCAATTGAACTCAGAAGAATGGAGGTATGCCTCCGAAGATCTTTATCACTCAAAGTCTGAATACAAAAGTTCTGGCTTTAAGGTCGACTTGCATAATCTGGAGACGACGCTATCCTATGAAATTTCTCCCCTTAAAGTTTTATCGGTCTACGCACGCGCCATGTTCAAGACGAACCCACACAACACATCTACGAACAACTATGTCGTTGAAAACAATTTAGGCCAGCAAACCTACCGCTACAAGCAAGACGGGCTGTTCAAAATGAATGATGCTGAATACCAGGTATGTCTGGACTACGAGCAATTGTTTGGAGAGAACGCGGAGCACGGAAAATTTTATGCGGGATATGAATTTTATTCCCGTCCCGACAAAGAGCAAAACGACAACAATTACACACTTCTGGAATATATCAATCCAAGTTACGTCAAGGATTTCTACAACTACCACAAGAAGACCGCAGATTATGAAGATTGGCACACGCTAACAGTACTTTACCGGCGCAAGTTCAATCAACACACATTATACGCAGAAGACTTCATGCGCCTTCGCATGGAAAAAGAAAACATTTCACAACTTGAAAGTTACGCCTACGCAGACAATCCCTACGAAAAAACTGAGCGAGACCAATATCGGCACAACCAATTCTCCAACGGCTTAAAGGTTGGCTACAGCTACACAACAGGGAAGATAGAGGCCAAAGCGGGTGCTTTTTATCAATATTTACGAGACACGTCCAAAAAGCCCTTGCTGAACAATTCTTTTTCAGCAAACAAGCAATTTGTGACGCCCTACGCTGATTTTTCGTATGCGCCAAACTGGAAAGTTCGTCTCAGCTTGTCCTATTCCATGGGCAAGCAAGTGCCCAACATTAACTCATTGAATCCCTACGTAGACAACACCGTGCCTGGAGAAATATTCTATGGCAACCCCAATCTCAAGCCTCAAACGACCCAAGAAATTTCGCTGTCCTCAAACTTCAGGGTCAGCAAGTTCAACATCTACGCGTCTTCCACCCATTCTTTCGGAAAGGACATCATACTGCGGCACTCCTTCTTGAAAGACGACATCCTCAATAAGACTTACGACAACATCGGCAAACGATATGAAAACTTAACTAAGGTTGGGGTATCCTCAAAGATCACGCGCACCACATGGACACGCTTAGACGCTAGCCTGTATTACACGGACTATGCTGCCACGGCATATTACAACCGGAACAAAGGGGTCACCTGCAAAAGTGTGTGGATTGACATACTAAATCTTTCATCTTTTCGTTTTTAGTAAAATAGAGAATGAAAATATGAAAGAATATATAGCCCTTGCAACTTGTATCCTCCCAGAAGGAATGTTAGATTGGTTTACTTTGAAAGATGTCCGTCTTATCGAGAACAATGGTAAGACCTCAATCCACATATACCTTGACGAAAATGAGAAGACTCCTGATGACCGAACCGACTTACGCCCTAATGGTTTTACTCGTGAAAGTGTCTTTCATGATTTTCCTATCCGTGGTCAAGAAGTCCTTCTTCACGTTCGCCGTCGCCGCTGGCTTGACTGCGCAGGAGGAAATGTCATGACTGCTTGCGAGTTCGTGCAAGAGTCCACCCGCTGCTCCAAGGAGTTGGCGGCTTTTTTAAAAGATTCGTTTGGAGACGCACCCTATAACGGCCCGTTCGTTTGAGAAAGATTATTTCATAGATGGCGATGCCTTTGAGAGAGCCTACAAGAAAACAATCAGCGGATTCACTGAATGGACGGAGGCTGAACATGCGGAGGAATGGCTGATATTTCCGGAGAATATCGGTCCCTACCTGTGCATAGATGAAACCTGTCTTTCCACAGGAGAGGTCTATACCATCGTGTCAAACAAAGACGCACATGGCAAGAAAGGGTGTATAGTAGCCATCATAAAAGGCACGAGAGCACAAGATGTCATCAAGAATCTAAAGGAAATAGATTCGCTGTTACTTGCTCAGGTAAAAGAAGTTACGCTTGATTTCTCGGAAAGTATGCATAGTATCGTAAAAGCATGTTTCCCTAATGCAATGATTACCCTTGACAGATTCCACCACCAGCAATTTTGTCTTGAGGCGGTTCAAGAGGTTCGTATTGCTTTCAGACGTGAAGAGATGACGCGTGTTGCCAATGAAAGGGAGGAGTTCCGCCTCATGTTGAAAGCTTGCGCAGAAAAAGGTGAAACGCCAACTGACAAAGACGGAAACCCTATCCGTCTCAATGCAGCATACCATCCTGAAAAGTTAGAGAATGACGAGACTCGTGCCGAGATATTGGCACGAAGCAAATACCTATTGATGATGTCGCCTAACAAATGGACCGACACACAAAAGAAACGTGCAGCCATCTTATTTAGAGAATACCCAGAAATAGAGAAAGCCTTTGGCCTTTCTCACTCGCTTCGTATGATATTTTCCAAAAGATGCTCCAAGGAGGATGGACAAAAGAGCCTCAAAAAATGGTACAAGGAGGTTGGGGAATATGGCAACAAGGCTTTCAATGACATTGCTGCAGCTATGTATGACAGGGAGGACGAGATTCTAAACTATTTTGTCAACCGTTCGACCAATGCAGCCGCTGAATCTCTCAATGCTAAAATCAAACAGTTCAGAGCGCAACTCAGAGGCATCATAGACAGAAAATTCTTCTTGTTTAGACTTACGAGAATCTATGCTTAATCCACACGGTTTTGCAGGTGATCCCTTTTTGATCCATTCGAGGGTGGCTGTCTGTTTCTGTCTGACATTCGCATCATCCACCTTATCGTCGCCCTTCGTCTCTATCAGGTATACTTTCTCAGCAGTTGCCACGATAAAGTCTGGGTGATACGTGGCCATTAGCCCATCCTTGCGCACATAGAAGATGATAGCAAAGGAGTGACCTGTCTCGTTGATTTTCAAGAACCGCTCCACCTCTGCGTCTCGGTCGAGAAACTCGATGAATGCCTTTTCCAGTCCACCGCCGTGTGAGGGATAACCCAGTCGGGGATAGATGCACTTGTGCGCCTCCAGGGAGAAGGCCTCTCTCATCTTGATGGCTTGCAGGGAAGAGAAGGGCGTGTGCGACACCTCGGCCTTGATCGTCGTCAGGCGGTTTTGTAGTTTGTAAATGGCCACAGCCAATTGTTCCACGATGTGCTTGGTCACGATGCCATCCTTAGCCAGCAATATCTTCCAGTCGCTGCCCTTGAAGGGGTCAAATGGTTGACCGAAGAGTCGCGTACGGATATACCAGTCGATTACCCTGACGGTCTGTGCCTCGTTTACCTGGATGGTGGGGAAGCCTTGGCGGCGACAGTTCTCAAATCGCAAGGTGACTACTCGCAGCAACTTTTGCAGATATTCATTGTAACCATTGGCGCTGAAGAGATTGGCTGTGACCTTGTATTTGCCGAACGTGGTCTTGGTGAGCGACTCTTGCGAGACGAATGTCTCGCCATCCTTGGCCAGGAATTTGCGTAGCAGGTCCAGGGGGTACATGGTGAATGGTTCCAGGTCGCCAAGGTCGATCTCGGCATCTTCCAGTTCCTCTTCGGCGTCATGGAGGATGACGGGCCATTGGAAGTCATAATTTTCATAGTCATCACGCAACCCAACGGTGATGATGTCGCCCGTGGCTCCGCCTGTGCCGACATCGCCTTCGTCGACGGCCACCAGCCCTTGCTCTTGCAGTTCGTCGTAGAACTTGATAAAGGCAGGATGCTCCACGATGGATAGAGTGTCGATGTAGGTGGTTGGCGGCTTGTGAAACTTGAGCACACGAAGTCGGTCGTCGCGCTTCACGTCCGTATAGTCGGGCTCTCGCCACATCAGTCGCAAACCGCGCCCCACCAGTTGTTCGAGCAGGATGGGTGCCTTTGAGGAGCGTAGCGGCACAAGCACGCAGATGTTGTTCACATCGAAGCCCTCGCGCAACATCAGCACGGAGATGACCACCTTTGGTTGCTTGTGGTGGTCGATGTCGAAGAGTTTGGTTTTGATGGCCTTCCATTCCTCGTCGCTCACCTCGCCTTGCTTGGTGGAGTCGATGGTCACGAGGTCGTCCTCTTGCAGTCCTTCCGACTTCAGAAACTCCTCCACAAAGGGCGACACAGAGGTGTCTTGGCAGACGATGAGCATCTTGGGATTTTTGCTGGCATCGGTCTTTAGAAACTCCTCTTCCAGTCGTTGCAGTTTGGTCAGGCCGGCGCGGATCATCATGCGCTGGCCTTCGCTCAGTCCCACCACATGTCCCTGTTCGTCGCGCTCGGCGTTGTAGTCGAGGTGCTCCAGGTCGGTGAGCTCTTGCCGGCGGTCGAGTAGGAGTAGTTTCACCAATCCTTGCTTCATGGCCATCGGCAGGTCAAAGTCGACAACGATATGTGGAAAGAAGAGCTTGGTCTGTTTCTCGCCTGTGCCCTTTGTGTCAAAAGGCGTAGCTGAGAAGTCCACTTGCATGAAGCGGTTGCCCTTGGGGCTGCTGATGGCATTGAGTCCTTTTTGCCATTCCACCTCCTCGGTTTCACCCCCTCGCTTCAATACGTGTATGTGATGGGCCTCGTCGTTGATGACCATCAGGTCTTTCAGTCCGGCAAGATACTCCAGCTCGGTGCCTCCAAGGGCACGACGGTCGAGCACGCCCAGGTCGTTGCCTGCCGACTTGCCGGGGCGCACAGGCAGGAGGTCGTTCACGATTTCTGTGGGCGTCATGGTGCCATGGGCACTCACGGTCTCGTCGGTCGTCTCTTCTTCCATCTGGTTTTCGAAGAGGTGCCAGTTGGTCAGGGCAATCAGTCCGTTGCCTGTGGTTTTCTTGCCGATGCCGTCCTCCTTGGTCACCACGTTGTTTTGGATGAACGAGAAGACCTCGTCGCGATAACGCTCGGGCAGAAACACCTCTTGGTTCATGTAGTAGTCGTTGGTCTGTGGGTCACGATGCTCTTCGCCTTGCTTCTTACGGCCGCAGAAGGCGTCGAGCAGTCGGTCGTAGACGATTAGGCCGGGCGCCACCACCAAAAAGTGCTGAGTGAAGCGGCCGCTCTCGCCGTCTTCATGGCGTGCGTTGAGCAGTTGCCAGATGATGAGGGCGTGCATCACCCATGTCTTGCCCGTGCCGGTGGCCATCTTCACGGCATACTTCGGAAACTGATACTTCATCTTGGCCAGTTGTGCCAGGTCGACGCGGTCCATCAGTTCGGGTATGACGTGCTCGTAGGCGTCCATCACGCGCTGTTCGCCCAGCACCTCGTGCAGGTAGATGATGTTGAGGATGGCCTGTCGTTGCCCCTCGTGGAAGTTGCGGACGCGCTGCTCGCAGAAGCCTTCGCCAAACCAGTAGTTAAGTAGGGAGGCCGTGGTGGGCGTCACCTTCTGCAGCATCTCACCACTCTGCCAGGCGGCGTTCACCATGTCGGTCAGCCGTCGGGCCAGCTCCAGGGATATGTTGTTGGGATTGATAGTCTGCATGGTTGTCATTCTTTGGGTTCGTCATTCACGTTGAGCACCACTTGGCTCTCGAAGCCAAACACGTCGACGGCCTTGACGCACACCTTGCGATGGTCCTTGTGGGGCATGGTGAGGCGTGTGGCATTGACGCAGTGGAGCGGATCGCTGTCGTTGTCCACGTTCTCACGATAGTCCTGCCAGGTGCTCCTAAAGGTCTCACCGTCATAGTCAGGGTCGATGCTCCAGTATTCGATGAGCGACAGCGGGTCTTGCTCCATCACCTCTTGCAACTTCTGCTTGTCTTTGTCGTCGAGCGGAATGTTGTCGGGCGACAGCAACACGTAGTTGCTGAGACTGATGTCGAGCTCGTCTTCGCCTCGGTCGTTAGTGGTCACCCGAACGGGGTTCACCACCAGGTATTGCAGCGAGGAGAAACGCACGGTCTTGTCGGCGATGAGCTTCTTGTAGCCCTTCTTCGACAATTTGTCGAGCAGGTCGGGCGGGATGACGAGCACCTCCACGTTGCTGTTCTTATATTTCTCGATGGCCTGTGAGATGTCGAAGGCGAAGTTCCAACCGAGCACCACCACCTTGTCCCAGTCGCCACCGAGCAACGAGGCCTTGGCCTCCACGGCACGTCGGACGGTGGCGGCGGTGGTCAGCCGGTTCGGACTGTCGACCATCACCAGCGTGCGCGTGCCCTTCACGTAACCGAAGTTGCGGCTGTTGCCCTGTTCGGCGGTGAAGGGCAAAGCGCCGAAGAGGCCCAAGACCACTTGCGACAGGTCGCCCACACGACGCAACTTCTTGTTGTTCTGAAAAGCCTCCTTCTGATAGTCGCCGATGCTCTGGTAGAGGAAGGGCTTCACCTCTTGGTCGATGAAGCGTTTGCGCATCACGAGTGAAGCAGGCTTGCCGATGTCGCAGGTAATCCAGCGACGGCCCAACTTCTCGGCTACCGCAGCAGTGGTGCCGCTACCCCCAAAGAAATCGCAGACCAAGTCGCCCTCATTGGATGAGGCCTTGATGATACGCTCAAGGAGGGCTTCGGGCTTTTGGGTAGAATAGCCTGTTTTTTCATTGAGTAGTCGAAAAACTGCAGGACAATCGGTCCAAACATCGTCAACTAACGCACCTTCAAAGCGATAAAGTACATCTTCATCTTTTGGTTGCCTTTTGTGTTGAGAAATAAATCGCTTGACGTACGTTTCAAATTTGACTTTATCTGTCCTTGGAAAATTTTTATAAGTAATAGTTTCTCCGTCCTCGCTATATTTAATCCAACGATTGTATAACGAATTATCTTCTATACCATATCGCTGATTGTTAAATTTGTAGTTGTCGGTTTTCGTGTAATAATATATACAATCGTGCTTGCGAGGAAAATAATGTGGTACTGCTTTAAGCCCACCAGGATAATACCAAATATTTTGGTCTTTGAAATTATCCTTGCCAAATATGTCGTCTAATAAAATTTTTACATAAGAGTCTATATGCCAATCAATATGAACGTAAACGCTCCCATGATCAGAAAGAAGTTCTTTTATGAGAACCAATCGTGGATAAATCATCTTGAGGTATGAGAGTGTACCGTTCTCCCATGTGTCAGCATACGCAAATTGCTCTACAACTGTAGGCTTCTGCTGTAAGTTAGCGCCAGGGAGGTTGATCTTTGTCCGATAGTCCGCCTTCGAGTCAAATGGCGGGTCTATATAAATAAGGTCTACCTTGCCGCGGAGCGAGGGTAATCCGGTCTCTGGGTCACCAGCCAGCAAGGCTTGCATGGCCAGCAGGTTGTCGCCATAGATGAGGCGGTTCATCCATTCGCCGCCATTGAGGGCGGTGTTGAAGGCATTGGGAATGTTAGGTACTTGGCCTCGGAAGACCCCCGAGATGTCTTTGCGTGGTAGCACGAGCTCATTGGTCTGAAGGCCAATGCGTGTGCCACTACTCAGTCGCTCTATGATGCGCTGAGCCTCTTGGCGCCCCTCACTCGCAATACGAGGGAGCTCCTCAATTAGTGATTTCGCCATAGCATTAAAGCGTAAATAGTTTTAATGCGAAAGCTTGTTATTCTTTTTAAAACGAAGGCTTCAACCAAGTACTTAGATGCAAAACGTGGACATCGCAACTTGTCCACGTTCAGAGGTACTTGGCGGAAACCCATGTATACAGACAAGTTGAACGCCCACGCTATCGCAGGCATTCACTTGTTTATTCTGTACACATTCTTTCCACCGCCAAGTTTCCTGAACGTTTTTCGAATAAACAGCAAACGCTATTATCTTAACCCATAAGATTTGGAAGTCGCCTTGCACGAGGCTTGGCAAGCATCCAATCGCAAAGTTACGATATATTTTCTGAAAGCCAAAGTTTTCGAAAGTCTTTTTGCAAGATTTCTATCCCTTAGCTTCTGTGTTCCGATTATTTTGTAGAATTGTTGCAGAAGCTCCCAGCCCCTTCACGATGACAAACGTATGGATCAGCGCCACAGGGTGGGCATGGCGGTAAAGCAAAGCTGATAACAGCGAATCGGCTTTCTGCGTGGGAATAGCACAGAGAACTTGCCTATGCTTCAATGGGCTTAGAGGGGCGAAACTGATTTGTAGTCCCCGCCTTAATTCAAGTATTATTATTTTTTCGTTAAATGTTTGGTGGTTACAAATATTCAGATTAAATTTGCCGTGTAAACTAAATAAAACGAAAATGCCTGAGATTGTTAGATTTTATGGGATCATCATAAAGATGTTCTTTAAACCGAAGGAACATGAGCCTTCTCACATACACGCCATTTACAATGAGTATGTGGGCCTTTTCAATATTCAGACATTCGAAATGTTTGAAGGAGATCTCCCTAAGAAGGCGCAAGAGTTAGTGACCGAATGGCTTTCTCTTCATTCTGATGAACTTCAGGAGATGTGGGATAAGCAAATAATAACAAAACTTCCTCCATTATGATACCACGGATTAAAAAGCTGTCTGTTCTAGACAATTATGTCCTCTACGTAGAGTTTGATGATGGATATAAAGTGTTGTACGATGTGAAAGAAGACATTAAGGCCTTACCTGCATTTCGTGCACTGGTGGATATTTATGGACTATTCAAGCAAGCGCAATTGGACTCGAGCCGAACTTGTGTTTACTGGAATGATCAGATAGACCTTGCCAGTGACAGCATTTATGAATACGGTAAGGCTGCATAAGTTAAGAGATAAGTCCCGTTATACCCATGTGTATAGCGGGACTTATTGTATTTTGGTCAACGGTTGGCCTCTGCCTTCCCCTCTCAGAAGCGGAAGCCGAAGAATAGGCGGACACGCCACTTGTTGCGATGGAGCAACAGGTGGGCGCGGTTGCCGGCCACGGAGTAGTTGTAGACTGTTGTGGCGCCGGCAAACTTGTTGCGCCAGGAGTAGAGCACGGCGCCGCGTCCGGTGATGATGGCCGAGGGGAAATGATACTTCATGTTGGTGCGTGTGCTGACTGCGGCGCCGTCGCGCTCCTCGGTCAGCAGGATGTAGTCGTGCGAATAGACGGTGATGGTGGGCAGGGCCGAGAGGTGAAACAGCCAGTGGCCACCCGCCACGAGGTTATAGCCGTATCCGCCACCGATGGCCAGTTCGTTGAGGCGGATGGTCATTGGCTGGAGTGAGGGGTTGTCGTTGTCGCCCTTGACGCGCGTCTTCGATCCGTCGAAGCTGGCGCCGAGCATCCAGCTGCCTGCGCTGTGGCGCTGTATGTAGCTCTGGCTGAAGGCGGCGGGGAAGGAGAAGCGGCGGTGGTTGAAGGCGTAATAGAAGTTGAGGTTGAGCGCATCCTGCGCCACGAGGCCCTTGCTGATGTCGTGGCGGGTGTCGCCCACGTCCTGGTGTCCGCGGAAGGTGTTTGATGACAGGTAGACCACGTCAAATCCGTAGCGGTTGCTATACGAGTTGAGGTTAAACTCGAAGTCCTTGCTCTTGCCTGCCAGCTTGGCCGGGTTCATGGCCACGCCAGCCGCCAGTCCCCGATAGGCCACAGCCACGCTGAGCGTGCCGCGCAGGTCAGAGCGCAGTTGCGTGTTGTGGCTCAAGCCAGCGGCTTCGGTTGTCTGCGTCGTGATGTGTGCGCCCGACAGGTTGCCGCGCAGCTTGATGGTCCAGCGAGCCCGTGGCCGGGTGATGAAGGCCGTGTCGTAGGTTACCTTGCCATAGCGTGCCGCCAGGAGCGAGTCGCCCCAATAGAGTTTCCGGTCGTATCGACGCAAGTGGCCTTGCCATTTCTCGAAGCGACGCAAGAGCCGCGCTTTCCGTTTCTCGCTCATCTTGCTTTGGGCCACCTGTGCCATGAGCAGCGAGTCGGCCCATTGGAGCATGCGTCCGCTGTCGGCCGACTGGCGCATCTGCAAGCGCAGCGAGTCGGCGGTCTGTAGCATGGAGCGCAGCGATGGTCGCTTGCGCTTGTTTTGTGCTTGGGCGCAAGGCGACAACAAGAGCAGGCACAGCAACAAGAGCGCATGCCCCACAGACAGATGGGGTGCTTGTCGCCAAGGCGTATGAGTTATTTTCATCAGTTATCTACTTGTTATGCTCGAATAGGCAAGCGTGCTCCAATTCGACTCAGTCAAAAAGGAAAGGTGTGCTCCTTCGATGCGGTGTCTTTATTCCTTCACAACCCAGTCAGTGATGTTACTAAGCTGATAAACAACGTGAGAGAGCTTCGCCCGTCTCTTTGTTAGGCACATGGAAGGTATAAAGCTCCGTTTCAGGATCATAGCACTTGATGGATATGTATCCCAAGCAATAAAGTAAGGAGAGTATGGAAGTCGATAGGGCAAAAGGCATATCAAGCTCTGTTTTTACCATTTCTGTTTCGCCCCCAATCTCCGACGGCATGACATGGAACTTCTTCAGCATCTCTATCAGATAGGTCGGTGTGCCAGAGGAGAACCAGTAGAAATCAAGTTGTCCTGCCGCCATGGCGTTGAGCAGG
>JBNMMB010000100.1:0-11392 GCA_050875105.1 Prevotella sp. | reverse complement strand
CACTGTGGTGACGCAAAATCTCTATTATGTCGACAAGACGATGTTTCTTGCGGAGTTGGAGAAGCAACCCCGCAACCTCTTCTTCATCCGCCCCCGCCGTTTCGGCAAGAGCATCTTCCTGAGCATGCTCTATTCCTACTACGACTGCAACCAGAAGGACCAGTTCCAAGAGTTGTTTGGCAACCTCTGGATAGGCCAGCACCCCACCGACCTGCAGGGCAAGTACCAAGTGCTTTTCCTCGACTTCTCGCAGATCACGGGCAAGATCGACGTGCTGGAGGAGCGGTTCAATGCCTACATGAGCATCAACCTGGACTCCTTTGTGCGCCGATACGCCCAGTATTACCAAGATGAGAAAGACGAGATCCTGTCGAAGACCGATTATGCCGATAAGATAGAATTGCTTTTCAAGGCTGCCAAGTCACACGGCTATGCGCTCTACCTCATCATCGACGAGTATGACAACTTCACCAATGTGGTGCTCAACGAGCATGGTGAGCGGGTGTATCACGCCATCACCCGTGCCGACGGTTTCTATCGCGACGTCTTCAAGAAGTTCAAGGGCAACTTTGAGCGCATCTTCATGATGGGCGTCAGTCCTGTCACGCTCGATGACGTGACGAGCGGCTACAACGTGGGTTGGAACATCTCCGTGAAGCCCGAGTTCAACGAGATGCTGGGCTTCTCCACCCAAGACGTCCTCGACATGTTCACCTATTACAAGTCGGTGGGCAGCATCCCCGCCGACAGCGACGTGGAAGCCATCGTCGAGGAGATGAAGCCCTGGTATGACAACTATTGCTTTGCGAAAGAGGCCCTGGGCAAAGACACGAGGATGTTCAATTGCGACATGGTGCTCTACTACCTGCGCAACTACATGGACTATGGCCATGCCCCCGAGCAGATGATCGACCCCAACACCCGTACCGACTACGGCAAGATGAAGAAACTCTTGCAGTTTGACCGGCTTGACGGCGAGCGCCGTGGCATCATCCACAAGATCGCCGAGGAGGGGCAGATCGTGGCGCAGCTGGTGGAGCAGTTCTCCGCCTACCAGATCCCGAAGGCCGAGATCTTCCCGAGCCTGCTGTTCTATTACGGCATGCTGACCATCCAGGGCACCCGCGGCTCAAAGCTCATCCTGGGCATCCCCAACAACAACGTGCGCAAGCAGTATTACGGCTACCTGGAGGAAGAGTACCAGGCCAAGTCGTATGTCGACACCAACAAGCTGACCGACTACTATTACGACATGGCCTACGACGGCCAGTGGGAGGAGGGCCTCCGCTTCATGGCCGATGCCTACGCCAAAGTGTCGTCGGTGCGCGACGGCATCGAGTCGGAGAGAAATCTGCAGGGTTTCTTCATGGCCTACCTCAACCTCAACGATTACTACATCACGGCGCCCGAGCTGGAGCTCAACCATGGCTATTGCGACTTCTTCCTCCTGCCCGACCACACCCATTACGCCAGCCAGCACAGCTACATCCTCGAGCTCAAGGTGCTCTCGCGCAAGGAGTTCGACGAGGCGCTCCCCGGCGCCACCGACGCGCAGGGCCAGCCCCTGACCAAGGCCGAGCAGCAGTGGCGCGACGCCGTGGCACAGATCCATCGCTACGCCGAGGCTCCCCGCGTGGAGGCCCTCCGCCAGGGCACCACGCTCCACAAGATTGTGATGCAGTTCAAGGGATGGGAGCTCGTCAGGATGGAAGAAGTGTGAGAAAGAAGGACTCACCCTGCAACCGCATCGTAACAAGTGTTTCCGCAATTGTAAAACACCTGTAACGACATTGATAACCAGACATGCTACTTTTGCTGCGGTAAAAAGACAAAGCAAACAGATAGCATGAAAAAGAAAAACGCATGGAGAAGCTTGCTGTTCGCCCTCTTGGCGACGGCAAGCATCTGTGTCAGCGCGCAAGACACACCGTCAGCGCTGGCCAACAGCAACCTAACACCAACCTGCCACAAGGCCGTAGCCACCCACGCCTTGCCGACCGACTATGCCAGCCACAGCCAGTGGGCGGCACTCAAGGCCGACGTGACGCTCTACATGACCAACGACATGGGGCGCAACGGTTATTATGAGCAGAAGCCCATCGCCGAACTGATGGGCGTCATGGCTGGGACCGTGGACCCTAAGTGCGTGTTGGCCGTGGGCGACATACACCACTTCATGGGTGTCGCCTCGCTGCAAGACCCCCTCTGGCTCACCAATTTCGAGTGGGTCTATTCACATCCCGACCTGATGATACCCTGGTATGCCGTGTGTGGCAACCATGAGTATCGTGGCAACACACAGGCCTTCCTACACTATGGGCAGGTGAGCCGCCGCTGGGCCATGCCCGCCAAATACTACACCAAGGTCTTCACAGCCAAGAACACCAGTGTGCGTGTGGTGATGCTCGACACCACACCCCTCATCGACTCTTACCGCAAGGACAGCGGCACCTATCCCGATGCCTCGAAGGAAGACGCCGAGGCCCAGTTGGCCTGGCTCGACGCCACCCTCAAGGACGCCAAGGAACAGTGGGTCGTGGTGATGGGCCACCATCCCCTCTACGCCTACACGGAGAAGAAGGAGAGCGAGCGGCTCGACATGCAGAAGCGCCTGCTGCCCATCCTCCACAAGTATCACAATGTGGACATTTATGCCTGCGGACACATACACAACTTCCAGCACATCCGCAAGAAGGGAGATGACATCGACTATGTGGTCAACTCGTCGTCGTCGCTGGCCCGTCCCGTGCAACCCACCGACGGCACCGTCTTCTGCAGCTCCGCCGAGGGTTTCTCGGTGATCAGCGCCGACCAGCACCAGCTCCGCCTCTCCATGATCGACAAGGACGGCAATGTCATCCACACTGTGACACGCACCAAGTGAGAAGTGCACCACACACCAACCATCAAACTATCAAGATGAAAAAACTATTGATCAGCGCGGCCCTGCTCGCCATGGCCGCTCAGCTCAGCGCGCACACGCTCGACGGTGTGGTGACCGACCACAAGACGGGCGAACCACTCATCGGAACAGTCATACGCGTGAAGGAACTGCCCGGCGTGACCGCCACCACAGGACTCGACGGCACGTTCTCGCTCCACGAACTGCCCGACAAGGGACAGGTGACACTCATCGTCTCCTACCTCTCTTATAAGACCAAGGAGGTGGTGGTCGACGTGTCACGCCACTATGACAAGGACGGCAAGACTGGCAACAGTGGCGCCTTCGCCATCGCCCTCGACGAGGACAACAAGATGCTCGGCGAGGTGGTGGTGACCGCACGCAGCGAACGGCGGTCGGACCGAAGCGCCGTCGAGACGGTGAAAAACGCGCTCGGCGTGCTCAACGTGATGAGCCAGCAGAGCATCCAGCTCTCGCCCGATGTCAACGTGGCCAGCGTGTTGCAGCGCGTGTCGGGCGTCACCATGGAACGCGACGCCACAGGCGAGGCTTCCTACGCCATCCTTCGCGGCATGGACAAGCGATACAACTACACGCTCGTGAACGGCGTGAAGATACCGAGTCCTGACGACAAGAACCGGTACATTCCCCTCAACCTCTTCCCCTCAGACCTCATGGACCGCCTCGTCGTGTCGAAGTCGCTCACGGCCGACATGGAGGGCGACGCCGCAGGTGGCGTGGTCGACATGGTGATGAAGGATGCGCCCGCTCGCTTCCAGTTGCAAGCCAACGCAGCCCTCGGCGCCACCGACTACTTCTGGCACGATGGCCACGACTACCTCACCTCCAACCGCGCCGACGCCACCGCGAAAGCTCCCTATGAGGCCTTCGGCAAAGACTACAAGGCAGGAATGGCCGACTTCAAGGCAGGTCCCACACAGGTCAAGTCCCACTCGGCGCCGGCGCCCAACTTCATTGGCGGACTGTCGGTGGGCGACCGCTTCTGGCACGACCGCCTGGGCGTCATCGTGGCCGCCAGCCTGCAAAACACCTTCCGTGGCACCGAGCGCACCTACAATGCCGTGAAGATGGCATCGGGCGAGCAGGCCATGTATATCTCAAGCCTGCGCCACCGCCTCTACAGCACCCACGACCTCACCACTGGCCTACACGCCAAGGTAGACCTGACACTTGGCGGACAGAAGTTGGAGTGGTACAACATGTATGTGCGCACCAACACCAAGGGCGTCAGATACGACCACAGCGTGGGCACCGAGTATATCGGCGCCGACACCTACACCATGGACGACGAGACACGGTCCATGGAGCAGACGCAGAGCATCTTCGCCACCAACCTCAAGGGCACACACCGCCTCACCGACCGCTTCACCGTCGACTGGGCCGGCATCTTTTCACAGGCCAAGGAGGAAGACCCCGACCGCACCTACCTCACGCTGACCAACACCATGCAAGCCAATCAGGCAGCCGACGGCGACGCCGTGTCGGGATCCATCTGGTCGGGCACCAACACCATCATCAAGACACTGCCCAAAAGCATGGAGCGACGCTTCCAGCACAACAAAGACACAGACTGGGCTGGATACGTCAACCTCGCCTACGACACACGACTGGCTGGCGATGTCGATGCCCTCTGGAAAGCGGGAGCGCAGTATCGGCGCAAGGAGCGCACCAATCGCTACTACTCCTACATCTTCAACCCCGCCAACATCTCACAGCAGCTCGACGGCAATGGATTTGATCAGTTTGCTGCCATCGACTGGACCTGCAAGACACCCTACTCGCAGGCCTCGCAGCTCAACTACGACTCGAAGGAGCGCATCGGCGCGGCCTATGCCATGGTGACCGTGAAGACTCCCTTGGGCGAGATTAACGCGGGCTTACGCGCAGAGCACACCAACCAGGTATACACCATGTTGCAGCACTTCCGCAACATGGGACGCGTCGGCGAGCAGAGCTACTGGGACTGGCTGCCGTCGGCCTCTGTCAAGTGGACGCCCACCAAGAAGATGAACGTACGCCTGTCCTACTACCGTTCCATCAACCGACCGGGCTTCTATGAGATCGTGCCTTACCAGATCATGGGCGAGGAGTATCAGGAGAAAGGAAACCCCAACCTTAAGCGCGCACGCATCGACAATGTGGACCTGCGCTGGGAGTGGTTCCCCAGCAAGACCGAACAGGTGCTGGCCGGCATCTTCTACAAGTATCTCAAGGACCCCATCGAACAGGTGTTTGTCACCTCTGACGGCAAGATAGGAGCAGGCACCGATGCCTACTACATGCCCGACAACCTCGGCAACGCCAAGAACATGGGCTTCGAGATCGACGTCATCAAGTACATCCGCCACTTCGGACTGAAGGCCAACTACACCTACACCCACTCGCGCATCACCACTTCGAAGCGCCAATATGTGGAGGGCAGTGCCGAATATAAGACGGGCGTGACGCAGAGTCGTCCTCTCGTCAACCAGGCACCGCACACGGCCAACCTCTCCTTGCTTTACAAGGACACCAACCACGGCTGGAACGGGCAGCTTGCCGCATCCTACACGGGCACGCGCCTCGCCCTCGTGTCGCCCTTCAAGGACGCCGACCAGTGGGACAAGGCCATGTTCGGCCTCGACCTCAGTGGCGAGAAACAGTTCCGTAACGGCCTGTCGGTCTTCATCAAGGCCAACAACCTGCTCGATGCCAAGCGCGAGCGATACCTCAAGACCGTCAACCCAAGCAACCTCGAGTATGAGGGACAGCGCGCCGACCGCACCATCGTGGGCACCTACAAGTATGGCCGCACATTCCTCGTGGGCGTCAGGTACAAACTATGAAGCGCAAGCCGAAGCAACGATAACAACAGAGGCATGAGCCTCAAACGACAAAACAAACCGATCATGAAAAAGACAAATACACTGGCCAGCCTGCTGCTCATGGCTGCAGCGGCCCTGTTCTCCACTTCATGCGAGAACGACAACATCAATCCCTACGACGCGCAGGTCAGCGGCGGACAAGGATCCTTTGGCTCCGTGACAACCGCCTTGGCCACCTATCCTGTGGGGTCCATCGTCTGGAAAAACGACACCACACTCGATGAGAGCGTGGAGGTGCCCGTGGGCGCTTCGCTCTACATCGAGCCCGGCGTCACCGTCACCTGCAAGTCGGGCACGCAGGTGCCCATCGAAATCGTGGTGCTGGGCAACCTCTACTGCATGGGAACGGCCGACAAGCCCGTCGTCTTCACCTCTGACACCAAGAAACCCGAAGACTGGGGAGGCATCATCTGTGGATACAACTCCAATGAGGTGGTGCTCAACCACACCGAGGTGGCCTATGCTGGTGCCACGCCGACAGAGAGCTCCTTCTCGTTCCAAAACAAACTCTTCAAGACAACCATCGACGGTGGTGTGCCGGCCTTCCATTTCTGCAACATTGACGGCCAGTTTGTCATGGCCAACTGCTTCTTCCATGACAACTACAACGACCACACCTACTTCACCGGAGGAAAGGGTGTCATCATCAACAATATCTTTGCCGACAACGGCAACGCGGCCGATGGCGGCGAGGCCATCAACGTGAAGTCGGGATGCAAGCTCGACATCGCCAACAACGTTATCTACAACGCTTGCACCAATGCCTTCAAGCTCTCCAACGCCGGCAACAGCGAGGTGGTGCCCCTTACCGAGATGACTGCCTACAACAACACGATGGTGAACTGTGGATGGCGACGCTCGAAAAACGCCAAGGGTGGCAGCATCTGGCTGGAGAAGGCCATCGCCCCCACATTCGTCGACAACCTCGTCTACGACTGCCGCTTCGGTCTCCGACAGCCCACCAAGGACGGAGCCAACCTCAAGGACGCACGGGTGGCGCCCAACTACTACTTTGCCTCGACCGACGCCGGCGTGAGCCAGATGGCAAAGGGGGCCAACAAGATGGACATCTGGAATGCCAACGACATCAAGAGTGGCGTGGCAGGACAGTTTGACCCGCTCTTCGTCAACTTCACGAAGAACAGCCGGATGAACATCAACTGCGAGGTGGATGAGGCCGACCAGGGTGCGCCCCTGCCTTTCGCCACGACTTGGGACTTCCACATGCAGGATGGCAGTCAGGCCCTCACAGGAGGCGTCACCGACTTCGACCGGGTGTTGCCCGCAGGCCTCGTCTTCTTGGGCCTGAAGAATTTGCAGAAGAGCAACTACACGGAACCTTACCGATACACGGCTCCACTGCCTGCCGCACGCTTCGGAGCGTGGCTGTAGTCATCTCCCCTGAACGAAGCGCCACTCCCCATTCGGACAAAAAACAGCGCCATTGTCACACTTGTGTGTTGACAATGGCGCTGTTTTTTTGTTATAGTCTTGTTCTCTTCAGGCGGCGTTCAGCCAATCTGCCACCAGTGCTTCTTGCGGGGCAGGTCCTCGGGAGCCGTGTGGCCCATGCTCTCGCGGAGCAGCTGGGCGTAGGTCTTATGGTCGTGGATGATGCGATAGATCTGGCCCCAGTCGGGCAGGCCCGAGACGGCCCGGTCGTCGATGAAGTAGTCGGCCTTGATCTTCCGGCTGAAGTGGTTGTTGTTCTCAATCTCCTCCTCGGGATAGTCGCGGTTGACGGCCCAGAAGTCGACACCGCGCTCGTGGCACCAGTCGATGGCCTCTTGCAGCCGGTCGCCCTCGCGCACGGTCCAGAGGATGAGCTGGTGGCGCTCCTCGATGAGCATGCGCAGGGTCTCGGTGGCGAAGGGCCGCTCGGGGCCGATGGCCGGGTAGCGGTCCTCCACGATGGTTCCGTCAAAGTCGATGGCGATGGTCATGTGCGATCAAGTGTTTTTTTATCGTTTGACAGAAGTGTCGTTTTTGTCGCCGTAGTGGCTGTTGGCATAGGTGCCATAGCTACCGTAGTTGCCGTAGTTGCCATAGCCATACGACTTGCCATACTTGCCGTAGCCGTAGCGGCTATACTTGCCGTAGCGGCCGTACTTGCCATACTTGCCGTAGCCGTAGTAGTAGCCATACTTCTTCTTCGACATGTCGATGCCGTTGATGACGATGCTCATCTTAGGCAACTTCTTCTCGGCATTGAGGCCGTTGATCATCTCGAAGCTGTCCTTCGGCGTGAAGTCGGCGCGGCAGACGAAGACCGTGGCGTCGCACACGCGGCTGATCTGCAGCGTGTCGGTCACGAGGCCCACAGGCGCCGTGTCGACGATGATGTAGTCGTAGTGGGCGCGCAGCTCGGCGAAGATTTGGTCGAGGCTCTTGCGGGCCACCAGCTCGGCGGGGTTCGGCGGGATGATGCCGGCCATGAGCACGTTGAGGTTGTTGTTGATGCCCGAGGGCAACGTCTGTGCCTGGATGTCGTCCCAGGTGGGGTTGTCCTTGACGAGCAGGCTGGTGATGCCGTGCTGCTTGTCGTCGATCTCGAGCAGTTCGGCCAGGCGGGGCTTACGGATGTCGAGGCCCACCAGCAGCACCTTCTTGCCCAGCAGGGCAAACGACACGGCGAGGTTGGCGGCGTTGAACGTCTTGCCCTCACCCGATGTCGACGAGGTGAACATGATGACCTTCTCCTGGTCGCCCAGCATAAACTGCAGGTTGGTGCGCATGGAGCGGAAGATCTCCTCCATCTGGTTGTTCTTGTTCTCGTGGACCACGATGTCGGCCTTGGTCTTGGCGGTGTCTGACGCCACGGCCACGTCGGCCAGGATGGGCAGCGTGGTGAGGCGAGCCACGTCGTCGTGACCTTCGATCTTATAGCGGAAGAACTGTATCAGGAAGAGCACCACGGCCGGGATGCCGAGGCCCAGGACGAGGGCGATGAGCATGATGACCGGTTTCTTCGGGCTGACGCGTCCGCCGGCGGCGGGCTGGTCGATGAGCTTGCCCTTGTCGGCTGTGGCTGCGAGTGAGATCGAGTTCTCCTCACGCTTCTGGAGAAGCATCAGGTAGAGGCCCGACTTCACCTCCTGCTGGCGTCCGATCTGTGTGAGCATGCGCTCCTGTTCAGGCGTCTCGCCCACCTGTCCCTGGTACTTGCCAAACTGCGATGCCACGGAGTTGCGCTGGATGTCCATGTTGCGGCGAGCCTGGTTGAGGGCGCGCTTGATGGCACGGTCGAGCTCGTCGAGCTGCTGGGTGAGCGGCACCACAGAGGGCGACGTCTCGCTGGCGCTCTGGAGCAGGAGGTTGCGCTGCTGCACGAGTGTGTTGTAGTTGTTGATGAGCGATGTGGCGCTTTGGTCAGTCAGGCCCACGTTGGAGGGCAGAGGTTGGTACTTGTTGGCGGGATTGTTCATGTAGCTGCGCATCTCGTCGAGCAGGGCCACCTGCGTGTTGGCCTCGGTGAGCTTCTGCGAGTACTGGTCGGCGTTGGCCACGGCCTGTCCGGCGTTGAGCTTGAGCTCCACCATGTTGTTGCGACGCTTGTAGTTCTCGAGGGCGCCCTCGGTGCTGCCGAGCTCAGCGTTGATCTTCTCCAGGCGACCGTTGATAAACTCCTCGGTGCGCATGGCGATCTCGTTCTTGTCCTCGTTGGCCTGTCGGTTGTAGCAGATGGCCAACTGCTGGAGGTAGTCGACGGCGCGCTGCGGGTTCTCGTCGTTGAGCGTGAGCTGCGCGATGGTCGTGGTCTTGCTGGTCTGCGAGACGCTCAGTGCGCCCACATATTTATATGACGCATACTTGGGCGACTGGATGTAGACCTTCATCTTGGCTCCGTCGGGCATGGGCACCACGCCGTTTGCCATGAAGCTGAGGATGCCGGCCTTGGTGCCGATGGTGGCGGGCAGGCTGGTGAGGGTCTTGTCGATCTCATAGGGGCCGTCGGCCGTGTCCTCGTTGACAGGCACAAAGTATTTGCCGGTGACGTGATACTTGTTGCCCTCGCGCAGGATCTCCAGCGACACGGTGGCGTTGAGGCGCTCGAGGTGGGCGGGATCCATGTCGACGCTCACATACTGGTCCTTATACATCAGGTTGTCCTTCACCTTGCCCACCATGTAATAGGTGGCATAGAGCTTCAGGTCCCTGACGGCCTGTTCGGCCAGCGAGTGAGAGGTGAGGATCTCCATCTCGTTGTCGATACCGGTGGAGTTGGAGATCATGCCCAGCGTGGCCGAGTTGAGCATGTTGTTGGCACGGCTCGATCCCTGCTGGTCGTTGTCCTTGATGAGGAGCTTGGCAAATGCCTGGTACACCGGTGTGGTGTAGCGCAGGTAGATGGTGGCCACGCCGAGGCAGATGATGACCGACAGCACAAACCACTTCCAGTTGAGCACGATGGTGCGGTAGATCAACGAGAAGTTGATGCTGGACGATTCCTCCTCTTGCGGTGCGGCGGGAGCCACGTCCAAGATTTTGTTTTCTTCCATATTGTTTGTTTTGTTTTTGTTTTCTCTACGTTCCTGTGTGTTGACCCCTTCCTGTGGGTGTTGTCCCGTAGGCCAGGGGGCGTGTGGCAGCCGATGGGCTTAGTCCTCTTCGGCCAGGCGGAGCAGGTATTGTCCGTAGCCGTTCTTGGCCATGGGCTTGGCCACCTCCTTGAGCTCGTCGCGGCTGATCCAGCCCTGCTTGTAGGCAATCTCCTCGAGGCAGGCCACCTTCAGGCCCTGTCGCTTCTCGATGACCTCGATGAAGGTGCTGGCCTCTGAGAGGCTGTCGTGTGTGCCGGTGTCGAGCCAAGCGAAGCCGCGGGGCAGCGTCTTCACCTTCAGCGCGCCCTGCTCCAGGTAGCGCTGGTTGACCGTTGTGATCTCAAGCTCGCCGCGAGGGCTGGGCTTGATGTGGCGGGCGATGTCCACCACGCTGTTGGGATAGAAGTAAAGGCCCACGACGGCGTAGTTGCTCTTCGGGTGGGCGGGCTTCTCCTCGATGCTGAGGCAGTTGCCCTCGCTGTCAAACTCGGCCACGCCATAGCGCTCCGGGTCGTTGACCCAATAGCCGAAGACCGACGCCTTGCCCTGTTGCTCGGCCTCGGCCACACACTGGCGCAGCATGCCCGTGAAGCCCGAACCATAGAAGATGTTGTCGCCCAGGACGAGGCACACGCTGTCTGTGCCGATGAAGTCGGCGCCGATGATGAAGGCCTGTGCCAGTCCGTCGGGGCTGGGCTGCTCGGCATATTCGAAGTGGACACCCAGCTCGTGGCCGTCGCCCAGCAGGCGGCGGAAGCCTGGCAGATCATAGGGGGTGGAGATGATGAGTATCTCGCGGATTCCGGCCAGCATGAGCGCCGACACCGGATAATAGATCATGGGCTTGTCGAAGATGGGGATGAGCTGTTTGCTCACGCCTTTGGTGATGGGGTAGAGGCGTGTGCCGCTACCGCCGGCTAAAACTATTCCTTTCATTACGCGTAATTGACTAATAAGGGTACCTATATTTTGGCCGCAAAGTTACGATTTTTTCTTGATACCCGCCCCCTGTTTGTTAATAAAAATATATTATTGTTTTGTTTTCTCACCTTATTGTTGTATTT
>JBNMMB010000099.1:0-11848 GCA_050875105.1 Prevotella sp. | reverse complement strand
GTCGGTTAATTTGTATGAAATTGTTCGGCGAAAGAGGCCTAATCGAGTTGCGATAGATATCGAATCGAGACTCGATAGATATCTTATCGAGACTCGATAGATGCCTAACGGAGACTCGATAAGATATCTATCGCAAAACTTTGAGCATGCGCAAAGTTTTCCAAAGGGCGCATTTCTTCTTAACGCTCTGAATGTCAACCGTTTGTGTAAAACTCGCTGAGAATCGCGTATTTGCGAGCAAAAGTAGTCGTGATTGATTTCAAGCGATTCTCCAGCGACTATTTTTCCTAATATTTTACCAATAATAAAACCTTTCCCGAACGCGGGCAAGGTGGTCGGCGAGGGGGAAAGGCATGAGCGCTCCACAGGGACGTTGCCCATGCCTTTGCCCTCTTGTGGCCTATTGCAGGCAGAACTTATAGCCGGCGGTTACCTGGAACACGCTGTTCTTGGCATCGGCACCTTTGGCAAGCGTGATAAAACTATAGTTGTAGCGGGCGTCGAACACCACGTTCTTATATTCGTACGACACACCGATGGGCATTGAGACATCGTACGACCGCAAGCCATCTATTCTCTCAGTGGCGCTGGCGTTCTTGATGGCTGCCTTCGCCGAGCCGGTGAGCCTGAATGCCGGCTGGACGCCCACCTTGATGGTGAAGGCCTTGCTCACATGCGCATTGAGCAGGATGGGGAAGTTGAGGTAGTTGAGTTGCAAGGTGCAGTGAGCCGTCCCGTATTCCGTCCCGACGTCGGTCTTGTAGCCTTGCTGTGAATAGATGGCGCCAGTCGATATGCCGACCATCTTGGAGACCATGCACTCGAGCTCAGCGCCAACGGCCAGGCCGAAGCGCAGCTTGTCGCCGCCATTGGTCACGTTGGCCAGGTTGAAGCCCACCTTGGGTGTGAGCCTGGCGACGCTTGGGGTGGCGTTTGTGGTTTCGGCGGCGTTCGTGGTGTCTTGGGCGTGGGCTGCAGAGGCCATCAAGACCACAGCGACAGAGAGCAACAGTTTTTTCATTGTCGAAGGATATTGGTTAAGTCAAGTGCAAAGATAAGTTAAATAGGTGTAGCCGCCAAGAAATCCGGCAATATTTTTTTTGCCACGAGCATCGCCGCCATGCCCCGCGCTTGATTTTTTTCCCATGAAACCTTTGTTTTATATGAAAGAATTGTTACCTTTGCAAATGAAAGGAAACCAAGGCTCCGTAGCTCAGTTGAATAGAGCATCAGATTCCGGTTCTGAGTGTCGCGGGTTTGAGTCCCGCCGGAGTCACCACAATCAACAACCATAGCACTTATGGACATCGCTGAACGATTTATCAATTACACCAAGTTTGACACCCAGTCGGCCGAAGACTCCGACACCGTGCCCAGTACCCCGAAACAACTTATTTTCGCTAAATACCTGAAGAAGGAACTCGAGGACGAGGGGCTCAAGGACGTCGAGATGGACGACATGGGATACATCTACGCCACGCTGCCCGGCAACGCCGGCAAGAACGTGCCCACCATCGGTTTCATTTCCCACTACGACACGGCGCTCGACGCCAGTGGCGCCAACATCAAGGCGCGCGTGGTGAGCCACTACGATGGTGGCGACATCGAGCTGTCGCCCGGCATCATCTCATCGCCCAAGAAGTTTCCGGAGCTCCTGGCCCACAAGGGTGAGGACCTCATCGTGACCGACGGCACCACGCTGCTCGGAGCCGACGACAAGGCCGGCATCGCCGAGATCGTGCAGGCCATGTGCTATCTGCGCGACCACAGCGAGATCAAGCACGGAGACATCCGCGTGGCCTTCAATCCCGACGAGGAGATCGGCATGGGCGCCCACCACTTCGACGTGGAGAAGTTCGGCTGCCAGTGGGCCTACACCATGGACGGCGGCGACCTTGGCGACCTGGAATATGAGAACTTCAACGCGGCGGCCGCCAAGGTCACCATCAAGGGTGTCAGCGTGCACACGGGCTACGCCAAGGGCAAGATGATCAACGCCTCGCGCCTGGCCTGCGAGTTCAACGCGCTCATCCCCGAGACCGACATCCCCGAGACCACCGAGGGCTACCAGGGCTTCTACCACCTGCTCGGCATCAACAGCCACTGCGAGGAGGCCAAGCTCAGCTACATCATACGCGACCATGACCGCAAGCGCTTTGAGCAGCGCAAGGACTTCATGGAGGACATTGCCGAGAAGATGAACGAGAAGTATGGCGAGGGCACCGTCACCGTGGAGCTCAAGGACCAATACTACAACATGAAGGAGAAGATCGACCCCAACATGTATGTCATCGACATCGTGCTCAAGGCCATGCAAGAGAGTGGCGTGACGCCCAAGGTGGAGCCTATCCGCGGCGGCACCGACGGTGCCCAGCTCTCCTTCCGCGGACTGCCTTGCCCCAACATCTTTGCCGGGGGCGTCAACTTCCACGGACCTTATGAGTTCGTGTCCATCCAGGTGATGGAGAAGGCCGTGAAGGTCATCACTAAGATTTGCGAAATCACAGGCACGTACAACGACTAATGGCCGACGGTCCGTGCCGGCTGGCAATCATAACGTAAGAGGGGCGCATCATGGGTGTGCCCCTCTTTGTTTTCTTGGCGGAGGCCTCGTCGGTCTGCCGCCCCTTAATCCTTAAAACACATTGCTCATGGCAGAACTTCCCAACCTCATCAAGGACCTGGCGCTCATCCTGGTGGTGGCCGGCGTGGTGACCCTCCTCTTCAAGCGACTCAAGCAGCCGCTTGTGCTGGGCTATATCGTGGCCGGATTTGTGGTGTCGCCACACATGCCCTACACCATGTCGGTGGTCGACAAGGGCGACATCCACACCTGGGCCGACATCGGCGTGATGTTCCTGCTCTTCGCCCTGGGTCTCGAATTCTCATTCAAGAAAATCCTCAAGATGGGCATGGCGCCCGTCATCGCAGCCGTCTGCATCGTCTTCTGCATGCTCATGATGGGCATGGGCGTGGGCAGCGCCTTCGGCTGGGGACGCATGGACTGCATCTTCCTCGGCGGCATGGTGGCCATGTCGTCCACCACCATCATCTACAAGGCCTTCGACGACATGGGCCTCCTCCAGCAGTCGTTTGCGCGGCTGGTCATGAGCGTCCTCATCCTCGAGGACATCCTGGCCATCGTCATGATGGTGATGTTGTCGGCCATAGCCAGTGGCAGCAGTCCCGACGGCGGACAGATGATCGGGTCGCTGGTGCGCATCGGCTTCTTCCTCGTGCTGTGGTTTGTGGTCGGCCTCTATGTCGTGCCCACCTTCCTGCGCGCCACCCGCAAGCTCATGACCGACGAGACACTGGTCATCGTGGCCCTCGGCCTCTGCTGTGCCATGGCCTGGATCTCCACGGCGGTGGGCTTCAGCTCGGCATTCGGAGCCTTCGTCATGGGTAGCATCCTGGCCGAGACGATCGAGGTGGAGCGCATCGAGCGCGTCGTCGAACCCGTGAAGAACCTCTTCGGAGCCATCTTCTTCGTGTCGGTGGGCATGCTCGTCGATCCCAGTGTGCTCGTGACCTACGCACTGCCCATCCTGGTGCTGGTCTTGGCCATCCTCGTCGGGCAGGCCGTGCTCGGCACCCTGAGCTACATGCTCAGCGGTCAGCCCCTGCGCACGGCCATGCGCTGTGGCTTCTCCATGGCGCAGGTGGGCGAGTTTGCCTTCATCATTGCCTCCCTGGGCATGTCGCTCCATGTCATCAGCGAGTTCGTCTATCCGGTCATCGTGGCTGTCAGCGTCATCACGACGTTCCTCACACCTTATATGATAAGGGCCGCCGAACCGGCATTCAGCCTGGTGGAGCGCAGCCTGCCCCGCAAGTGGCACCGCCGACTGGAACACATGGGTGTGGCCCACCAGACCACACCCGTCGAGCAGAGCCTGTGGAAACGGCTGTTCAAGAAGATGGGGGTCAACACGCTGGTCTACACCATCCTGTGTGTGGCCGTCACCACGATCATGCTCACCTTCGTGTTGCAGTTCATGCGCCACCTGTTGCCCCACTGGTGGGCCAACGGCGTGACAGGCCTGCTGACGGTGGTGTGCCTGTCGCCCTTCATGCGGGCGCTGGTCATGAAGAACAACCACAGCGAGGAGTTTCGCACGCTGTGGACCGAGAGCCGGCTCAACCGCCTGCCACTGCTCTTCACCATCCTGGTGCGTGGCGCCATCGCCACGGCCATCCTGTTCTATATCTGCAACTACCTGGCTCGCTTCGCCAACGCCCTCGTCATCACCCTCGCCGTGGTGGTCATCGTGCTCATGGTGCTCTCCCGAAAACTGAAGAAGCAGAGCATCACCATGGAGCGGCGCTTCGTGCAGAACCTCCATTCGCGCGACATCGCGGCGCAGGTCAGTGGCAAGCGGCGCCCGCTGTTTGAGGGGAAACTCATCGACCGCGACATCCACATTGGCGACTTCACCATCCCCGAGGACTCGGAGTGGGCCGGACGGACGCTGGCCAGCCTGCGCTTTGCCACGCGCTTTGGCGTGCATGTCAGCAGCATCCTGCGCGGCAGCCAGCGCATCAACATCCCTGGAGGCGACGCCATCATCTTCCCTGGCGACAAGCTCCAGGTGATCGGCAATGACGAACAGCTCCAGGCTTTCGGCACGGCGCTGAAGGCCGACCTCGTGCCCGAGGACCCGCACATCGAGGACCGCGAGATGCGACTGCAAAAGATGAAGCTCCCCGCACGCTGCCCGTTCATTGGCATGTCGCTCTCGGAGAGTGGCATCCGCAGTCGTTACAACTGCATGCTGGTGGGCGTGGAAGGCGGCCAGCACGACCTGACGATGATCGATGCCTCGCGCAAGTTTAAGCAGGGCGACATCATCTGGGTGGTGGGCGAGCGCCAGTCGATCCAAGACCTCGTGGCCACCAACTGAGCCCGTGCCCTAACGCAAAACGGCCCGATGCCAACAACTGTTGGCATCGGGCCGTTTTGCGTAGGGGGTGTGATCAGTACCACTGCACGGCATTGCTGTAGCCGCTGCGCTTGTCATACTTCAGCGCGTCGGTGAGCGTGGCGGCGTTGCAGCGGAATGAGAAGTTGTAGCTGGTGTAGGGCGCAAGCACCACCGAGCAACTCATGCCAAAGCAATGGAGGTCGCGTTGCAGCGAAGCGGTGGTCATGCTGATGGCCTTGTTCTCAAAGTCGTAGCCGCTCGAGAAGCTGATGTTCCATCCGTCGCTGATGCGGAGGTTGCCGCTGAAGTTCAGCGTTTGGGTGAAACGATAGGGATAGCGCATCGTCTTCTTGTTGAACTTGGCCTCACGGGTGTCCTCACGCATCGTGATGCCGTAGCCTACGGTCAGCGACCAGGGCATGGAGAACGTCATGTAGCCGTCGGCGTCGGTTTCGGCCTTGCCGCCGTTGTTGCCGCGCTTGGCGCGATGCTGGCCTTTCACCATGTCGTCGTCCACATTGCTCTCAATGTCGGTGTCACGGCCCTCGTCGTCATCGTCGTCGTCTTTCTTGTTCTTCTTGTCATCGCCACCGCCAAACCATTTCCTCAGTTGTTCGGGGTTGAGCGTGAAGGAAAAGTTTTGTGACATGCCCTGGAAGCGTCCGAAGCGTCCGCGGCCCCATTCGGTGTGGTTGCCCACATAGGGATGGCCGTTGTCGTCGAGCTCATAGGCATAGGTGGCAAACACTGCGTTCATGTTGAAGGTATAGCTCTTCCACCACTTCAGGCGCAAGCGCATCGACAGGTCGCTCCAGCGGTGGGTGGCGGCTGCCATGTTGTATGACATCGAGGCGCCCAACTCGTCGATGAGGCTGATCTTCTTGTAGCCTGTGCTGTCCTTGTCGGTCTTGATCTTCATCTCGAGGTTGTTGCTCACGTCCCAGGAGATGCTTCCAGTGCGGCCCTTGCCCGGCACGCCATAGAGCGCGTTGCTGTAGGGCGAATATTCCACCAGCGAGACGTTGCCGTCGGCGTCGGTCTTCTGGTAGGTGTCGTAGTAGCCATAGCGTGCCGAACCGAAGTTGGGCGCGTAGCTGAAGCTGATCTGCGGGGTGAACACGTGGCGGATCTGCCAAGGATGCTTCTTGAACAGGCGCGGGCTGCCGGTGTACATGCCGTAGAGCTTGGTGCTGGCCGAGAGGCTCAGGTTCCAGTTGTACACGTTGTGGAAGCCGTAGGTCGTGTCGGCCACCTCCACCTGGCGCGCCTTGTCCCACGAGCGCTTGATCTTGTTGGAGTACATGCGGTCGGTGAAGTTGAACGAGGGTGTCACGTTCAGGTAGTTGAACAAGGTGAAGTTGGCATTGATGGGGATGCTGTGTTGCATGCCGTTGCGCCAGTCCTTGATGAGGTTGGAGTGCATCAGCTTGTCTTCCTTTGTGCTGATGGAGTTGCTCAGCTGGCCCGTGTAGCTCAGCGAGATCTTCTCATACCAGCGCTCGTCGCCCACCATGTGCTTGCGGCGGAAGGGATAGAAGCGGCTGACGCTGATGTTGAGGTCGGGCAGGGTCATCGAGATCGATGAGTCGCGCATGTTCTGCGAGAGGTTGGTCGAGCTGCTCAGCGACAGGCCCAGGCTGGAGAAGGTGGTGCTCCAGCTGACTGAAGAGGTGCGCGTCGACTGGGTGAGCGACTGCGGATTATACATGCTCATGAGGTTGTTGCGCTCATAACTCGTCGAGGCGAAGTTGACGCTGGCCGACAGGGTGCTGAAGGGGTTGGCTTTTGAGTCCTGGCGGTGGCTCCACTGGATCTTGAAGCTCTCTTGCTCCTGGAAGTCGGGCATGCCCTTGTCGCCTGTCTTGGTGTCTTGGTAGCTGAAGAAGAAGGAGCCGCTGTACTTGTAGCGCTTGCGGTAGTTGCTGGCGGCTGACAGGCCCCATGAGCCCTTGGTGTAGATCTCGCCCAGGAGCTTGAGGTCCCACTTGTCGCTGATGGCGAAGTAGTATCCGCCGTCGCGGAGATAGAAGCCGCGGCTGTTCTCATCGCCATACGTGGGCATGATGAGGCCGCTCGAATAACTCTTGGTGAAGGGGAAGAAGCCATAAGGGATGGCCAGGGGCAACGGCACGTCGGCCACCACCAGGTAGGCCGGGCCGAACACGGCGTCCTTGCCTGGACGGACCTTGGCGCGCGAGAGGGCGATGTAGAAGTCGGGATGCTCGGCGTCGCAGGTGGTGTAGCGGCCATGGGCCAGGTAGATCTCGCCATTGGCGTTGCGCTTGGATATCTGGCTCGTCAGGTATCCGTCTTGTTGTTGGGTGTAGGCGTTGTGGACGAGGCCTTTCTTCGTCTTGAAGTTGAAGGCCATCGTGTCGGTGTCATAGCTGTCTTGGCCCATGGTGAAGATGGGCTTGCCCTTGATGCCGCCCTCGGCCGAGGAGTCGGGCGAGCCTGTGGCGTGCACCAGGCTGCTGTCGAGGCTCATGTAGATCTTGTCGCTTTGGAGGTTCATGTTCTCATAGTCGACGGTTGACGAGCCATAGAGGTGGGCGGTGTTGGTGGCGGCGTCATAGACCAACGAGTCTTGTGCCTCGTAGGTCACGGGCGCGTCGATGCCATTCTTCTTCTGCCTGTTGAGCGAGTCGAGGCGGATGGAGTCGTCGACAGCCTTGTTGTGGCGGTAGATGGCCAGTTGCAGGGAGTCCATCTTCGTCGTGTCGTTGGCGGCAGCGATGGAGTCGGCCGTGCCCACCGAGTCGGCGGCCGCAGCCTTGTGGCGCTTCCGAAATTGAGACACGGAGCTATTGGCCATGGCGCATACCACGACGAAGAGCAGGAGTGCTATAAAAGATTTCGTCCTCATGAAACGTGCAGAATATCCCTTGTCGAAAAGCGTGACGGGCCTCTCTAAACACTGGAGGCGCATCACCATTGAACTGCAAAATTACGCAATAATCAGGGAATATGGCGAGTTTTTCTTAATTTTAACTATCCCTCAAACAGCTTTTCCCATGTCTTGAACCGTGCGAGGCCCTCTTCGCCAAATTTGGCGAGGCTTCGCTCGGCTTGTTCGAGGGTCTTTTCACGTTGCAGGTTCGACTTGCTATAGAACTTGTCGGCATAGCAGATCACCTTTTCCTCGAGCGTCTCGGGCAGGAAGTCCTGGTGGGGCAGGGGCAGGTCTTGCGACACGATGTCGTGGAGCGACAGGCCTGCGCCGGTGTGGCGCTCGCAGACGCGGGCGTGGCGCTCGTAGCCCTCGTGGCGCATCAGGTCGGCGCCGATGCGCCCGTGGCAGATGTATGGCTCTGTGCCATGGCAGGCGATGCCCGGCGCGTCGCAGCGGAAGATGCCGATGTCGTGGAGCATGGCGGCCTCCTCCACAAACTGGCGGTCCATGCCCAGTTCAGGATGGGCGTCGCAGATGCGCAGCGCGCGGTCGGCCACCTGACGGCTGTGACAAATCAAAATATCCCGAAGCCGATTGGCCTCGGGATAATATTTATCGATGATTTTCTGATAATTCATCTTTTTGCAAACTGGCAAAGGGCATTAGTCTCTCTGGATGTAAGCCAGGACGGTGCCTTTCTGCACCTTGGAGCCTTGCTTGGCGTTGATCTCGACAAGCTTGCCGCCCAGGTCGGCTTTCACCTCGACAAACTCACCCCAGGGGGCCTGTATCCAGCAGAAGGCGTCGCCTTCCTTGTACTCCTTGCCGATGAAGGGCTCCACAGCGGGAGCGGCCTCGCCGTCGCCCTGGAACTCCCAGAAGATCTGTCCCTTCACAGGAGCCACAATGGCGTCAGCCTTGGCGTGCTTGAAGGCGGCAACCTCCTCGGGCGACACCTTGGCGCCGAGTTGTGCGTCCTTGGCCTTCTGCAGGTCGGCCAGCATGTTCTTCTTGGCCTGGCCGCTCTTGTAGTTGCGATACTGCTCAGGATGCATGGCCAACTCGAAGAGCTCCTCGTCGTCCTTGCCATACTCCCAACCGTTCTCGTCCATCTCCTTCTTGAAGTCGTCGAGGGCGTTGGTGAGCAACGTGTGAGGATCGGCGTCGGTGAACTCGCGGCCTTGCTTGGCAGCCAGCTCCTTCAACTCGGGAGCGATCTCGCCAGGCACCTTGCCGCTCTTGCCGAGGATCATGCCCCACATGGCGTCGTCCATCATGACGAAGCGGCCCTTGCCTTGCTCCAATGTGAGCAGGTTCATCAGGGCGATGTTCTTGGTGTATTGTGAGAAAGGAGTCACAAGGGGTGGATAGCCCACGCGAGGCCACACATAAGCCACCTCCTCAAAAAGCTTGATGAGCAGGTCGTCCATCGACAGCTCGTCCTCACCCTTCTTCTTGCGGATGTTGTTGATGGTGGTGCGCATGCCGCCGAGGTCGGCCATCATCGAACCCATCATGCCGCCAGGCAGGCCGCAGGTGAGCAGGAGCGATGACATGAGCTTGTTGCCGGGGTTGATGAAGTAGCCCAACCACTCGTCGATGAACTCCTGGGTGAGGGCGCGAGCCTTCATGTAGGCGCTCATGTTGATCTCGGGAACGTCAAAGCCTGCATGCTTCAACATCGACTGCACGGAGATGATGTCCGGGTGAACCTTGCCCCATGACAGCGGCTCGATGGCGGTGTCGATGATGTCGGCGCCGTTCTCACACACCTCCAGGATGGAAGCCATCGACAGGCCGGGACCTGAGTGGCCGTGGTACTCGATGATGATCTCGGGATGCTTGTCCTTGATCATCTTGGTGAGCTTGCCCAGGAAGGCGGGCTGTCCGATGCCGGCCATGTCCTTCAGGCAGATCTCCTCAGCGCCAGCCTCAATCTCCTTGTCGGCGAGCTCGGCGTAGTATTCCAAGGTGTGGACGGGCGATGTGGTGATGCAGAGGGTGCCCTGCGGTGTCATGCCAGCCTCCTTGGCCCACTTGATGGACGGAGCTATGTTGCGAATGTCGTTCAGACCGTCGAAGATGCGGGGAATGTCCACACCCTGTGCGTGCTTCACACGATACATCATGGCGCGCACGTCGTCGGGCACGGGATACATGCGGAGGGCGTTGAGGCCACGGTCGAGCATGTGGGTCTTGATGCCCACCTCATTGAAGGGCTTGCAGAAGGCGCGCACAGCGTCGTTGGGGTTCTCGCCGGCGAGCAGTTGAACCTGCTCGAAGGCGCCGCCGTTGGTTTCCACGCGGGCGAAGCAGCCCATGTCGATGATGACGGGAGCGATGCGCTCCAGCTGGTCCTTGCGTGGCTGGAACTTGCCAGAGCTCTGCCACATGTCGCGATAGACGAGACTGAACTGAATTTTCTTCTTCATTTATTCCTTTTCTTATGTGATTTCTTACCTTAAATCGTTGACGCTCAACACACGTTGGTTCAACATATAAAGCGGTGTTGATACTGGGGTGCAAAATTAGATAAAAAAAATCAAAATACGGACTTTCCGATTGTTTTTTTATGATTTATAACTATCTTTGCAGAAGTGTAAGCTACGCCTGGCAATTGGGCAACGAGTTCCCATGGCTCTTGCTTGCACGATCTTTGCATCGTAAAAAACAACAAGATGAACGTCAAGACACTGTTTATTTTCCTGTTGGCGGCCTTTGTGATGACGGCTTGCCATGACGACAAGAAGCCTGTGGCCCACCAGCAACTGACGGCCAGTTACGACCAGCCCCTCAAGGGCGACAGCACCATCTATGGCCTGGCCTGCGAGGGCTGTTCCGACACGGTGGTCGTGTTGCTGCCGGGTGACGGCAGTGACCCTGTGACCTACAACATCATCAAGGCCAATCGCCAGCATCGTGTCTTGGGACGCATCAAGACGGGCGACTGGATTGCCGTGGTGCTCAACAAGAAAAACAGGCATGAGGCCGACATCGTGATCGACCTCGACCAACTGAAGGGCATCTGGTGCTACATCGTCATGCCACAACTGCGCGACCACGACTCGATGACGCCGCAGGAGCAGGCTCGCGTCATCCGCGAGATGCCCGACTCGCTGAAGGACATCTATTTCGTGCCACGCGAGTATGGCTTCTGGCTCAAGCGACAGTGGGAGGCCACCAGCGTGGGCTATGTGCAGGAGTCGAGCACGCTGGCCGATGAGAGTCCGGTGGTCTATCCTCCGTTGGGATGGTTCATCGCTTGGCACATCTGGAACGGCAAGTTCGTCATGACCAGCGGCAAGCCTAAGTACACGGGCAAGGACAACACGGTGGTGGGCTACCAGAGTGTGGCCTTCGACACGTGTACCATCGACTATCTCGACGATGACTCTCTGGTGCTCTCCGACCGCGACGGCTCACGCAGTTACTACCGCAAGGACAATATCAACGACATCAACAAGCGCGCCAAGGCCATTGCCGAGATGCGCTCTAAGCAGGCGCTGAAGGAGACCACCGAATAGGCGGTGGTCAGCCGCGCAGGCCGTGCTGGGCAAAGCGTGTGCGGGCCAGCTCCTCAAACCATGTGCCCTTGCGCCCGTAGTTGGCGTAAGGGTAGATGCTGATGCCGCCACGAGGGGTGAACAGTCCGGTCACCTCGATGTACTTGGGGTCCATCAACTTGATCAAGTCTTTCATGATGATGTTGACGCAGTCCTCATGGAAGTCGCCGTGGTTGCGGAAACTGAAGAGGTAGAGCTTCAGGCTCTTGCTCTCCACCATGCGCACGTCGGGGATGTAGCTGATGCGGATCTCCGCAAAGTCGGGTTGCCCGGTGATGGGGCAAAGGCTCGTGAACTCAGGGCAGTTGAACTGCACCCAGTAGTCGTTGCCCTGGTGCTTGTTGACAAAGGTCTCGAGCACCTCTGGCGCATAATCCATCTTGTATTCCGTTTTCTTGCCGAGAGACTTCAGTCCCTCATTCTCTCTGTTTCCCATATTATATAGTCTTATTTTCTAATTTATAAAG
>JBNMMB010000098.1:0-11908 GCA_050875105.1 Prevotella sp. | reverse complement strand
GTCGATAAGATATCTATCGCAAAACTATGAGCATGCGCAAAGTGTTCCAAAAGGCTTATTTTCTCGTAACACTCTGACCATTAGTGTTTTACGTAAAACCCTCTCAGAATCGCGTATTTGCGAGCAAAAGTAGGCTTGATGGATTTCAAGCGATTCTCAGAAGACCTTTTGTTCTTTTATTTCCTACTATCATTCTCATTCCCTACCCCACTCTCGCTCCACCATCTTCATTTCCACCTACCCACATTCTTTATATAGGTAAACCAAAAGCAAGCTCCAGCCAGGCGCCCGACTTCCTTCATCGACCGCCCGACAATCCATTAGCCACATCTCGGTGGCGCACGCTTTCATGGGCCAAGACTAAGCATTTTGGGAGCAGCAAACTCTATACAAACTCCTTTCTGAATATTTTTTTGAAAATATCTCTCCGAATATTTGGGAGTTTCACGGAAAAAGCCTACCTTTGCAACGCATTTGCCGATATGGCTCAGTTGGTAGAGCAACGCATTCGTAATGCGTAGGTCCTCGGTTCGAGTCCGAGTATCGGCTCCAAAGGCAAACAACCCCTTCACAAACTCACAACCATCAGAATCATTCACTTCCATTATGCGGAATTAGCACATCGGTAGTGCACGGGCTTCCCAAGCCTGAAAGGCGGGTTCGACTCCCGTATTCCGCTCACGCTGATTATCAGTGAGTTACGCCAACAAAAGGTGCCTTTTCAAGCCTTTTTTTATGGTTAAAAAAAACGTCACTTACATGGTTTTGCACGCTATTTTACGCCGTTGTGTAAGTGATGTGTAAGTAATTAGCCATGAAAATTTCAACGTATGTGGAAGCCAAGACAGGCATGATTTACCTGTCGGTGCTATGGAACCGGGCCAACCGATTTATGGTTTCGACCGGACTTCATTCCGATGAAAAATTTTACGGAACGGAAGTTCCGGGCTCACGCGCAAAGAGTCGTAGGTTGCGCGAGTTGCTCAACGATGCAGAGGACTACATAGCCTCCCATCCCAAGGAGAAACCGGGCGAACTGAAGAAACATCTTCAGATCATCGCCGGTGGCGGAGTGGTCGAGTCGCCACAGTTCACTGGTTACATGAAGGAGTATGCCGAGAACGCACGGACGCACGGCACGCGCGAGACCTATGAGCGCGCTGCGGCCAAGGTCGACCAGTTTCATCCGAAATGCGGCCTGTCCGACATCGACCGTCGCTGGCTCGACCGTTTCACAGCGTGGCTGCGCGATGAAGGGCTGCGCGACAACACGGTGTCAATCTACCTGCGCTGCATCCGATCGGTGTGGAACTGGTGCATCGACATGAACCTCACGGACCGCTACCCCTTCCGTCGCTTCAAGATCCCTCATGAGAAGACACGCCACCGCGCGCTCTCCATGGACCAGTTGGTGGCCATCCGCGACTACCATGGTGAGGACTTCCTGGAGAAATGGAGAGATGTGTTCATGCTGATGTTCTACCTGCGTGGCATCAACGTCAAGGACCTGTTCGTCAACGCGACGGTGAAGGACGGGCGCATCCTGTACCAACGCTCCAAGACGGGCGAGTACTTCGACATAAGAATAGAGCCGGAGGCGCAGGCCATCCTTGACCGCTACTCCGGCTCCACCGAGGGGCATCTGATGAACATCATGGACGATTACACCAACTATCGGATATTCGGCCATGCCGTCAATGAGGGGCTGAAAAAGATCGGCGCCGTGAAGGTGGTGCCCGGCCGCGGACGCAAGTTGGAACGCACGCCCATCGAACCGGACCTATCCACTTACTGGAGCCGCCACACGTGGGCGACGGTCGCCGCGAAGGCCGGCGTGCGCAAGGAGGCCATAGCAGCTTCGCTGGGCCACTCGTGGGCCACGGTGACCGACATCTACATAGCCTATGACAACCAATGGGTGGACGACGCCAACAGGCGCGTGCTCGATTATGTCGCCTCCTGGCCAGAGGAGACGCCGCGGTTGTAGTCGCGCAGCTGCTGGCGCAATGCCTCCACCTCCTCGTCAGTCGGCTGGCCGTCGCCGTCGCCGGGCTCGTCCCATGGCAGCGGCCAGAAGTCGTGGACGTTCATGACGCCCGCCTTCCTGAGGTCGGTCATGCCGTTGTAGGAGGTGATGAGGTAGGCCAGCATCCGCGTGTTGGTAAGCGTCTTCTCCAGGCGCTTGCCATAACCTCGGACCACTCGGCGTATCTCCCAGTAGCGCATGTCGCGCAGGAAGGTGCGGCGGTCCACTCCAATCTCACCCACCAACATCTCATAGATGTCGATGGGTGACATCAGTTTTTTGCGCCATCGGCTTCCTTCTCGTCGACCGGCTCACCGGGCGGCATGGTATAGTACTCGTTGCAGAGCTCCAGCACGGTCTTCAGCGCCTCGGTGGTCTCCTGGAACGACATGTTGTAGGTGAGGTCGCGGTCGATGATGGGCAGCTCCTCGTCGCTGTCATTGTAATAGGCGAAGACAGCGGCCATGATGAGATAGAGCGCTTTCGACGGGTCGTCGTTGCCGTCGTGGAGCTCTTTCAAGTACTTGGTCACGCTCACGCCGTTGGTGTAGTTGTAGAAGGCGATGGAGGCGGCGGCACAGAAGGCCACATTGACCACCTTGCCGCAAACTTTGATTTTTCCTTTAATCATAATTGTAAAATGAAAATCCCGTCGCAGGGCGCGCCGCTGCGCACCGTGGGCGACGGGACAGAGATCTATGAAACACTTAAGAAAGAAATGGCGCCAGCTTGTCAGGAGCCAATATTCGAGGGCTTGGCCTCTGAATAGTCCACGCCGTCGAGCAACAGCGGGCCAGTGCCCTGGGCTTGGAAGGAGGCGGTTGCGTTCTGTCGGTTCTGGGCCTGGATGGAGGCGTCGTTGATCACCACGTTGCCGCTGACCACGTTGCCTGTGCCCTTGGTCCGGTTTTTCTCGCCGCTGGTCGGCTCGAAGGTGAACGGCACGGCCTTGCCGGCCATCATGACCTTCAGCAGGTCGAAAGTGTTGTTGCCGTCCTTGTCGACGTCGACAGAGAAGAGCGAGTCGGAACTGATGTCGTAGGTGTAGCCCGTCACTTCCTGCTGCGGGGCGCCACCTGTAGTGTCCTTGGTGGAGGCATCCTCTACCGTCATGGCGATGTGGCAGGTGCAGCTCGTGGCTGCGGCCACCACTTTGCCGTTGACAAACAATCGGAGATTTTGTCCTTTCATGTTATTCTATCTATTAGTGACACAGACATAGGTGAGCTTCTGCCAGTAGCAGGGCTTCAGCGCATCGTAGGTCATCGGACCGGCCGAGAACTCGTAGTCGAGAGGGAACACCTCGTAGTCGGCTTCTTTCTCATCGGGCGAGGCCAGGTACTCGCGCAGTCGGAGGCGCACGTCCTCCACAAGGCTGTGGAGCCCTTCGTTGGTCGCCGCACACACGGTGACCGAGAGGGTCACGCGGTCTTCCTGCCCTTCCATGTCGTCGTCCTTCGTGCGCTGGTCGTTGACCAGCCCTTCGAAGGAGACGATGACATAGGGCACGGGCACGTTGTCGGCGTCCTCGTCGGGCATGGGGATAGCCTGTCCGTAGATGCGCCCTCCCAGTTTCTCACGCAGTTCATGGTCGGTCTGGAGGGCCTTGATCAGCACGCTGTCAGTCTGTAAGCTCATCTGTGTCTGGTTGTCTGGTTATTATTGGTTGGGGAGTTACTTCTTGTCCGAGGCGTTAGCCGATGCGGCGCTGGCCGTGGGCTCGACGACCTTGTAGAGGGCGAAGGCGGTGGTGGAGGTGTTCTTCTTGCCGTTGGCCGTGGTCTTCACCGACAGGTCGGTCATCGACCAGCTGGTGTTGAGCACGATCGACGTGACATTCTTCATCGACACCTTCTGCGAGGTGGAGTCGACTGTCATGCGCACGGTGCCATGCTGCTGCACGGCCTCGTAAGCGAACAGGCCGATGCCGATGTAGCGGTCCTCGGTCGGCTTGACGGTGTTGCCCTCGTCGAGTTGCGTGTTGATGTAGTGGCTTGTCACATAACTGTAACCGGCGCACTTGCCGTTCTCGATGACGAAACCACCCTGCCCAGCAGCCTTCGGAGTGGCCTTCAAGTCGGCCTCCGTTGCGGTGTCCATGACCAGGCAGACCTGCTCGGCGTCATAGCCCATGTCGGCAAGTTTGGCCACAGCCTTCAAGATGCCCTTGTAGGCTGTGCCGTCGAGTGTGATAGTTCCGTCCACGGCATGACCGCTGAACGGGCCCTTGACCTTGCCGGTAAAAGCGGCCTGGCTGTAGAGCTTCATGGCCAAATACTTGCGGAGAGCCAGGGTGAACTTGCTTTGGACGAAACCCAGCAGATCGAAAGCAGCGTTGTCGATGGCCTGATTGCTCACCGTGACGGCCAGGCCGCAGCGTGCTACTGTGGGCTGGATGTTGTCGAAGTGAAGTCCCTGCTCTGTCAGTTCGGCGGTCTCGCCTACCTCAGTCAATTCGGCGTCGTCGAGCGACACGGGCCAGATCTCGTTGCCTGTCACACCTGTCACGATGGACAGGCCGTTCGGAAGACCGAGTCCCTCGTTGAGTGTCGGGATGAGCTCGCCGATGGTCAGGTTGATGGCGCCCGACTCCTCGATGCTGCCACCGGCATTCTCGCCGACCTTGGCCAGCGTAATCTCGCGGCTCAGCTTGCCCTCGCGGACACCCTTCAGGATCTCGCGGAGGCGTTGGCCAGCGGTCACCTTCACAGCTGCGTTGCGGGCTTCAGCCTCGGCCTGCTCGGCCTGATGGAGGGCCACATACTCGCGGGTGCACACGTCGATGTCACGCTGTGTGCGCTCATACTCTCGCTGGAGCTGCACGCGCTTGGCGCGCTCCTCCTCCGTCAACTCGCGCTTGACCAGGGTCTCGTCTAACACCTGGAGGCTGTCGTTGATCTCACTCTGCTTGTCGAGAAGCTCGCGGCGCTTGGCCGCTGCCTCTCTTGCTTTCTTAAATTTTCCCATTTTTGTAACCGATTATAAAATGAAGTTCTTGTTATTTTCCATTTGGGCCTTTCTTGCGCGGGCCGAAGCAGCCGCCAAGTCGCGTTCCCTGTTGAGGGCTTTCGCCTCCTCCAGCCTTCTGGTAGCCGCCTGTGGCGTCTTCTCGCGAAGCTCGTCAACGCTCACGGATGTCTGTTCGTAGGCGGGATCCATGGCGATGGTCAGGGCATCGATGCTCTCGAAGGCGGTGTGGGTCACGGTGATGACCGTCTTGCCGTTTTCGTCAGTCTCTTCCTTAGTCTCGTAGTCCTTGGACCAGAACTCAAAAGAGCAACCGGAATAAACGCCAGCCTTCACCAGTTCCAGGGCACGGTCGCCGATGTCGCAGCGAGGCGCCTCGAACTCAAAGTTCACGCCTTTCTTGTCGACGGACACCCGAAGGTTGCCCTCGCCCTTATTCCATCGGGCCAACGTGTAGTCGCGCCGGTGGAGCAGGTTCATCTTGATGTCCTGCGTCTTCAGAAAGTCCATCGTGGCTGCTGACGGCGCAATGATCTCCCGATAGGTTGTCCCGCGCCAGTCCTCCACATCGTAGGGCACACCGAAGACGATGGCCGTGCCTGTGATGGTGCGGCTCTCTTCCTGGGTTCCATCCTCGCGCCTTTTGGCTTCCCTGAGCGTCAGGCGACACGGGATGGTCCTGACCTCAGGCTTGCGTTTTGTCTGTTTTGTTTCCATATTGAATGATCTGTCTGTTTATGAGAAGAAATGTGGTTGCAGGCTTACCAATCACTTTTTGTCACCTCCTGCATGTTGAACTGGATGGTGTTTGCCCGGCGGTCAGCGTGAAACGTCTCGCCGAGAATGGCATAGGTGGCGCCGTCGTAGCGGATGCGACTTCGGCGGGTCACCTTGTCGCTCCATCGCATGCGCACCAGGGCCCCGGCGTAAGCGTCCATGGCGCCTGCGCTCATGGCGCGCACGCCCTTGGCGTAGCTCACCGAGGCCCACGTGTCACACGTGGCCTCCCATTCGGCGCCGGAAGAGTCCACGCCAAAGCGCCCTGTGGTCGCGGCCTTGCGGTTGAGGATGGTCACACGCTTGTCTAACATTCCTGTACTATATCCCATGATGATAATGCATTGTTGCTTAACTGAGTTTGATGTATGGCTTCACGAGGAAGTCGAAGGTGTAGGGCACGGCATACATCTGCCGCGAGTCGGCGGGGCTGCGCTGGGTGTAGCTGTGGTCCACGAGCATTAGCGTGGCGTGCATGAGGTCCTCGGGAAACACGCTCTTCTCCCCACCCCACTTGGCCATGATCTCATCATAGGTGCGCCGCGTGTAGTTCAGCAGGGCGCGCTCGGCCGATCGGATGTAGAGGTCTATCAGTTCGTCGTCGCAGTCGTAGTCGATGCGACTGTGGGCCCTTACGTAGCCCGGTGTCAACCAGTCGTTCATGGGTTGCCTCCTTCCTTGTTATTGCCTTCGCTTCCGGGCTGGCCATGCGTGGCGCCAGAAGGCGAGGCGGGCTTCCTCAGCTTCTCGCTGCCGAGTTCGGCCAGGTTGGTGCTCACGTAGTTGGTGTCGCCGCCTTCCACAGCGGGCAGATCGTATTGGGCACGTATCTCGTTGGGCGTGTAGGCGCCCGTCTCCAGGTGTGTCTTGTCGAGGTTGGCTTGCGCAGCGGGGTCGAGTCGGCGGAGCGCCTTCTCGCAGATATGGATGCGGCGCTTGCCGAAATCGGCTGGGCCCACCAGTTTGGAATTCATCTCGTCCTCCATCTCGCGGATGCGGGGCTGGATGGTACGCAGCAGAAACTCCTGTGTAGCCGCTTCGGGCGACTTGTAGGAGCTGTTGCTGTCGTCCATCATCATGACCTTCGGAACGCCCAGCACGCGAGCGATGTCGGCGATCTGGAAGCCGCGGGTTTCGAGCACCTGAAGCTCGGCGGCCGTCTGGCTGATGACCTTGGCGTCGGCCAGATTGTCGACAAACACGGCATCCTTCGACATCCAGTCCTCTCCGAGTCGGTCGGCGAGGCTTTTCATCTCGGTCTGGTCGAGGCGTCCGCCACTCAGCATGCCCACGCTACCAGTCTCAGGTGTCTTCTCGGTCACCAGTAACTTCTGCTTGCCACCTTTGGCCATGTCGTGAAGTGACTGGAGGTCGGCGGTGGCCGAAATCTGGAGAGCGCGCAAGGCGTAGTTGACGGCGGGGAGTCCGCTTAGCATGTCGTCGCGCAGGAAGACATTGCGGAAGTGAAGCACGTCCTCAGAGGGAACGTCAACCAACGTGATGGAACCGCGGGGGCGGATGTAGGTCAGCGCATAGCTGTCAGTCAAGAAATCGTAGGATCCAGAGCTGCACAGCCACAGGGCTTCGACGTCGCCCGTCCAGCCTCGCTCGATATAGACATAGGCGTTGCCCCGATAGAGCTTGCGAAACTCTATCTGCTCCATCATCTGCGAGGCGGTCATGAGCGGATTGGGGCGCACCTGAAGCAGGTAGTTCAGTTGGCCATGGGGGCCGAAGAGATCTTCCTGGTAGTTGCCGCCCGTCTTGCTGCGGCGCTGGTACTGAACTACCATCTGCCCCATGGTCTGCATGATCAGGCTCACGCCACGATACCAGGCGGGCACCAGGAGCGAATTGCGGCCACTGACGGGGGCGACATACTCGGTCCAGTTGCCACCCGACTCCTTGACGGATGCCGACGGTGCGCCTGAGGCTGACGGGGCCGTCTCGCGGTCTTGCCGAAATCGCCGGCCTAACGATGTGAAAAAATTATCCATTGTTGTCTTGTCTTTCTATCTCTCGGTGAAAATGTGTGCCGGGGTTTACCTATTCGATCGGCCCCGTCCCCTTCCATGTGAAACTGCCCTGGAGCAGGTTGCCTCGCGTGGCTGTGATTTTGCACTGGGTGCAGAGAGCCTTGCCAGTCATGCTGTCGGAGCTTCCCTCCCCGCGCATCTGCCAGGTGAGGTTGAAAACTTGGCCAACATTGCTGAACATGTCTTTCACCTGTGTCTCGTCGCCGACGAGGTGGTTGGTCGTGATGGACCATGACCGGCGTCCGGCGATGTAGTTCTTGAACTGACCGGAGCCAGCCAGCGCCACCTCGGTGGTGTCGGCGCTTAGGTCGAGGGAGCATGACTTCGATGCGGCCAACGCCTTGCCATTCACTGAAATGATTAAGTCGTTTCCTTTTTTCATCATCTTATCTGTTTGTTGTTACGATTTCTCCGTATCCTCGTCCTCTGAGGTAGTTGCTCAGTCCGAGATAAATGGCCTCGCCAGAGACGTAGGGCGCATGAGCGGTCTGCGTGAGTCCGCCACGCTCCAGTTGGGAGGCCAGGTTGCCCTGCTGCGCGCGGTTGAGCACGAGCTCGCCGCTGTTGACCAACGCGGGGACGCCTGTCGTACCCATCAGCAGGTTGTCGCCACTGGGGCTGTTGCCTCCGACGATGCCGCCTGCGGCGTGGCGGGTGGCGGAGCGAATGCTGGCGATGGTGGCGATCATCGTGCTCGTGCCAGCGGCGATGGCGCTGATCCATCCCCACACGCCCAACTTGGAGTCCTTGGCCGTGGCCTGGGCAAACGACAGGGCGATGTTAGCAATGGCTTCGGCCACGATGCCGGCTACCTTGGCAGCGGGGTCCTCGATGCCTTGGAGGGCTGAGCCCACCGACTGCATGGCCTGTGCGGCTGCCTGCCAGCCTTTCTTCGTCGTTTCTGCTCCCTTCTCCAGGGTGCGGATCTGCTTCTGCCCGCTACCGTCGTCGTTGGTCTTCACCTCGATCTCGCCCAGTCCGGCTTCCTTCAATTTCTCGTTGATGGCGTCCACCCACGCTTGCAGTTGCTCATCGGGGATGTTGTCGGCGTTGAAGATGGTCTCGTAGAGGTTGCCGAGGGCATCGGACGGAAGTGCTACGCCCTTGGCCAACGCCTCGCTGACGGTCTGCTGGAGAGTGTCCATACTGTCCATGTCGGCTTGGATGCGAATGGCCGCTGCCATACCCTCGCCAGTTCCCATGTCGAGGCGCCCGAGATCATCTTCTCGGCCTTGCCGCCAGGCGGCAATGGTGGGGGCGTTAAGACCGCTGGGGCCTGTCACCTCGACAGCAGCATCCTTGTTGTCCTGTTGCGTCTTTGCCTCTCCCTTGGCCAAGGCAATGGCATCCTCAATAGTCTTGTTGCGGGCTTTCAGGTCAGCAATCTCCGACTGGATGGCCGTGCGCCGTTCGTCGGTGGCGCTAACAAACTCGTGGCTGAGTGTCTTGATCTTGTCATTGTTGGCCCGCAGTTCTTTGTCTACGGCATCGTCTGCGCTCGCGGTGCTGGTACGGGCTGCGTGGCCAGTCTTGGCGGATCGGGTGCGCGAAGCGGATGCGGGCTCCGTATAGGGATGGCCAAGTGAACTGAGGAAGGTGCTGGCCTTGGCTGCCTCCTCCCCGGACTGGGCCATCTTCTGCTCCCAGAAGTCGGCGTCGGACTTGTAGGAGCTCATGTAATCCTGGTGACGTTTGAGCGCCTGCCTGTTGCGATAGGCATTTAAGCGCTTGGCATCCTCGCCTGTGAGCCTGTAACGGCTGTTGGTCTGGTCGTAGGACATGCGGGTGAACTTCTGCCGCTTCTGCTGCTCGTACTGGTCTTGCGTCATGATGCCTGCGGCGACCAATTCGGGCATTTCGGCCTCGGAGAAGAACTGGCCGGCCTTGGCCTTATGGTAGAAGGCCCCATTCTTGACGGAGCCAGACCGCCCGGCTTTCGCCTCGGCCACCTTGGCCTTGGCATATTCGTCCTTGTAGGCCTGGGCCTCCGCAATGGTTTTCAGGGCCTTGACGACTTGCGCCGAGTCTTTCACAAACACGCGGTTGGCGTCGTTGACGCTGCCGATGGCCAGGCCCATGTCGGCGAAGGCTGCTTGGTTCTTCTTGATCCAACTTGTTTGGTCACCGGTAGTCTTCAGTTGGCGCCACTCCGTCTGGAACGTCTTGAACTTGCCCACCACCTCGCCGACAGCCTCGCCAGTGACCGACGCAGCGCGTTTCTGTCGAGAGGCGCTGCGCTCTGACTCCTCTGCCTGCCGGCGCTGTGCCTCGGTCAACCCATCAGTCTTCTTCTTGGCGCTATCCTGCTGGTCGTCGAGCAGCCCCAGCCCGCTGGCCAGCGCCTCCACGGCTGCGCTCAGGGCCAGATATGCCACACCGGCAATGCCAAGAGAGACGATCGTCCCGCGGATGCCAGTGCGAAGGGCTTTCAAGCTCAACGTCGTGCCAGTGACCGAAGCCGTGACAAGGTTGCCCATGGCTGCAAAATTTGCCTGGGCGACAGCGAAGCCTTTGGATATGATGGTAGTAATGGATATAGCCTTACCAAGGGTGTAAAAGGCATTTCCGACTTGTACCACACTCGAAAAAACAATACCTATCTGCGCTCCAGCCTGGAGGAATGTCTCATACTTTGCGACAACTTTTCCTATCTCTTCTTTCCAGTCGCCGAAACTGTTGGCCATCTGTTTTGCCTTTCCAGCGTCAGTCTTGGCGAGCGCCGCGTTCATGTGACCGACATTTCCGGTAATAACCTCGGCAAGTGCCTTGGCGCGATCAAGTTCGCTTCCATACTTCATTGCATTCTCTTGCGCCTCGTTGAAGCTTATGCCTACCCGGCGTAAGGCGCCAGTCTGTCCCTGCATGACCTTGCCGACCATGTTGCCGATGTTCGCCATGTCCTCTGAACTGACGTTGAGCCCATGTTGTTGCACGGCGAGGTCGTTCATTGCAGGTAGCAATGCCTCGATGCTCTCCTTGCTTTTGAGGAATGTAGCCACCTGTTGAGCTCCGGCGAGCTGCACTTCGTCTCCGATCACGCCGATCTTCTGCTGTTCAGAGGCGAGTCTCTTGATGCTGTCCACCTCATCGTCGGTCGCATTCATGCGTTGCCGCATGATGGTCGTAAGTTTCAATTCGGCTTCCTCCTGAACGGAGTAAGTTTTGGAAAGAGAACGGGCCAGCTCTCCCAGTTGCGCAATGCCGTCCTTCATGCCTGTAAGACCCGAACCCATGGCCCCGAATTTCACATACCACTTGTCGCCAGCGCCATTCCCGATTTGCTGGTCGATTTGATCCATGGCCTTACGAGTATCGTTGATGCGGTTCTTCAGTGTTTCGAGACTGCCAGATAGGGCTTGCCCAAATTGCGAACGTTTTTCCGTGTCGGACAGCTCACGATATTGCATTGACAGATCGACGAAACTTTTTTTCATTTCGTTCAACCCTGTCACAGATGACTTGCTTTTTGTTTCCATCTGCCCTAGGCCCTGCGTGTATCTAAGGGTTTCCTTCTCCACTACCTCTAGTGTTCCGCCCACTTTGCGGCATCCGGCAATGTAACGCGTGAGCCCTTCGGCTGCCGCCTTTAATTTATTGTCGTATTCGGACGACTCCACCCTAAGCCTTAAAATATTGTCTGCCATTTTGTTGTTTTTCTAATTAATTGACATGTTGTTATGCTTATTTTCCTTATTTTTGCACAAAAAGAGTTTTCTTATGAAGAAAGAAACAAAGAAAGAAATTGCCGGCTATGGATTTCTAGCAGGCATATTCGGATTTCTCCTCTGTATGGAAGGGCTAGCGACTATGACTTTTTGGGAGTTTATCGCAGGAGGAGTGTTGGGTGCGATTGGCTTTTTTGTCGGAACCATTGTATGTCTCTCCGTCGACGATAACGAGCCATGGCATGTCAAGATTGATCGTTAATCTGCTTTATCTTCCTTTCCTCAATTCCTCATCGATGAGCCGCGAGAGCTTATCCGCGGCTTCGCTGACCTTTGCGGCGCCTGCTGAGCCGAAGAAGTTGCGGGCGGCGATGCTGCCCCTGTTGCCGTAAGCTGTCGAGCGTTTCACGGTGCCTTGGTTCACAAAGCGGAGGATG
>JBNMMB010000097.1:0-12495 GCA_050875105.1 Prevotella sp. | reverse complement strand
CGATAGATATCTTATCGACTCTCGATTCGATATCTATCGACTCTCGATAAGATATCTATCGAGTCTCGATTCGATATCTATCGCAACTCGATAAGGCCACTTTCGCCGAACAATTTCATACAAATTAACCGACATTAAGATATTTAACAAAATTTAATCGGACAAAAGCCTTGAATTTTTCTCTAGAAGGTGCAGTCGCCAGGTGCCTGTTTTTTCAGAATTTTCAAGACAATCTTGGGCCTTGTTTGCAGCCAGGCGCTACAGCGGGCAGTCAAGATGCAAAATTGCCACCCCGACTTTTCAAATTTTATGTTAAATTATTGTAATGTTAGAGAAAGTTTCGCTAACTTTGCACTCGCTTAAGCACATCACACAGATTATTTAAAAATAACGTTATAGTTTTATGAATTTCACTTTGTTAATTACCGTTGTACTGACGGCATTAACCTTGGTTGCCGGCGCCTTCGTCGTTGCCAAGCTTATTGGTCCGCGCTCTTACAATCCGGTAAAAGGTGAGCCCTTCGAGTGTGGTATTCCCACCCGAGGAAGCAGCTGGATGCCCATGCACGTGGGCTACTACCTGTTTGCCATCCTTTTCCTGATGTTCGACATTGAGACCGTGCTGCTCTATCCCTGGGCAGTGGCTGTCAAGCAGTATGTGACGGCAGGAGTGGGTCCCTACGCTCTGGTGAGCATCGGCTTCTTCCTGCTTGTGTTGGTATTTGGTCTGGCTTATGCCTGGAGGAAAGGAGCACTCGAATGGAAGTAAGAAAACCACACATCAAAAGCATTCCTTACGACGAGTTTAAGGACAATGAGACCCTCGAGAACATCGCACAGGAACTCAACGACGGCGGTGTCAACGTGGTGCTGGGCAGTCTTGACCAGGCCATCAACTGGGGTCGAAGCAATTCACTTTGGTCGCTGACCTTCGGCACCTCGTGCTGCGGCATCGAGTTCATGGCCGTAGGTTGCGCGCGTTACGACTTCTCGCGCTTCGGCTTCGAGGTGACCCGTAACTCCGCCCGCCAGGCCGACCTCATCATGTGCGCCGGCACCATCACCAACAAGATGGCCCCGGTGTTCAAGCGTCTCTACGACGAGATGGCCGAGCCCAAGTATGTGGTGGCCGTCGGCGGTTGCACCATCTCGGGCGGACCGTTCAAGAAGAGCTACAGCGTGGTGCGCGGCATCGACGAGATCGTGCCCGTCGACGTCTACGTGCCCGGTTGCCCACCGCGCCCGGAGGCCATCCTCTATGGCATGATGCAGCTGCAGCGCAAGGTGAAAGTGGAGAAGTTCTTCGGCGGCGCCAACCACAAGATGACGCGCGACGAGAAGGAGACCAGCATGAGCCTCGGCGGACTGCATGGCATCTCCAACGAGAACCTCTCCGGAGCCAAGATCGGCAACAAGGAGCCCATCATCGTGAGAGAGTCGCCCAACAAGGAGACCGTCGAGGCCCTCAGCCGTGAGCTCGACGAGCTCGCCAAGGAAGGCGAACAATATAAGGTTAATAAATAAATAAGGTATAAGAAATGAAACTGGAAAATAAAGAATTCGGCTTTGACAACTTCCTCGCAGAAATGAAGAAGTTGAAGACAGAGAAGCATTTCGACTACCTTGTCACCATCATCGGTGAGGACTTCGGACCCGAGGAGGGACTGGGCTGCATCTACATCCTGGAGAACACCCAGACCCATGAGCGCATCAGCGTCAAGCAACTGGCCAAGCAGGTCGGCGACGACTATGTGGTGCCCTCGGTCTATCACGTCTGGGCCTCGTCAAACCTCATGGAGCGTGAGGTCTACGACTTCCTCGGCATCAAGTTCCTCGGCCATCCCGACATGCGCCGTCTCTTCATGCGCAGCGACTTCCAGGGTTGGCCCCTCCGCAAGGACTTCGACATGAGCCCCGAGAACAACCAGTTCCCCATGACCGACGAGCCTGAGAGCGACTGGACATCGGAGTGGAACCTCAACAAGGAGGGTGAGCTTGTGGAGACCAAGCACCGCCTGTTCGACGACGACGACTTCGTCATCAACTTCGGTCCTAACCACCCGTCCACCCACGGCGTGCTCCGCCTGCAGACCGTCGTCGACGGCGAGACCATCAAGCACATCTATCCCCACCTCGGCTACATCCACCGCGGCATGGAGAAGATGATGGAGAGCATGACCTATCCGCAGACACTGGCACTCACCGACCGTCTCAACTACCTCTGCGCCATGCACCACCGCCACGCCCTCGTGAGTGTCATCGAGGAGGCCATGGGCGTCGAGCTGTCAGACCGCATCCAGTACATCCGTACCATCATGGACGAGCTGCAGCGCATCGACAACCACTTGCTCTTCCTCGGCACCTGCGCACAGGACCTCTCGGCCCTCACCGCATTCCTCTACTGCATGCGCGACCGCGAGCACGTGCTCAACGTCATGGAGGAGACCACCGGTGGCCGACTCATCCAGAACTATTACCGCATTGGCGGACTGCAAGACGATATCGATCCCAACTTCGTGCAGAACACCAAGACGCTCTGCAAATACCTGCGCCCCATGGTGCAGGAGTATCTCGACGTCTTCGGCGACAACGTCATCACCCACAAGCGTCTTGAGGGCGTGGGTTACATGAACCTCGCCGACTGTGTCGACTACGGCGTGACCGGTCCTGCCGGACGTGCCGCCGGCTGGCACAACGATGTGCGCAAGAACCATCCTTATGCCATGTATGGCAAGGTCGACTGGGAGGAGATCACTGGCACGGGCGCCGACTCGATGGAGCGCTACATGATCCACATCCGTGAGATCTACCAGAGCCTCAACATCATCGAGCAGCTCATCGACAACATCCCCGAGGGCGAGTTCTACATCAAGCAGAAGCCCATCATCAAGGTGCCCGAGGGACAGTGGTACACCAGCGTCGAGGGTGGCGCAGGCGAGTTCGGCGTCTATCTCGACAGCCGCGGCGACAAGAGCCCTTACCGCCTGAAGATGCGTCCCATGGGCCTCACCTTCGCCGGTGCCTTCGACAAGATGCTGCGCGGGCAGAAAGTGGCCGACCTCATCGCCACGGGCGCCTCGATCGACTTCGTCATCCCCGACCTCGACCGCTAATTATTATATAAGGTAATCAAGTAAACACAAAACATTCGCACAATGTTTGACTTCAAAATAGTTACAACATGGTTTGACAACCTTCTCCGACAAACCCTCGGGCTCGGCGATTTTTGGTCAATCCTTATTGAATGTGTCCTCGTCGGCGTGATCGTCCTGACCATCTACGCCCTCATCGCCATGTTCATGATATTCTTCGAGCGTAAGGTCTGCGCCTGGTTCCAGTGTCGTCTTGGCCCTATGCGTGTGGGCCCCTGGGGCATCTTCCAGGTGGTGGCCGACGTGCTGAAGATGCTCATCAAGGAGATCTTCGGTGTCGACCGCTCCGACAAGTTCCTCTATGCGCTCGCTCCCTGCCTCACCATCCTGGCAAGCGTCGGCACCTTCGCCTTCCTGCCCTGGAACAAGGGTGCGCAGGTGCTCGACTTCAACGTCGGCGTGTTCATGATCACCGCCATCAGCTCCATCGGCGTGCTGGGCGTCATCTTCTCCGGATGGGGCTCCAACAACAAGTACTCTGTCGTCTCAGCCATGCGTGGCGCCGTGCAGATGATCTCTTATGAGATGTCGCTCGGTCTCTGCATGGTCACGGCCGTCGTGCTCTGTGGCACCATGCAGCTCAGCGGCATCGTCGAGGCACAGACCGGTCCTTGGAAGTGGGCCATCATCCAGGGCCACATCCCCGCCATCGTGGCGTTCTGCGTGTTCCTCATCGCGGGCAACGCCGAGGCCAACCGTGGCCCGTTCGACTTGGCCGAGGCTGAGAGTGAGCTCACCGCCGGTTACCACACCGAGTACAGCGGCATGGGCTTCGGCTACTTCTACCTCGCCGAGTACCTCAACCTCGTGGTCATCTCCGGTCTCGCCGCCGCCATCTTCCTGGGTGGCTGGGCACCGCTCAACATCGGTGTCGACGGGTTCGACACGGTGATGAACTACATCCCCGGCTTCGTCTGGTTCATCGGCAAGACGCTGCTCGTCATCTGGGTGCTCATGTGGGTGCGCTGGACCTTCCCGCGTCTCCGCATCGACCACATCCTCGTGCTCGAGTGGAAGTATCTCATGCCCCTGATGCTCATCACCCTCGTCGTCATGACGGCTTGCGTGGCACTGGGCTGGACGCTTTAACATTCATGGATCATTAACGTAAACAAAACAATTCATCAAATATGTCTGAATCATATTTCGGCGGTATCAAGGACGCTGTCAAGACATTGGCTACTGGCCTGAAGGTGACCATGAAGGAATACTTCACGCCTAAGTCGACAGAGCAGTATCCCGAAAACCGCAAGACCACGTTGCACGTGAGCCCTCGCCACCGCGGACGCCTCGTCTTCAGTCGTGTGGAGAGCCTCGACGACCCCCAGGCACAGAAGCGCGGCCTGAAGGTGGGCGACTACAAGTGCACCGCTTGCACGCTGTGTGAGAAGGCCTGCCCCAACGACACCATCAAGATCACATCGCACATGGAGACCGACGAGGAGACCGGCAAGAAGCGCAAGGTGCTCGACGACTACCAGTATGACCTCGGCGACTGCATGTTCTGCCAGCTCTGCGTCAACGCTTGTAACTTCGGCGCCATCCATTTCACCAACGACTTCGAGAACGCGGTGTTCGACCGCTCCAAGCTCGTGCTCCATCTCGACAAGGAGGTCTACCAGGGCGGCTCGCTGCCTGGCCTCATCGTCGGAGGCGCACCCCTCACCATCGGAGAGTTTAACACTAAAACCAAGTAAACGACTATGGCAAGTTTAGCGCATATCATTATTTTCACCATCTTAGCCGTAGTCATCCTTGGCTCAGCTATCCTGTCGGTGATGACCAAGAGCATCATGCGGGCAGCCACCTTCTTGCTGTTCGTGCTCTTCGCTATCGCTGGCGTTTATTTCATGTTGGGTTACACCTACCTCGGCGCAGCACAGATCTCTGTCTACGCTGGCGGCATCACGGTGCTCTATGTCTTCGCCATCCAACTGGTGAGCAAGCGCACCCTGCAGGGTCTCACCGAGCAGCTCAAGGGCTCACGCCTCATTAGCGGCGCCCTCCTCACGCTCGTCGGACTGGTCGTCGTGGGCCTCGTGCTCCTCAAGAACCAGTTTGTCGAGCAGGCTGTGGCCGGCCCCATCACAGAGTATGACATGAGCAACGTGGCACACGCCATCGTGGGCTCGGGTAAGTATCAGTATGTTCTGCCGTTTGAGTTCATCTCAGTGTTCCTGCTGGCGTGCATCATCGGCGGTGTCTTAATCGCAAGAAAGGAGGACAAGAAATGATTCCTGTCGAGTGTTATCTGGTGCTCAGCACCCTGTTGTTCTTTATCGGAGTCTTCGGCTTTGTCACACGCCGCAACCTGGTGGCCATGCTGATCTCCATTGAGCTCGTGCTCAACTCGGTGGACCTCAACTTCGCCGTGTTCAACCGCATCCTCTTCCCCGGACAGCTCGAAGGCATGTTCTTCACACTGTTCTCCATCGGTGTGGCTGCGGCCGAGACTGCCGTGGCGTTGGCCATCATCATTAACGTTTACCGCAACTATCACAGTGACCAGGTGAACAGTATTGAAAACATGAAATTCTAAATTGCACAATGGAACACTATAGTTATTCATTTTTGATACTTCTTCTCCCATTCCTGAGCTTCCTGGTCCTGGGACTGCTCGGCATGAAGATGAAGAAGCCTGTAGCCGGTGCCATTGGCACGGCTGTGCTCGGTGTGCTGTGGTGCATGAGCCTCTACACGGCCTACACCTATTTCTTTGAGGTGGGACGTGGCGCCGACGGCCTCTATCCCACGGTGACCGTGTTCAACTTCACCTGGATGAAGTTCACCGAACTGTTGACCTTCAACATCGGCTTCCGCCTCACGCCCATGAGCGTGATGATGCTCATCGTCATCACCACCGTCTCCTTCATGGTCCACATCTATTCGTTCGGCTACATGGCCGAGCGCGACGAGAACTACAAGAAGGAGGGCTACGAGAAGGGCTTCCAGCGTTTCTACGCTTACCTGAGCCTCTTCACCATGTCCATGCTCGGACTGGTGGTCGCCACCAACATCTTCCAGATGTATCTCTTCTGGGAGCTCGTGGGTGTCTGCTCTTACCTGCTCATCGGCTTCTACTATCCGAAGCACGCTGCCGTGCACGCCTCGAAGAAGGCTTTCATCGTGACCCGTTTCGCCGACTTGTTCTTCCTCATCGGTATCCTGTTCTACAGCTACTATGTGGGAACGTTCAACTTCGACCTGTCGGCCGACCCCACGTTGGCTGCCAAGTTGCCGGGTGCTGCCTTCTTCCTGCCCATGTCGCTCTTCCTGATGTTCATCGGCGGTGCCGGTAAGTCGGCCATGTTCCCGCTCCACATCTGGTTGCCCGACGCCATGGAAGGCCCGACGCCTGTGTCGGCCCTCATCCACGCTGCCACCATGGTCGTGGCCGGTGTCTACCAGGTGGCTGCCCTGATGCCTATCTGGGTGGCTTACGCGCCCAACACGCTGCACTACATCGCCTACATCGCCGCCTTCACGGCGTTCTACGCTGCCGCCGTGGCTTGCTGCCAGCGCGACATCAAGCGTGGCCTGGCCTTCTCCACCATCTCGCAGATTGCCTACATGCTCACCGCACTGGGTGTGGTGACGGCCATGGAGGGCGAGGGTAGCGTCGGCTACATGGCTTCGCTGTTCCACCTGTTCACACACGCCATGTTCAAGGCCCTGCTCTTCCTCTGCTCGGGTGCCATCATCGTCATCATCGGCTCCAACTTCAAGGAGTACATGGGCGGCCTGCACAAGTACATGCCGATCACGAACATCTGCTTCCTCATTGGCACGATCGCCATCAGCGGCTTCTGGCCCTTGGCTGGATTCTTCTCAAAGGATGAGATCGTGGACGCTTGCTTCCACTTCTCGCCCATGTTGGGATGGTTCATGACACTGGTCAGTGGCATGACGGCTTTCTATATGTTCCGACTTTATTATGTCATCTTCTGGGGTAACAGCTACTATGAGCAGGATCCCGACCACCGCCGCAAGCCGGCTGAGGTGCCCTTCGTGATGTGGGGCCCGCTGGTGTTCCTCTCGCTCATCAGCATCGTTGCCGGTTGGATCCCCTTCGGCCACTTCATCTCGCTCGATGGCCACGCTGAGGAGATCGCCTTGCAGCATTTCCAGTTTGGCACCACCGCCTGGTGCTCGCTGGCTGTCGCCTGCATCGGCTTTGCGCTGGCCACCTTCATGTATGCGCCCAAGCACAACCCGCTGCCCGACAAGCTCGCCAAGGCCATGCCTGGCTTGCACAAGGCTGCCCTCAACCGTTTCTACATCGACGACGCTTGGCAGTTCTTCACACACAAGATTGTCTTTGGTTGCTTCTCTGTGCCCATCGCCTGGTTCGACCGTCATGTCATTGATGGCATGTTCAACTTCTCAGCATGGGCCACACAGGAAGGTGGCGAGGCCATCCGTCCCTGGCAGAGTGGCGATGTGCGCCAGTATGCTGTCTGGTTCCTCACGGGTTCAGTGGCTTTGACGCTGATCTTGCTGTGCATTTAAAACAAACATCCCAACACCAAACAACTAAAAGAAAATGACATTCTTAACATTTTTCGTCGTTATTCCCGTCCTGATGTTGCTGTGCCTCTGGCTGGCACGCAACGACAGTCAGGTGCGTGGCGTGATGGTGGTTGGCTCCACGGCATTGCTCGCGCTTTCCATCTACCTCGTCTTCGCCTTCGTTCACGCCCGCGAGACGATGCCTGCCGATCAGAACCCGTTCCTCTTCGGTGCGGCCATACCTTGGTTTGAGCCTCTCAACATCTATTATAGGACTGGCGTTGACGGCATCTCGGTGGTCATGTTGCTGCTGAGCTCCATCATCGTCTTCACGGGCACCTTCGCCAGCTGGCAGCAGCACCCCATGCAGAAGGAGTATTTCCTCTGGTTCACGCTGTTGTCCATCGGTGTGTATGGTTTCTTCATCTCGGTCGACCTGTTCACCATGTTCATGTTCTACGAGGTGGCCCTCATTCCTATGTACTTGCTCATTGGCGTCTGGGGTACCGGTCCTAAGGAGTACTCTGCCATGAAGCTGACCTTGATGCTCATGGGCGGTTCGGCCCTGCTCATCATCGGCATCCTCGGCATCTACTTCTTCAACGGCCAGTACAGCCACACTTACACCATGAGTGTGGTGGAGATCGCACAGCTCCACGCCATCCCTGCCTTCATCCAGAAGATCTTCTTCCCGTTCATCTTCATCGGTTTCGGCATCCTCGGCGCCCTGTTCCCCTTCCACACATGGTCTCCCGATGGTCATGCTTCGGCCCCGACGGCTGTGTCTATGCTTCACGCCGGTGTGCTGATGAAGCTCGGCGGCTACGGCTGCTTCCGTGTGGCCATGTATCTGTTGCCTGAGGCTGCCCAGCAGTTGTCATGGATCTTCCTGATCCTCACCACCATCTCTGTGGTCTACGGTGCCCTCTCTGCTTGTGTGCAGACCGACTTGAAGTACATCAACGCTTACTCTTCGGTCTCTCACTGCGGCATGGTGCTCTTCGCCCTCTGCATGATGACACAGACCGCTTGCACGGGTGCCATCCTTCAGATGTTGTCTCACGGTTTGATGACAGCCCTCTTCTTTGCTGTCATCGGTATGATCTACCACCGTGCCGGCACGCGTGACGTGCGCAAGCTGGGCGGCTTGATGAAGGTCGTCCCGTTCCTCGCCGTGGGCTATGTCATCGCCGGTCTGGCCAACCTCGGCCTGCCTGGCTTCTCTGGATTTGTGGCTGAGATGAACATCTTCGTTGGTTCGTTCGAGGTCAATGACACCTTCCACCGTACGTGCACCATTATCGCTTGCACCTCGATCGTCATCACCGCCGTCTACATCCTCCGCGTGGTGGGCAAGATCTGCTACCAGAAGGTGGCCAGCGCCGACCTGCTGAAGTTGACCGACGCCACATGGGATGAGCGCATCGCTGTCGGTGGCCTGATCCTCTGCGTGGCCGGCCTCGGCTTGGCTCCGCTGTGGGCACAGGACATCATCAACGACGCTGTCGCTCCGATGATCCATCACATCATGGGCACGGGTGTCGTCGCAGGTATGTAATGTAACAATTTTAAATTTTGAAACTAACAATGATGAATATAGATTATAGTCAGTTTTTAAACATGATCCCTGAGGTGACCCTCATGGCCATCTTGCTGATTGTGTTCATTGCAGACCTGTTCACGGCGAAGAAGCCCGGCGACGACCAGCAGCGCGCTTGGTTCAATCCCCTGGTGTGCGTGCTGATGCTCGCCCATATCTTGATCAACATCTTCCCGACGCCCAGCATGACGGCTTTTGGTGGCATGTACGCCACCAACGCCAGCATCGGCGTCATCAAGACCATCCTCGCCTTCAGCGTGCTCATCGTGTGCATCCAGTCGCGTGAGTGGCTGCAGCGCCCCGACACCAACTTCAAGGAGGGTGAGTTCTATGAGTTGGTCATCGCCACACTGCTCGGCATGAACATGATGGTCTCGGCCAACCACTTCCTGCTCTTCTTCCTGGGCTTGGAGATGGCTTCTGTGCCTATGGCTTGCCTTGTGGCCTTCGACAAGTATCGTCACAACTCAGCCGAGGCTGGCGCCAAGTTCATCCTGACCGCCACGTTCTCCAGCGGTGTGATGCTCTATGGCATCAGCTTCCTCTATGCCGCCACGGGCACGCTCTACTTCGACGATGTGATGAACCACATCTCTGCCACACCGCTCTGCATCATGGGCATGGTGTTCTTCTTCAGTGGCCTGGGCTTCAAGATTTCCTTGGTGCCCTTCCACTTCTGGACAGCCGACACCTACCAGGGCGCTCCCACAACGGTGTCGGGTTACCTCAGTGTCACCTCTAAGGGTGCCGCAGCCTTCGCGCTGTGCGCCATCCTGATGAAGGTGTTCGCACCCATCGTGGAGTATTGGCAGGTCATGCTGATGGTGGTCATCGTGTTCTCTATCACGATCGGCAACCTCTTCGCCATCCACCAGAAGAACCTGAAGCGCTTCATGGCCTTCAGCTCCATCTCGCAGGCCGGCTACATCATGCTGGCTGTGGTGGGCAATTCGGCCATGAGTGTCACTGCCCTGTCTTTCTATGTGCTGATCTATGTGGTGGCCAACCTTGCGGTCTTCACCATCATCTCAGCCGTGGAGGAGCACAATGGCGGTGAGGTCAACATGGACGCCTATAACGGCTTCTACAAGACCAACCCCCGTCTCGCATTCCTGATGACCCTGGCCTTGTTCTCGCTGGGCGGCATTCCTCCCTTCGCAGGTATGTTCTCTAAGTTCTTCGTGTTCATGGCTGCAGCCAATGGCGCGCAGGTCACCACGACCATCGGTGCCACCATCTATGCGGTGGTGTTCATCGCCTTGGTCAACACGGTGCTGTCGCTCTACTACTATCTGCTCATCGTGAAGGCCATGTTCATCCGTGAGAACGAGAACCCGCTGCCCACCTTCCAGAGCCACACCAACACCAAGTTGGCCCTGGCCATCTGCACGCTCGGCGTGGTGGCCTTCGGTGTTTGCAGCTTCGTCTACAACTGGATACACGCTGCCTCTGTGATGTAATCGTCAGGCATCTCGCGATATGCCATCGCGTGATGCATTCACATAAAAAGAGCCGCATGGATCATAGGATCCATGCGGCTCTTTGTCGTTTTGGAAGATTTGTCAATCTATGATTTGCGAGCTTGCAGTTTGTCTGTCGAAGATGTGACAGTTGACTTCTTTTGCTCAGTCTCTGACTGTTTCTTGGTCGTTCCTGACCGTTTCTTGGTTGTTCCTGACTGTTTCTTGGTCGTTTCAGTCTATCCTTTTTGCTTGTCGAGCACCTCGCGGATGTATTTTGCTGAGTAGCCCTTGGTGCATTTGGCCACCTCCTCCGGCGTGCCGGTGACGATGACTTGTCCACCGTTACGTCCGCCCTCGGGGCCCATGTCGATGATGTGGTCGGCCAGTTTGATCACGTCGAGGTTGTGCTCGATGATGATCACCGTGTTGCCTTTGTCCACCAGTCGCTCCAAGACCGACATGAGCATGTTGATGTCCTCAAAGTGGAGGCCCGTCGTGGGCTCGTCGAGGATGTAGAGCGTCTTGCCCGTGTCTTTCTTGCTCAGTTCGGTCGCCAGTTTCACGCGTTGGCTCTCACCGCCCGACAGGGTGGTGGCGTTTTGTCCCAACTTGATGTAGCCGAGGCCCACATCCTGCAGAGCTTTGATTTTCGGCAGGATCGATGGCACGTTCTCAAAGAACTCCACCGCCATGTTGACCGTCATGTCGAGCACGTCGGCGATCGACTTGCCCTTGAACCTCACCTCCAGCGTCTCGCGGTTGTAGCGCTTGCCGTGACACACCTCGCAGGGCACCATCACGTCGGGCAGGAAGTTCATCTCGATGGTCTTGTATCCGTTGCCTTTGCAGGCCTCACAGCGGCCGCCCTTCACGTTGAACGAGAAGCGACCCGGCTTGTAGCCACGGATCTTTGCCTCCGGCAGGTTGACAAACAGCGAGCGGATGTCGCTGAACACCCCCGTGTAGGTGGCCGGGTTCGACCGTGGCGTGCGGCCGATGGGACTCTGGTCCACGTTGACCACCTTATCTATATTGTCGATGCCCTCGATGCTGTTATAGGGCATGGGCTTGCGCAGGCTGCGGTAGAAGTGTTGCGAGAGGATGGGCTGTAGCGTCGCGTTGATGAGCGTCGACTTGCCCGAACCCGACACGCCCGTCACCACGATCAGTTCGCCCAGCGGGAAGTCCACGTCGACGTTCTTCAGGTTGTTGCCCCGACACCCCTTGAGGCTCAGGAACTTGCCGTTGCCCTTGCGCCGCGTGGCAGGGATGGCGATCTGTCGCTCGCCCGTGAGGTATTGTGCTGTCAGCGTCTTGGCGGGGTGGAGCATCTGCTCGGGCGTGCCCTCAAACACCACCTCGCCGCCCTTGCGGCCGGCGCGCGGGCCGATGTCGACAATCCAGTCGGCCGCTCGCATCATGTCCTCATCGTGTTCCACCACGATGACCGTGTTGCCCAGGTCGCGCAGTTCCTTCAGCGAGTCGATGAGTCGTTGGTTGTCGCGTTGGTGCAGGCCGATGGAAGGCTCGTCGAGGATGTAGAGCACGTTCACCAGTTGACTGCCGATCTGTGTGGCCAGGCGGATGCGCTGGCTCTCACCGCCCGACAGCGTGGCCGACTGGCGGTTGAGCGACAGGTAGTCGAGTCCCACCTCCAAGAGGAAGTTGACCCTCGATTTCAGTTCCTTGATGATCTCATGGGCGATCTTGCCCTCCTTGTCGTCAAGGTGCTCCTCCACATGGTCGAGCCATTCCTTTAGGTCGCCCATGT
>JBNMMB010000096.1:0-12506 GCA_050875105.1 Prevotella sp. | reverse complement strand
TCCCATTCCGAACAGAGAAGTTAAGCCCAGTGGCGCCGATGGTACTGCAATGCAATGCGGGAGAGTAGGAAGCCGCCTTTTTTCAATCAGACAGAAGCCCGAAGATTCACGATGAGTCTTCGGGCTTTGTTTGTTTTGGGGGGAGGGGGCAGCGAGAGCTGTCACCAGCTTGGGCCCAATATGCCTAATATGCATATTATACCCAATAGTTCATCTTGCCCAATATACCTAGTAGGTGTATTTACCGAAATAACAATGATATTTGTTTAGCTTGCCGTATAAAAAAGGACTCACAGTAAATTCTGCGAGTCCTTATGAATGATGTATGTTTTGAAGCGACGTTTTTGAATACTTTGTTATTCCTCGTCGTCCCAAACTCCAATCGAATTGCTTTTTGCCCCTACTTCATGTGTTCCATCATTATTTCCTCCTGTAATGGGTGCGTTGTTTGTAATGTCCGTTGGATTATTACTAATTCTTTTTGTTTCCGTTCCAGCCAGAATTTGAACGTCATTCGCAATCTCGAAAACCTTGATACCTGGCTTTTGGTATTTTTTTGTCATGTTATAATTATATCTTATATGAGTGTTTTATTGCTTATGCGATTTATCTTTTGCAAAGGTATTATTTTTTATTGATATGCGTGCCTTATAAGCCTATTTTAGTATTAAATTATTTTATTTTGGTTATTTTACCACATAATGTTGATAATTGTATTCATAAATTAAAATGTTTATGTAACTTTGCAAAAAATATTTCTAGTAATGAGACCAAGATTTTATTTTTCCCGTTTATGTTTTGCGCAACTTAAGTTTTGTGCTCTTTTGGCTTTACTTCTATTTGTAGGAACTACTTCATCTGCACAGCAGAAGGTCGTGTTTTCTCCAAATGAGGTTATTGGTTCAAGTGAAGATTTTCAAATTAGATATCCAGATTCCTTGATCTCCAGTGATGTAACGGTTAAAGCTAGTTTAGCTTCATTTAAGAGTAGTAATCGTTATAAGGTTAGTTGGAATTCAACTATTACATTTTCTGTCAAATCAGGATTAATCCAGCAGGTTGTGATTACTATATATGACTCTAAACATCGTTTTGTTAGGGTTAGTGACCTATCAAGTGGTGAATTCTCTAACATAACAGGTGATATCGTTACGTGGACAGGTAATACTGACTCGTTTTCGTTTACTGCAAATAAGAATAGTACTAATAATAATATTTATATTCGTAAAATAGAAGTAACTTATATTCATCTTGATTTGACGCTAGATGAGACAAAAAACAAGAACGAGATAGCGGGAAACATGCAACATGCCACCGTCCATCTGGTTCGTAATTTTAATGCAAATGCATGGAATTCACTTGTCCTTCCATTTGACATGACAGCCGAACAAGTGAAGGATGTCCTTGGTCCAGGTGCGCAATTGGAGAGATATAAGGGAACTACCTTGAATGAGGACGGATCTTATACGCTCAACTTTGAGCCGACCACAACCATTATTGCAAACGAGCCTGTTTTTGTTTATGGTGCAACAAAGATAGTCAATAAGACAATCGAAGATGTGGAAGTGAAAGATGGCCCTGCTACTTTCACGCCTACAGATGCAGCCTTTGCTTTCACAGGTAGCTATGATAAGATGTCTTTGCAGGCTAATGACTGGTTTATCTCAAGTGATAATAAATTTTATCTTGCAAATGGACAAGAGACGATGAAAGCCATGCGGGCTGTGTTTCGTCCAGTCAACGCGGGAACCGCACCGCAAAGTTTAAAGTCAAACCTCATAGAGCGTCCAACAGGTGTGGAGAGTGTGGATGTTGATGCATCAAGTTATACTCAAGTCCCCATTTACAACATGGCAGGCCAACGTGTCTCTGAAAATTATCGCGGCATTGTCATTAAGGGAGGCAAGAAATACGTTAACCCCTAAACGGTGAGGGGGCTTTGTGCTAAAGTTTCTCAATGTAATCATATAACAAGTAACAAGTAAGCGTTGTTCAACGATAAGTTGAGCAACGCTTGCCTGTTTGACGGAGTCCGCTAGTTGGTTTAAAAAACTTATCGCATTTATTAGCAATAAACAGTTGGCTTTTGCGTTAATAAAATGTATGAGAAATAAGTTTTTATCAATATATGCGCTAATCTTGTTGGTCTTCTTGACCGCTTGTAAAGACGACGATAGTTTCACATTGTCGCCTTCACACCTGCTGACATTTTCGGTGGACACACTGAACATAGACACTGTGTTTTCGAATGTTCCTACCGCAACCAAGTCGTTTTGGGCTTACAATCGTTCAGGCGATGGACTGAGATGCCAGAGTGTTCGGTTGGAGAATGGTGGCGCAACAGGTTTCCGTGTCAATGTGGATGGACAATATCTAGGACAGGCTTCTGATTTTGCCACCTCGAATATCGAAGTGCGCAACAAGGACAGCATACGTGTCTTTGTGGAGCTGACTTCCCCAGAGAATGGGCAACTGGATCCGCAACTATGCCAGGACAACCTTGTCTTCACGTTGGAAAGTGGAGTGGAGCAGAAGGTGAACCTCCGGGCTTACACATGGGATGCCGTTAAATACACGAATGTGCACATCACCAGCGACTCCACCATTAGCGCCCAGCAACGTCCCATCATCATTTATGGAGGCATCGAGGTGGACAGTGGTGCTACGCTAAAGATTGCTCCTGGAACGACTCTCTTCTTCCATAATAATGCGGGTATAGCTGTTCATGGAACTTTGAAGGCGTTAGGCGTCGCTGGCAATGAGGTGGTGCTTCGTGGAGACCGTATAGACCATATGTTTGACTATCTTCCCTATGATCGTGTGCCTGGCCAATGGCAAGGTGTTAGATTCTATGGATCAAGTTATGGGAACGAGTTGAATTTTACAGACATTCATAGTGCTTACAATGGAGTGATTGCGGATTCTTCGGATGTAGAAAAAATGAAGCTCATCCTATCCAATGCAACCATCCACAATTGTCAGGGGTTTGGCTTGCATGCTACGAATGCCCAGGTGTCGCTCAACAATAGCCAGTTCACCAATACCCTTGCTGACTGTGTGAGGCTTGACGGTGGACGAGCGAACATTAACAACTGCACGTTAGCTCAGTTTTATCCATTCGACGGAGCACGACTTTCAGCACTGCGCTTTACTTCAACCCAAGTTCCATTGGTCAATTTGCTGGTCAATAACACTCTGATCACAGGCTATGCTGATGATGTGTTGGAAGGAGAACAAGGAGATTCCACAAAGGCTTTCAATTACATGTTTGACCATTGCATCATTCGTACGCCTAAGGTCATGACTGCTGACAGCGTGAACTTTGTCAATGTGGAGTTTGAGGATGTTGAGGACACTACACATTGTGGTGATAAGCATTTTGTAAAAATCGACACCAAATATCTCATCTACGACTTTGACCTCGACTCAGTGTCTTCAGCCATCGACAAGGCCAATCCACCGACGGCCTTGCCTCTAGACCGCAAAGGCAGGCAACGTGATGCCAAGCCTGATGTGGGAGCTTATGAATGGGTCAAAGAGCAAGCAACACAATCGAACCTACCTAAACGCCAAAGATATGGAAAAAGTAAAATTGGAAATAAACGTTGACTATTGCCAACCCAGTGAGTTGACGAAGGAAGAGGCTGAACTGGCAGCCATTGCAGCCAAGGCCACAGCCAATTCTTACGCGAAATACAGTCATTTTCGTGTTGGTGCTGCTGTCAGGTTGAACAACGGACATGTTATGATTGGCGCCAATCAAGAGAATGCAGCCTTTCCGTCAGGCTTGTGCGCAGAGCGTACGGCGATCTTCGCCGCACAGGCCAACTATCCAGACCAGCCCATCAAGTGCTTGGCGATAGCTGCCGCTGATGATCATGGACTTCGAGGCAAACCCGTGTCGCCATGCGGCGCCTGCCGTCAAGTCATCTTGGAAATAGAAGACCGTTATCAGCAGCCTGTGGAAATCTTGCTATGTGGCACGGAAGGCGTGTACCGACTTAAAAGTGTGAAGGATCTGTTGCCCTTCTCATTTGTCGACGCTGACATGCGATAGCGTGTACGTCTTCTTTTTATCAAAGGCTCCTCCGAACTTGGAAGAAACCAAGTCGGTGGGTGATGCCTTTGCGTCCTATGGAACGAAGGACATAACATCCCTCGGGCAATTGTGACACATTGAGCCTTGTAGTGTAGCGACCGGTGAGAAGTACTGTTCCTTGCAACGTCTCGCAAGCCACCATATCGGCGTCGAGCGTGGCAGGCTTTGTTGGCAGGTCCAACCAGATACTGTCGCATGTCAATAAGGGAGCAGGCATGGTAGGCATTTCGGGCATTTCTACGCTCTGCCGTGCATCACTCTCATTGCCATAACGATCCATGGCAGTTACGGCAAAGAAACGATCTTTCGTCTGGACTGCCAGTGAATGCCCTGTTCTCCGCATGGCGATGATGTTCTGCGCTGATTGAATGTCAACAGGCCAAGTGCGGCTGGAATAAACATTATAATAAGGTGCATCGCCTTCCCACCTCAATCCATTAGCATCCACCATGATGCTTGTGGGCTTGGAGGGCAAAGTGTCATTTATCCATGTCATGGCAGGCACCAAGGCCGGTGAAGCATCAAACTGTTTGGTGAAATCATAGATGCCTTGAGTGTTGTCGGTGAAAAAGCGACCTCTGAAAAAGGCGTGTCCCAAGTCATATTGGCGTGTGACTTCCATCTCACGTGTGACATCCGGGAGTTTCCATTTCCCCTCTTTGGGGTCGAGAAAATAGATGCCGAGACCAGGTGCGACTATCTTTCCATGGCTTTGCTCAGCCCAATCGATGGCAAATGGGAAAAACTGATCGTTTCGGAAATACATCATGGGAAACAGTTCGTCCATCAGACCGTCGCGTAGCCAACCCTGGGCATCCTGGCATACCTTGCTGTAGGCATTCCATCCATGGCTCCAGTATCGGCTGAGATCATCAAACTTACCCACTGGAGAGCAACTCATCTTGACCCATGGCTTCAGTTTTTTCACTTTGTCATGGATGTTTCTCACAATGGCTGTGATATATTCACGTCCCTTGTTGGCCGGCACTTTCAGCTTCCATGTCTCAGGATAGCGGATGTAGTCAAGGTGTATGCCATCCACATCATAGTTTTGTGTAATCTCTGCACACAAGTTTCCCAAATATGCAGCTGTACGGGGGTCTTCAGGATTCATGTAACCGTCTGCATCTATTTTTTTGATCAGGCCAGGATATTTGGCCACCAATCTTTTGCATCCTAGTTTGTTCCATTTGCCAACAGGCAGTGTCACCACCCACGCATGGAGTTCCATGCCACGTTTATGACACTCCTCGATGACAAACTTCAAGGCGTCGTAGCCTGGGCCTGTTCCTGGGAAACCGCTTAAACAACCATCCCAAGGCTCGTAGGCGGAAGGATAGATGACCGTTCCCCGGATGCGCGTCTGGATGAGCACCGTGTTGATGCCAGCCTTGGCATATTGGTCAAGCAGTTGGCATAGCTCGGCCTGTTGTTTGGCGATGCTGTTCTTGCTTTGTGCATAAGAGTGGGGCCAATCCAGTCCACCAATGGTGGTGAGCCACACTGCTCGCACCTCCCGCTTAGGACTTTGGGGTGAATTGAAATCGGATGAAAAAAGTTTGAATTGTGCGTTTGCTTGAAATGTCAGCAAAAGCATAAATAATATAAGGAAAGAAAATCTGCGCATTTTTGTTTATTTTTGATGACAAAGGTACACATATTTTTCGTCATTTCAAAAATTAACGTTACTTTTGCAATAGTTTTTAAACTGAATACCTGAGATGATATCTTTTGCTATTTCATTATTGGCACTTATTGTCGGCTATTTGCTTTACGGCAAATTTGTTGAACATGTGTTTGGTCCTGACGACCGTCCAACTCCCGCCGTGGCAAATGCCGATGGCGTGGATTACATGGTGTTGCCCAACTGGAAAGTCTTTATGATCCAGTTCTTGAACATAGCGGGCACAGGCCCTATCTTTGGAGCCATCATGGGCGCCTGGTATGGTCCTGTCGCTTATTTGTGGATCATCTTTGGCTGTATCTTTGCAGGTGCGGTTCATGATTATTTCTCGGGCATGCTTAGTATACGTCATCACGGTGCCAACTTGCCTGAGCTCATAGGCGACTACCTGGGCTTGAATGCCAAACGCGTGATGTTGGTGTTCTCGGTTTTCCTGCTCATGATGGTAGGCGTGGTATTTGTCTATAGTCCAGCGCTGATACTTAAGGATTTCGGTTGGACGACGTTGGGATGGGCATCTGTCATTTTCGTCTACTACGTCTTGGCTACTATGCTTCCTATAGACAAAATCATCGGCAAGTTCTATCCCATCTTCGCCTTGGCCTTGTTGTTCATGGCTGTAGCATTGATGATTTGCCTGTTTATCAAGATGCCAGCCTTGCCAGAGTTCTGGAGCGACTTGAATGTGGCTAATCGCAATACGCCTGCGGCTTTGTTGGGCACGTCCTCGTTCATGGGTAAGAATCCCTTGTTCCCGTGCCTGTTCTTGACCATCGCTTGCGGAGCTATCTCTGGCTTCCATGCCACGCAAAGCCCGCTGATGGCTCGTTGCTTGAAGGCTGAGCATATGGGGCGCCCCATTTTCTATGGGGCCATGATCACTGAGGGCATTGTCGCTCTGATTTGGGCCACTGTTTCCATGTATTTCTTCTATTATGGCGGCTGGCGCGAAGTGGTAGATTCCGCTACGGTTCAAGCTTTCTTGGCTCAGGCCGATGGAGGAAAGACACTTGTGCAATTCTTCAACGCTCCGAATGTGGTAGAAGAAGTGTGTACAGGCTGGTTGGGAGTGTTTGGTGGCGTGCTGGCTATCTTTGGCGTGGTGGCAGCACCTATCACCAGTGGTGACACGGCCTTTCGCTCTGCACGCCTCATCATTGCTGATGCGTTGCATGTGAGTCAGAAATCTGTGGTCAAGCGTTTTTATATTGCCATTCCCATGTTTGTTGCTGCTATAGCCTTACTGGCTTGGCAGATGGACAATCCTGATGGCTTCAACACTATTTGGCAGTGGTTCGGATGGTCCAATCAGACGCTTTCCGTTTTCACCCTTTGGGCTATCACTGTTTATTTGGTCCAGAAAAAGAAACCTTATATCATCACGCTCGTTCCTGCACTGTTCATGACTGTGGTCTGCGGAACGTTTCTCTTAGTCTCTCCCATGGCTTTGGGCATAGACCCCAAAATCGGTTACATGGGGAGCCTGCTGATTCTTTTGGTAGCTTTCACATGTTTCTGCTTGTGGTATAGAAAATATGCGCATGAGCGTAAATGAGGTGGGATGACTTGTGAGTTTTTCAGCACATGTATTAATGCTTAACATTATTTTATCAAATATGAAGAAAACAATTATGCTGTTGGTTGCGCTTCTCGTCTCTATTACGGCAAGCGCACAGTTTGAGCAGGGAAAGAAGTATGTTGGTGCGTCACTGACAGGCTTGGATCTCAACTATAGTGGTATTGGCGACTTGAGTTTAGGCGTAGAGGCCAAAGCTGGTTACATGTTTGCCGATGACTTGCTGGTTTTTGGCGAAGTGGCCTATAACCATCAGGGAAAGAGTGATGCGGGAGACCTTCTCTCGGCAGGAGTGGGTGGTCGCTATTATATTACCCAAAACGGTATCTTCTTGGGCGCCAACTGCAAGTTCATCCATGATTTCCACAGCTACAATGACATCATGCCAGGCCTTGAGGTGGGGTATGCTTATTTCATTAGTCGCACAGTGACTGTAGAACCCAGCATCTACTACCAACAGAGCTTCAAGAACCACTCTGACTACAGCACCATTGGCTTTAAAATAGGTTTCGGCATTTATCTGTAAGAAGTGGAAACATATCCATCCGTTCTTCTGGAGAAGGCCGTAGGTGAATTTTGCAAACTGCCAGGCATAGGGCGTAAAACAGCCTTGCGCCTGGTATTGCACTTGTTGCGCCAGCCGGTGAGTGACGCTGAGTCGTTTTCCAGCGCTGTGTTGCATGTCAGAAAGGATATAAAGTATTGTCGCGTGTGTCATAACATTAGCGATGAAGACATGTGTCCCATCTGTTCGGATCCTAGGCGTGACAGGTCAATCATCTGCGTCGTGGAAAACATACAAGATGTGATGGCCATCGAGAATACGCAACAGTACAACGGACTGTACCATGTGCTGGGAGGCGTCATCTCGCCTATGGATGGTATCGGACCAGGTGACCTAGAGATAGCATCGCTTGTTCAAAGAGTCAAGGACGACCCGGAAGTTAGGGAGGTCATATTGGCACTTAGTTCAACAATGGAAGGTGATACTACCAATTTCTACATCCATCGCCAGTTGGAGCCACTCCATGTGAAAGTTACCATGATCTCACGAGGCATATCTGTTGGTAATGACCTGGAGTACACCGACGAGGTGACCTTGGGCAGGTCTATTGTGAACAGAACGCTGATGGATTGACCATTGGCGTCAAACAAACCATCAAATGAAAATTCAAAACAAACTAAAATTTGAGTATTGGATACCCGTTGCCATCTGTGGACTGATGATTGTTGGTTACGAGAGTGGACTCCTTATGGAGGGTAGTCTCGCAACTGATAAGGTGTTGGAGTATTATTGCGCTTTGGTGATGGAGCTCATTACTATTTGTTTCATCCCATTGGCCTTGATGCTTTTCCGTTTGCGCAAGATCAAGGAATTCATCCAAGGCCAAAACATGAGCCGCTTGAACATATGCCGTGCTGTGCGCTTGGCCATGCTCTCTGTTCCGATGATGGTGAATGTTTACCTATACTATCAGTTTGTTCATCCCGGCTTTGGCTATATGGCCATTATCGGCTTGCTGAGTTCTGCCTTTGTCTATCCTTCTGTGGCGCGGTGCAATGCAGAGGAAGGTGATGAATAATCATTAGTTGTCCATTTGAGAAGTCATTAAAAGATAGATATACCGAACATGAAAATCTCAGTCATCATTGTCAATTACAATGTGAAACACTATTTGGCGCAATGCCTCTTTTCCCTGAAGCGTGCGCTAAAATGCATTGACGCGGAGGTGATAGTAGTCGACAATGACTCAAAGGATGGTTCGGTGACATATCTCAAGCAGGTGCATCCCTGGGTTAGATATGTGGAGGCTGGCAGTAACTTGGGCTTTTCGAAAGCAAACAATTTGGCCATCCGAGAGAGCCGAGGTGATTGTGTCTTGTTGCTCAATCCCGACACTGTGGTTGGCGAGCATGTCATTATTGATGCTCTGCGCTTTATGGACGCCCATCCCAAGGCCGGTGGAGTGGGGGTGCGCATGCTAAATGCGGATGGTAGTGATGCCCTGGAGAGCCGCAGGGGCGTACCAACGCCATCGGCAGCTTTTTGGAAGATGACAGGCTTGTGCCGCCGCTATCCGCGGAGTCGTCGTTTCGCACGCTATTATATGGGCTGGCTTCCATGGGATTGTCCTGCCCAGATTGAAATCATGAGCGGTGCGTTCTGCTTGGTGCGCAAACGAGCTCTCAATGAGGTAGGATTGCTTGATGAGGACTTCTTTATGTATGGTGAGGACATCGATTTGAGCTATCGCATCTTGCAAGGGGGATGGGAGAATTGGTATCTGCCCTTGCGCATCTTGCATTATAAAGGAGAGAGTACCCAGAAAACGAGTTTCCGTTATGTGACGGTCTTTTATAAGGCGATGTTGATTTTTGTCAGAAAGCACTTCCGCCATTTTTCCAGGATGATGTTCATGCCTCTTCAGATGGCCATCTATCTAAAGGCTTTTTCGTCGCTGCTTGGCATGCAGTGGGAGAAACTGTGTGCCCATTTGGGCAAGGTGCAATCAACGGTGGCTGATCAGGCGCAGTATGTCTTCCATGTCGCTGATGAACATCGACAGCAATGTGAGGTACTGATTGAAAAAAATAGTCTCCGTGCAGTCTTGGTTTCTGCTGCACGCAAGGAAGGAAACCTGGACTTAGGGGGAGGTCATGAGATGACTTTTCATGTGTTTGATATGTCCTGTTACCATTTCGAGAACCTGCTTCGTGACTTTTCGTCTGTCACTTGTGCGGGCTCCTTTTTGGGCTTTTGGTATCCGGACTCCAATAGTCTTGTCACCAATCGCGAAATTTTATTTGGTTGATAGTGCCTCTGTTGCATATAATAATAAGGTATGGAAACACCAAAAACATTTGTCTCAGAGCGTGAAGTTCATCTGCGGGCTCTTGAGCCTGAGGATCTTGAATTACTCTATAAGGTAGAAAACGACATGTCACTTTGGAGCGTGGGAACAACCAACGCACCCTATTCTCGATTTGCGCTTAGTGAATACATCACCAGTGCCACTGGAGACATCTTCACTGACCACCAAGTGAGAATGATGATTTGTGATGATGCAGGCCACACCGTTGGTATTGTAGACTTGATGAATTTTAATGTGCAACACCGGAGAGCCGAGGTGGGCATTGTCATTTTCGAACAGTTTCGCAATCGTGGGTTTGGTTTGGCTGCCATGAAACATGTCTTTCGATACGCGCACGCCATACTTCACATCCATAAGCTCTATGCGCTTGTGGGTGCCGACAACATTTACAGCTGTCGCCTTTTCGAGGCAGTGGGATTTAGTCAAGAGGGAATGTTGCATGATTGGCTCTTTGACGGTGACAAATACCAAAATGTTATCATCTATCAAAAACTGATGCCTGTTTCTTAGTGCACGCTTGGCATGTCGCTATCTTGTGGAAAGGCTTGAGATGTGCAGAATATAGGGGAAAAAGCAACTTTTTCAAAAAAAAGATGGATAAATGTTTGGAGGTTTGAATACTTTTGAGTACCTTTGCACTCGCAAATAAGGAACAAGGAACGACACAAGGTGCGTTAGTTCAGTAGGTTAGAATGCCTGCCTGTCACGCAGGAGGTCACGAGTTCGAATCTCGTACGCACCGCCAACAAATGAGGAGCCGTAAAAAGTTCCTCATTTTTCGTTAAAATGAAAATGTGCTGAAAACAGTGCTTAAATCATTTGTTACGAGCTATTTAGTTGAGCTACGAAAGTAGCACGGAACCATTAAAACGAATATTCCGAAAGGTTCACAAGTAAAGACTCGAACTTTTTACAGTGTACAGTCTTGTGTGCGGAACATTTTTCATTGAGGATTTTATCCATTGGTTCATCATCTTCTTTAACATTTTTAACTAAATGGCTAAATCATGGTGAAGCTAAAATTCATTGTACGAGACGGCTTTCTTGTGCTACGCATTAGCGAAGGTAAGGAAAGGTACTACAAATCCGTCAAAAGTATTCTTATCGGAAATCCGAACATTACTCGACATTGGAAAGCTGATAAGGAACGCTTTTCTACTTATGCAACTTCTTACCAGGAGAACAACAAGGCCCTGGAGGATTTCAAACAAGTGTATCGCAAGTTATGTTTGGAGCATCCAGAATATAACGCCAGACAGGTTGCATCCTACTACTCTCATTCCAAAATTCTTAGTAAGGCTAATGGCATCGAAACAGAAGCTGCTGGCTCCGCCATGTTCTTGGAGCAGTTCATCGAAGTTGTGATAGAGCGTGAAAAGCAAAAGCAAGGCTGCAACTTTGAGTGCTATGAAAAGCTGCTTACGAAATGCCGTAAGATTATCCCAGACTTCAGTTTAATCAAATTCTCTGACATCAACTACGACTTTTGCTCAAAGATAGCTGGAATATTTGCGAAGTACAATGGTTTCAAAGGTACTGCAAAGGCTTTTCGGGCCATCTTAGGGAGAGCATCTAAGGATCGTGAAGTAGATTTTTCTCTTGTGCGCATAGGCGATTTCAATTTCAATGACTATAATCCTACCAAGTATGATGACGATATGAAGCGTCCAGACGTGCTTACAAAAGACCAAATCAAAGACTTCATGCACGCTGACTTGTTCAATCTAACTCCAGAATGGGCAGACCGAGAAAAAGTGGAGCTGTACTATGATTTCTGCGTGTTCATGTTTCAGTCGTTTTTTGCTCCCTGTGACGTTATAAAGCTGAAGGTGGAGCATATTACCAGAAACCACACAATCCTCGCCAGACGCAAGAAAACGCATAAAATGGTGGAGATTCCGATAACACCTAAGATGGATGAAATAATCAGCAAGTATGCTGGAAGATCAAAGGATGGTTATGTGTTTCCTATCATGGATGACGAAGAAGAAAAGAAACACGTTACGAAGGACTACATCTTTAAGAAGTTCCGTCAGAAACTCAATATCTGGCTCAAAGATGTAGGGGAAGAGTTGCAATGCAGATTTGACTTGTACGCCTATGTTTTCAGACACACGGCAATCACTGTCGCTCTCGATCATGGCTTGCCGATAGCCTATGTAGCCTCTGCTGCTGGAACGAGCGTAGAAGTCATCCAGAAACACTATTACAACGGTAATAATGCCGACAACCAATACAAGCTGGAACAAGCCTTCATGCAAGCCTGTATATAAC
>JBNMMB010000095.1:0-12537 GCA_050875105.1 Prevotella sp. | reverse complement strand
ACATGGGGAAGCAACTATAAAATCTATTGGCATGCTCAAGGAGAACAAGGATTTTATGGAAACCAGTAGGTGAGCACTATGAAATTAGATAATGTAGGACAAAGAATTACCAAGGTTACAGGTAAAGCAAATATGTTTATGAATGGAGCACAACTTGTCAAAGGTTACATAGATGATGATTATCAATTTGGATATAACTCCATAAAAGCTGCTGCTAGTGTAGCAGGAGGATGGGCTGGAGCCCGTCTGGGTGCTATGGCTGGCATTAATGTAGGTGCCGAGGTAGGCATGTGGTTAGGTGTCGGTATCGTTCCCGCTACTATTATAGGAGGTGTTGCAGGCGGAATCATAGGTTCGCTTGGTGGAAGTACATTAGGTGAGTGGACTATTGACAATTTTTATCTAAAATAAAGACACGTGATTATGAGAAAGGATCAGATTATATATATAATGCAATTTACTATAGCATCTGGGTTTTATACGTGAAGTTTGGCGATTTTATAGGAAGGATTGTAAAGTCAATTCTTTCTCCAATCCCTCGATTTTTTTTTCAAAATCATATAAGGAAAAATATTATGAACGTTTGCCAAGAGAGAGAAATAATGCGAAAAAGTTTTTTCATGATAGTAAAGGTGGATGCTATTTAGGTTGCGCAAATTACTGTTTTGGCTACTTTTATTCAGGATACTCTATTTTTTTCTCTTTCGTTTTAATTGGTATAACGGATAGGATTTTTGGACATTTACATTTTGTAATTGTTTTGTTACTATTGGCAGTTCCAATAGAAGTTTGCTATATACCTGTGTATTCAGCGGTCTTTTCAAAAGATCGTTACTTGAAATACTTCAAGCAATTTGAAAAAAAAGACGAGCAATGGCACAAGAAGTGGAGAAGGATAACAATCCTTTTCATCATAGGTTCTATCGTTTCCACTTTCATGGGAATCGTGGCCATGTGGGCAATTGAACATCTATTATAAATATTGGTTATGGAGATATAATTTACTTCACATTTATTTGGAGCCGCCATGAACATGAGTAGCAGCATAATCGGTTCGCCTTCTCCGGCCAAAGCATTTGGAAGGCCAGAGCCATGAGTTTGTTGCCACACGGCATGATTTATGACTTAGACACAAATTAATTGATGCTCAACGGCCCGTATGTCTCCATCTTTTCGTATCTTTGCGGAAGAAACAAATACAACTAAAGATGCATTTCAAATGGAAGTATGACGCACCTACACCACAACAATCGCAGCAAGCCAAGGAACTGGGCGAAAAACTAAGCATGAGCCCCATCCTGGCCCAACTCCTCATACAGCGTGGCATCACCACCGAGAGTGCGGCCAAACGCTTCTTCAGGCCCCAACTGGCCGACCTCATCAACCCTTTCCTCATGAAGGACATGGACGTGGCGGTCGACAGGCTCAACGATGCCATGGGACGCAAGGAGCGCATCTTGGTCTATGGCGACTACGACGTGGACGGCTGCACAGCTGTGGCCCTGGTGTACAAGTTTCTACAGCAGTTCTACTCGAACATCGACTACTACATCCCCGACCGCTATGACGAGGGGTATGGAGTGAGCCGCAAGGGCGTGGACTACGCACAACGCACCGGCGTGAAGCTCATCATCATCCTCGACTGTGGCATCAAGGCCATCAAGGAGATCGAGTATGCCAAGAGCCTGGGCATAGACTTCATCATCTGCGACCATCACGTGCCCGACGAGGTGATGCCGCCAGCCGTGGCCATCCTCAACCCCAAGCGCACCGACGACAGTTACCCTTTTAAGCAACTGTGTGGCTGCGGCGTGGGGTTCAAGTTCATGCAGGCCTTTGCCAAAAACAACGGCATCGCCTTCTCGCGCCTCATCCCCCTACTCGACTTCTGCGCGGTGAGCATCGCAGCCGACATTGTGCCGGTGACCGACGAGAACCGCATCCTGGCCTTCCACGGACTGAAGCAACTCAACCAAAACCCCAGCGTGGGCCTCAAGGCCATCATCGACATCTGCGGACTCAGCGGACGCGAAATATCGATGAGCGACATCATCTTCAAAATTGGACCACGCATCAACGCATCGGGACGCATGGAGAACGGCAAGGAGAGCGTGGACCTGCTGGTGGAGAAAGACTTCTCGCTGGCCCTGCGCGAGGCACGCCACATCAACGAGTACAACGAGCAGCGCAAGGACATCGACAAGCAGATGACGGAGGAAGCCAACCAGATCGTGTCGAAACTTGAGAGCCAGAAGCACCACTCGAGCATCGTGCTCTACGACGAGAACTGGAAGAAGGGGGTCATCGGCATCGTGGCGTCGCGACTGACGGAGATCTATTTCCGGCCCACCGTGGTGCTGACACGCGACGGCGACCTGGCCACAGGATCGGCACGCTCGGTGATGGGATTCGACGTCTATGCGGCTATCAAGAGCTGCCGCGACCTGTTGCTCAACTTCGGTGGCCACTCCTATGCGGCGGGACTCACGCTGAAATGGGACGACATACACGAGTTTCGCAAACGGTTTCAGCACTATGTCGAGGAACACATACAGCCCGAACAGACGGAGCCCATCCTCAACATCGATGCCGTGATCGACTTCAAGGACATCTCCAAGCGACTGCACAACGACCTGAAGCGCTTCTCGCCCTTCGGACCAGGCAACACCAAACCGGTGTTCTGCACCACGGGCGTCTACGACTATGGCACCAGCAAGGTGGTGGGACGACAACAGGAACACATCAAGCTGGAACTCGTCGACTCGAAATCGGGCACCGTGGTCAACGGCATCGCCTTCGGACAAAGTGCCTCAGCCAGGTACATCAAGTCGAGAAGATCGTTTGACATCGCCTACACCATCGAGGGAAACATCTTCAAGCGCAACCAGGTGCAACTCCAAATCGAGGACATCCGACCCACCGAGGGCGAAGAATAAACGAACAAGACACAACAAGGGGCGCAGGCATGGGCTTGCGCCTCACACTTCGGAGCACCACATTGGAAGACGGCGACAAATACATCAAGATCCTCCGGGAATACTGGGGCTACAGTGACTTCCGGGGCATCCAGCGCGACATCATCGAGAGCATCGGCGCAGGCAAAGACACCCTGGGACTGATGCCCACAGGCGGCGGCAAGTCCATCACCTTCCAGGTGCCTGCCCTCGCCCAGGAGGGTGTGTGCATCGTCGTGACGCCACTCATCGCCCTGATGAAAGACCAGGTGAGCCACCTGAAGGAGAAAGGCATCCAGGCGGCAGCCATTTACTCGGGCATGGCACGCTCGGAAATCATCAAGGTGCTCGAGAACGCGGTTTTCGGCGCCGTCAAGTTGCTCTACGTCTCGCCCGAACGACTGTCATCGGAAATCTTCCTGGCAAAATTACGCCACATGACGGTGAGCTTCATCACTGTCGACGAGGCCCACTGCATCAGCCAATGGGGCTATGACTTCAGACCGTCATACCTGAAAATCGCCGACCTGCGAAGCATCAAGCCCGACGTGCCTGTGCTGGCCTTGACAGCCACGGCCACCAATCGGGTCATGGATGACATCATGCAACAACTGCAGTTTCGCGATGGACAGGTGTTCCGCATGAGTTTCAAGCGCGACAACCTGGCCTACGTGGTGCGCAAGACCATGGACAAGCATGCCGAGATGCTCCACATCCTCCAGTCGGTGGAGGGCAGTGCCATCGTCTACGTCAGGAGCCGCATGCGCTGCAAGAAAGTGGCGGAGTGGCTCGAAGAGCACGGCGTGTCGGCCACATTCTACCATGCCGGACTGGAACCAGCCACCAAGGACGAACGACAGAAACTGTGGCAGACCGACCAGAAACGGGTCATGGCTGCCACCAATGCCTTCGGTATGGGCATCGACAAGCCTGACGTCAGACTCGTGATACACATCGATTGCCCCGACTCGTTAGAGGCTTACTTCCAGGAAGCAGGACGGGCGGGACGAGACGGCAAGCGAGCCTACGCCATCCTCTTGTGGAACAGCGGCGACCAGGCCAAACTTCTCCGAAGGATCAGCACCACCTTTCCACCCAAGGAATTCATACGCGACGTCTACGACCACCTGGCCTACTACTTCGAACTCGGCGTGGGAAGCGGTGGCGGACACACCTTCACGTTCGACATCGACAAGTTCTGCATGATCTACGGCTACTATCCGCTCTACGTGGATTCGGCCCTCCGCATCCTGCAAAATGCCGGCTACCTCAACTATGAGATGGACCCTGACGCGCAGGCTCGCATCAAATTTCTCTTGGGACGCGACGAGCTCTACCGCCTCTATGACAACGCGCCCGATGAAGATGCGGTCATCTCGGCCTTGCTGAGGTGTTACGGTGGCCTTTTCTCCGACTACCACTACATCGAGGAGGCACTCATCGCACAAGTGGCCGGACTTACACAGCAACAGGTGTATATCATTCTGAAAAGCCTCAGCCACAGGCACATCCTCCACTTCATACCCCAGCGCAAGACGCCTTTCATCACTTACACACAAGATCGCGTGGATGGTAAGGACGTGGTGATACCACCCAGCGTCTATGAGGTGCGCAAGGAGCAATACACCCTAAGGGTGAACGCCATGCTGGCCTATGCCACCAACGACCATGTGTGCAGGAGTAGACAGTTGCTCCGTTACTTCAATGAGACCAGCACCTCCGACTGTGGCATCTGTGACGTCTGCGTCGACCAACACGACGAAGCCGGCAAAGAACGCGATCAGCAGGCCGCCCAACAAGCCATACTCGACTTGCTGGCCGACCACGAGCATCACCACATCAGGGAACTGTGGACCATCACCCTACCCCACTCCGCCATCAGAGAGGCTCTCGAATACCTGCTCAACGAGGAACTAATCCACTTGGACTTCTCCGAAATTTATATCTGACCATACAGCATGAGGCTCGCCTGGCAACCTCAACAAAATCAGCAATTGCCTAAAAAGCATGCGCAACTCGGCAACCTCGCCAATGCCGCACGATCACCAAGCACATACCAACAAAAATCCCTGACCCTCCATTGGGAGAGCCAGGGATTTACCTTTTTACCTATATCCTAGTCTTAGTTGTTCTCAGGACGGAGCTTGCGCACAGTCTCAGCAGCACGCCACATCTCCATGTCATGCATGGCCTTCAGCTCAGCGTTGAGCTTCTCACGATAGTCGGGCTGAGAGTTCTTGTCAATAGAGATCTGGGCCTCTGTGCCGTTCTCCACGCTCAGGTACAGCCACTCCATCACAGGCTTGATGGCAGCCTTGAAGCGAGGACGCCAATCGAGGGCGCCACGCTGTGCCGTTGTGGAGCAGTTGGCATACATCCAATCCAGTCCCTTCTCGCCAAACACCGGGCCAAGGCTCTGTGTGAGCTCCTCGACAGTCTCGTTGAAAGCCTCAGAAGGTGTGTGTCCGTGTGAGCGAAGCACCTCATACTGAGCCTCGAGCAGGCCCTCGATAGCACCCATCAGTGAGCCGCGCTCACCAGTGAGGTCGGATGTAGCCTCCTTGTGGAAGGTGGTCGGGAACAGGTAACCAGCGCCAATGCCGATACCAAAGGCGATGCACTTCTCCTCAGCGTGACCCGTGGCATCCTGGTAGATGGCATAAGAGCAGTTCAGACCGCGGCCCTCCAGGAACATGGTGCGGAGCGACGTGCCAGAACCCTTAGGAGCCACCATGATGACATCGATGTCCTTGGGAGGAACCACGCCTGTGCGGTCCTGCCAATTGATGGCAAATCCATGGCTGTAATAAAGAGTCTTGCCCTTGGTCAGATACTGCTCAATCTTAGGCCAGACAGCAATCTGACCGGCATCGGACAGCAACATGCAGATGATGGTGCCCTTCTGAACAGCCTCCTCGATGGAGAACAGAGTCTTTCCAGGAACCCAACCGTCGGCAACAGCCTTCTCATAAGTCTTGCCTTGGCGCTGGCCAACAATCACGTTGAAACCATTATCGCGGAGGTTGCCTGCCTGACCAGGACCCTGAATGCCATATCCAATGACTGCAATCGTTTCGTTCTTCAAGATCTCACGAGCTTTCTCCAAAGGAAACTCTTCCTTGGTGACCACGTCTTCGACAACGCCACCAAAATTCATTTTTGCCATAAGCTTATAATATTTAAAACGTTACACTTCTAAGTTCACTTTGCATCTTCTTGCATTGTTTTCGCACACAAAGGTACGAATTTAAAATAATATATGCAAACTTTCTTTTAATCTTTTACGAATTTTAGCAAACACCTTACGAATTCTTGTTTAATATCATCCCCACGCGTAATTCTTACGCAATAGACGCCTTCATCCTTCTGTTCCATCCAGAAACCCAGGCGGTCACCCTGATGGGCCTCGGCCACATAGGCCACCTCCAAGCGTTGGAGCCGATGCTGACGATACCAGTCGAGGTCGAAAAGGTCAAGCACATGCTCGATGTATTTCACGGAATTGATATGTCCATTGACATCCACATCATTATAATAGGTGTCGATGATCCGAACAAGCGTTGCCTCCTTACCCATCTTCACGCGACCCGGCTTGTCGATGGGGCAAGGCTTCTCTGTCTCAATGTATTCATTGATGAGGCCACCTTGCACGTCGAAGATGTCGGCCGGCTGGCGCGTGATGGTGTCGATCATGGCCCACACGCTGCGTCCATAACCATAGACCTGGCTGTCGTCAAGACTCTTGACAGCGAAGTTTCGGCTCGTGAAATAGCGCATGGCTCCCTCCACCCAAGTCTCGATGGCAAACTGATCGTAGGCCACCGGCATCTTCTCCATCTCGATGACCAGGCGCGAGAGCACCCAGGTTCGATGGATGGTGTTGAGGTAGTTCATGCCATAGTTGCGGTCGTTGCTATGAAAGTCGGCAGCATTGAGCATGGCGTTGCCCAGGTGTCCCATGAAGAGATGGTTGCTGAAGTCGCAATGGAACGGCTCGGCCATAAACTCATAGCGCCCTACCTTGGGCAACAGTTCTTGCTTGCTCATTGCTCCTTTTGCTCGTTAAGGTAATCTGTGACAGGCTCCTCAAAGCTGCGGGTCACAGCGATGTGGCCCGAACGCGTGTACTGCAGGAGGCAGTTGTAGCTGTTGAGTTGCTCATAGAGATCTGTGATATCCTCTGTCAAACCAGCCAACAAGACTGTGGAGTATGTGGGGTTCACCTCCATCATGCGGGCATCGTGCTTGCGGATGATGCGCGAGATCTCAGAGTTGTCGAGCAACACGGGCGTGGATATCTTGAACAGGGCCACCTCATGGATGAACAACTCATCATCGGTGTAGTAGTTGGCCTTGATGACATCGATCTTCTTCTCCACCTGCTTGGTGATCTTCTCGATCTGGTCGGGTGTGCTCCAACAGGTGATGGTGTACTTGTGGATGCCCTCCAAGCTTGACGCCGAGACGTTGAGGCTCTCGATATTGACCTGGCGACGGGTGAAAACGGCCGTCACCTGATTGAGGACGCCCACCACATTCTCGCTGTAGACCAGCAAGGTGTAAAACTGTTTGGACGTTTCTTGATCCTTATTCTCCATACTAATCGTTACTCTCCTTTTTAAATGTCCAAATGCAATTGCATCTCGTCGATGGCACTGCCCGGCGTGATCATGGGCGTGACATTCTCATCTTCCTTCACCGCACACTCCAACAGGTAGGGGCCATCAGTGCTGAGCATCTCCTGGATCTTAGCCTGCAAGTCGTCACGATTCACGGCCACCCCATAAGAGATGCCATAACCGCGGGCGATGACCTCATAACAGGGATTGAGCATCCGTGTGAACGAGTGGCGGTGGTTGTACATCAGATCCTGCCACTGGCGCACATTGCCCAAATAGTTATTGTTGAGCAAGATCATCTTGACGGGTGCCTGTTGCTCCATGATGGTACCCAACTCTTGGATGGACATCTGGAAACCGCCATCGCCCGTGAAGAGGCAGATGGTGCGATCGGGCGCACCAAAGGTGGCTCCAACGGCTGCGGGCAAACCAAAGCCCATGGTGCCCAGGCCACCACTGGTGACAATGCTACGGCGATGCTTGTATTTGAAATAACGACTTGAGAACATCTGGTTGAGCCCCACATCGTTCACGAGGACAGCGTTGCCCTCAGTGGCCTCGGCCACAGCGTTGACTACCTCACCCATGAGGAGCGGACCCTCGGTGGGATGGATGGACGGCGTGATGACCTCCTGCTGTTCCTCCTGTTGCAGGGGCTTGAACGACTCGCGCCACTCCTGGTGAGAAGCCTCATGAAGGAGGCGGGTGATGGCAGGAAGACTCTCCTTGCAGTCGCCTATGACCGCCACATCCGTCTTCACGTTCTTATCGATCTCTGTCGGGTCGATGTCCAGGTGGATAATCTTGGCCTGGCGGGCATAACTGCTCACACGTCCCGTCACACGGTCGGAGAAGCGCATGCCGATGGCTATCAGCACGTCACACTCCTGCTCTTTGACGTTGGGGGCATAGTTGCCGTGCATGCCCAGCATGCCCATGTTGAGCGGATGGTCGGAAGGCAGAGCGGAGAGTCCCATCAGCGTGCGGCCAGCAGGAATGTCTGCCTTCTCAAGAAAAGCCTTGAGTTCTGCTTGGGCGCCTGCCAATTCCACGCCTTGTCCGACGAGAGCAAAGGGCTTCTTGGCACCATTGATGAGGTCGGCGGCGGCATGCACCGCCTCTTGGCTCACCGTGGGGTAAGGAATGTAGGAACGCACCTTGTCGGTCTTGCCCGGCATCCACTTGGCCTTGCCGGTCTGTGCGTTGCGTGGGAAGTCGAGCACCACAGGACCCGGACGACCACTGCGCGCGATATAGAAGGCGCGATTGACAGCCCAAGCCACATCCTCTGCGCGCTGTATCTGATAGCTCCACTTGGTGATGGGCTGCGCCATTCCCACGAGGTCCACCTCCTGGAAGGCATCGGTGCCCAACGAGGCCACTCCCACCTGTCCGGCGATGACCACGATGGGCGTGGAGTCCATCATGGCATCGGCCACGCCTGTCAGCGTGTTGGTGGCGCCAGGTCCTGATGTGACGATGGCCACACCGACCTCACCGCTCACACGGGCAAATCCCTCGGCAGCATGGGCAGCAGCCTGCTCATGGCGCACCAAGATGTGATGGAACCAAGGATCACGCTTGCGCGTGTAAGTGTAAAGCGCGTCGTAGACGGGCATGATGGCACCGCCTGGATAACCAAATATGGTATGCACGTTCTCCTGATACAGGGCGCGCATCAGTATCTCAGACCCTGTGCATTCCTCGCCAATGCGAATTCCCGCCCAGGGCACTTCTTTCATATTTTCTTCTGCCATAAGTATCTTAGTCAATGATTCTCACACCGCCCTTGTCTGCCGAGCTGACGCTTTGAGCATAAGCTCTCAAAGCCTTGCTCACCTCACGGTGGCGACGCAGGGGTTGCTGCGGGCGGGCCGCCAACTCCTCATCGCTGAGCTTGACGTTGATGGAACGGTTGGGGATGTCAATCTCGATGATGTCACCATCCTTGATCTTTCCGATGTTGCCACCCGAGGCGGCCTCCGGCGAGATATGGCCGACGCTCAAGCCGCTGGTGCCTCCAGAGAAGCGGCCGTCGGTGATCAGGGCGCACTCCTTGCCAAGGTGGCGACTCTTGATATAGGATGTGGGGTAAAGCATCTCTTGCATGCCAGGGCCTCCCTTAGGTCCCTCGTGGGTGATGACCACGCAGTCGCCTGACTGGACCTTGCCGTCGAGGATGCCTTCGCAAGCGTCCTCCTGTGAGTCGAACACGACGGCCGGGCCTTCAAAATGCCACAGTTCGGAGGCTACACCCGCCGTCTTGACCACGCAACCGTCTTGTGCGATGTTGCCAAAGAGCACGGCGAGACCACCATCCTTCGTGTAGGCATGTTCCAGGTCACGGATGCAACCATTGGCACGATCGGTATCGAGACTGGGCCACTGCTCATTCTGGCTGCCCATCTTCGTGGAGAACTTGCGGCCAGGAGCGCTATGATAGATGCGATCGGCCTCAGGATCAACCGTTGCGCCCGTGATGTCATATTTGGCCATGGCCTCATCGAGCGTCATGCCGTCCACGCGTTTCACGTTGCCGCGGATCAGTCCGCCTTTGTTCAGTTCGTTCAGGATGCCCAAGATGCCGCCAGCGCGGTTGCACTCCTGGACAGAATATTTCTGGGTGTTGGGCGACAGCTTGCAAAGGCAAGGTGCCTTGCGGCTCAACTGATCGATATCACTCATCTTGAAGTCTACCTGTCCCTCCTGTGCCACGGCCAACAGGTGGAGCACGGTGTTGGTGGATCCGCCCATGGCGATGTCGAGCGTCATGGCATTGAGGAAAGCGTCGCGTGTGGCGATGTTGCGCGGAAGCACGCTGTCATCACCATCTTCATAATAAGCCAAAGCGTTCTTCACAATTTGGCGAGCTGCCTGCTTAAACAATTCGATGCGGTTGGCATGGGTTGCAAGGATCGTTCCGTTGCCAGGAAGCGACAGTCCGATAGCCTCGGTCAACGAGTTCATGGAATTGGCGGTGAACATGCCTGAACAACTGCCGCAACCAGGGCAGGCACACTGTTCCAACTGTTGTAGGTCGGCATCGCTCACCTCCTTGTCAGCACCGGCAATCATGGTGGTGATAAGGTCAGCATTTTGGCCACGCCAGCGGCCCGCCTCCATGGGACCACCCGAGCAGAACACTGTCGGGATGTTCAAGCGCATGGCAGCCATCAGCATGCCAGGGGTGACCTTGTCACAATTGGATATGCAGATCATGGCATCCGCCTTGTGGGCGTTGACCATGTATTCCACTGAGTCGGCAATGATGTCACGCGAAGGCAAGGAGTAGAGCATGCCATCATGTCCCATGGCGATGCCGTCGTCAATGGCGATGGTGTTAAATTCGGCTGCATAGCACCCCATCTTCTCTATCTCTTGCTTCACAATCTGACCAATCTCATGCAGGTGCGTGTGACCTGGCACAAATTGTGTGAACGAGTTGACTACAGCAATAATGGGCTTGCCAAACTGCTCGTGTTTCATGCCTGTGGCGACCCAAAGCGCACGGGCTCCTGCCATACGTCTGCCTTCCGTACAGACTGCACTTCTCAATGGATGTTTCATAACTACTTGTTCTCTTAATACAATGCAAAGGTACTGACTTTTGGGCAACCATGCAACAATTTATTGCATAATCTTCGCATTTTATGAACAATATGAAAGAAAACAAGGCTATATTTTGCCAAATAATAGCCAACGAAACTATCCGATGGCATCGGAACACCAAGCCGGGAACAAAAAAAATCCGCTGGTTCCCAAAGGGAGAACCAGCGGATTCTCATATTTTCAGTGTGCCCAAAATCGTTGGGCTAAGCTTTGATGCTTACTTCACGTAGACAACAGCCAGACGGTTAGAAGTGTTGCCCTGAACACCCTTACCAGTAGCCTCGTCAACAACGACACCCTTACCCTTCAGGTACTTAGCGACCTCGTCGGCACGAGCCTGAGAGATCTTGTCGTTGATGGCCTTGCTGCCTTCAGGAGAAGCAGTACCGACAACCTGCACGTGGCTACCAGCCTTGATGCCGTCGAGAGCTGCCTTAGCGTCCTTAGTCAGAGCGCTCTTGCCCTGAGCGAAGGTCACGAGCACGAGGTTCTCAACGCGAACGTCCTTAGGAGCGGGAGCTTCCTTGACAACCTCCTTGACAACCTCCTTAGGCTTCTTAGCGAGCTCGTTGCGGAGATCGTTGATGGTCTGGTTCAGAGCGTCGATCTCGCCCTGGTCGCGGAGCTGAGCGATAGTGAAGTTGTGGCTGCCGTTGTGGTTCTTGAACTTGTAGACCACACCAGCGTTGAGCTGGAAGAAGCCATTGTTGATGTTGTAAGTGCCCTGGTTAGCGCTAGAAGTGGCCTTGTAGCCATAGTCGTTGTAGTTGCTCTCACCAGTTGTGCCAGGCATGCCGTTGAACACCCATGTCACTGAAGGCTCAACATAAATCTGCCACTGCTTCTTGCTGCCGAGGTTGAACTGGAAGTCCAAGCCAGCCTTAGAAGTCATACGGTTGATAGCGCGGCCGTCCTCATTGTGCATGAACACGTGACCCCAACCGAGACCATAGACAGCGCCAACCTCGAACAGACGGGGCTCACCCTTGTAACCGGCAAACATGTTGCTCAGGTTCAGAGTACCCAGCAAAGAGGTGTTCAGAGCGCGGACAGCCAGGTGAGTAGAAGACCAAGGCTTGTTTGAGAAATAAGCGTTGCTCTCAACAGCCAGACCGAAGACCGGAGTGATGTTCTTACCGATGCGCACGCCAGCGTTGGGATCGAGGCCCTTCATCCAGCTGTGGCCAGTCATCTTTGTGGCGACGCCACCATTGATGCCAACATAAATGTTGTCAAAAGCCTTGCTGCCCTCAACTGTCGTCTGTGCAGACGCAGAAGCGGCAACCAAAGCTGCAGCAAACAAAGTAAATAACCTTTTCATACTCTCTAAAAATTAATTATTTATAGTTATAATT
>JBNMMB010000094.1:0-12801 GCA_050875105.1 Prevotella sp. | reverse complement strand
GCGCGTGAGCTTGCGCCCTGAAGGGGCAAAAGTGTAGGCGCTTTGCTTACACCTTGCGTCTTCCGACGGCGACAGCGCATTGCTTTTCTATACTTTTGCCCTTACAGGGCGTCAGCTATATCTTGTCGTGTCTACCCAGGGTGCCGCTTCGCTTGCCCTGGGCTAAGTAATCGTTGGGCTTTCAGCCCGCACAACTGCAATAGATGAGCATATTCCCGTTTCCTTAAATCCGAAACTTAAATCAAATTACTTCCCTATGGTCAGTGGGGCTGCGACAAGTCTTGTGTTCGAAAAAACTGCGTGAGCCGTTTGGTCAACTTTCCGTGTTCTCGTCCTTCTTCCGCTTGAAGATCTTGTAGCCCGTGGCGGCCACGATGACGCTCATCAGCGGGGAGATGAGGTTGAAGAAGCAGTAGGGCAGGTAGGCGAAGGTCGGCACGCCCAGCACCGTGCTCTGCGTCATGCCACAGGTGTTCCATGGCACAAGCACCGACGTCACCGTGACGGCGTCCTCGGTGGTGCGGCTCAGCAGTCGTCGCTCATAGCCCTGCTCATCGTAGACGTCGCGAAACATGTTGCCCGTGAGCAAGATGCACAGGTATTGGTCGGCGATGGCCACATTGAGCATCAGGCCAGTGGTGGCCGTCGAGGCCACGAGCGACGTGCGCCCTTTCACCAGGTGGATGAAGAGGCGGGTGATGCCCCCGACCATGCCCGACGCGGCCATGGCGCCACCGAAACACATGGCGCAGATGATGAGCCAGATGGTGTCCATCATGCCGCCCATGCCGCGTGTGGCCACGAGGGCGGTGAGCATGGTGTTGTCGGTGTGGAGCGAGGTGCTGCCGTAGAGGCTCCTCATCGCCGCCTGGAAGAGCGACGGGTCGATCTCGCGCAGGGCGTCGGCTTGCCACACCATGGCGGCACCCACGGCCATCAGCGACGAGAGGAAGAGGGTGATGACGGGTGGCGTGCGACGGGCGATGAGCACACCCGTGAGCACGGGCACAAGGAGCAGCCATGGCGTGATGTTGAACCGCTCGCTGATGGCTGCGGTGAACGTGGCGATGTCTTGCGTGCTGCTGGTGTGGGCAAAGAGACCACCCACGGCGAAGAGAATGAGGGCCACACACATCGACGGCACGGTGGTGATGAGCATGTAGCGGATGTGGGTGAAGAGGGGCACGCCCAGACTGCCCGAGGCCAGCGTGGTGGTCTCGGAGAGTGGCGAGATCTTGTCGCCGAAGTAAGCGCCGCTGATGATGGCGCCCGCCACCCACCCGTCGGCGAAGCCTTGCGCGCGTCCGATGCCCATGAGGGCGATGCCGATGGTGGCGATGGTGGTCCACGACGATCCGGTCATGACGCTCACCAGGGCGCAGATGGCACACGTGGAGGCGAGGAAGACGCTGGGATGGATGATCTGCACACCATAATAGACCAGCGCCGGCACCACGCCGCTCACCATCCAGATGCCGCCGAGGGCACCGATGAGCAACAGGATGACCAGGGCACTCGACACACTGGCCACATTCTTGGTGATGGCCTTCTCAAAACTGGCCCAGGGCACGTTGAGGTAGCCCATGCCGATGAGCACGCACAGGGCCGACACGGTGAGCAACGTGATCTGCGACGCTCCGCCCAGCGCATCGCTGCCAAAGGCCTTGATGGTCACCGTGAGCATGGCCACGAGCACGGCGATGGGCACGAGCGACAGCAGGGCCGACGGACGGCGCTTGAGCGGTTCGCCTTTCTTGTTCTTGTTGAGTAGCATGTGTCTTGTCGTTAGCGCTGGTCGCCGATGATGAGTGCGAGCAGGTATAGGTCGAAGAGCCCAAACAGCGCCACCAGCGCAACGAGGTAGATGACGACGCCTTTCTTGCGCTCGCCTGTGCCCTTGGTGGCCTTGAGATAGTTTCTGAGATGGAGCACGTTGTAGAGCAACAACAGGGAGAAGCCTACCAAGCCTATGGGCCGCTCCCAGAGGCTGAAGCTGTTGACGTGTTTGCTGACGACTACTGCCAGCAGGATGATGATGAAGCCTGCCCACTTCAGCGTGTTGAGGCTTTTGGGGTTGTTTGTCATGATTTTATTCCTCGTCTTCTCCTGGCTTTGTGTTTGACAAGTTTACGGTTGTCATAAATTCTCCCACCAGATTAGCAAATTGTGGATTGTCTTTACGAATAATCAGTGCTGCATAATTGTCGTTTCCATCCTCGTCAATGACCATTTGTGGTAAGAAAACATATTCATCTCGATCACTATAAATGTCAAACCAATAACGAAACAAACGATTACGCATCTTTTGCAAGCCTCCGCTTGAATCACAAATGTAGAGGATTGCTGCTTGATTCTACTCCTATTGGTTCTTCGCCTGTTCGCTTCAGATAACTTTTGCGTACCAAGCGCTCAAGTTTTTCAACCATCTTGCGCTTATTTTCTTTTGAGGCTTTCCAGCGAAGCAGGGCTTCTTCTCGTGTTATTTTTGACGTGTTTACCATATCAAATTCTATTCAGTTTATATGGGCAAAGCTAATACTTTTTATTGGAATTTCCAAGAAATTAAACCAAAATTGTTATTCTGAGTGTCTGATAAACTCGCAATAGCTTCATCACTCAAAATTCTTGGCAAACATAAAAAAGAGGTGCCCCGAGCACAGTTGCGCGCTTTGGGACACCTCCACTGAGAAAGTTAAGTTTTGTTTTGTCAGATTACTTGACGACGATCTTCTTGCCGTTGCGCACGTAGACGCCGGGCTTCAGGGCCTTGGTGTCGTTGGCCATGCGCTTGCCGTCGATGCCATAGACCTTGCCGTCGCCGGTCTCGGCGGCTTCGGGCAGGGTGATGGCGGTCGACTCGCCGTAGACCACCTTGTTCGACTCGCTCGACTCGCCGTCGGTGCTCACGGCCGTCACCGTGTACGCTCCATAAGAGGCGTTGGCCACGCTGTAGGCTGTGGTGGGCACCGATGTGGTGTTGAGCTTCACGCCATTGCAATAGACGTTGTAACCGGGCAGCACGATGTCGCGCTGCAACTTACTTGCCTCCAGCACGTCGTCGGCCTTCTCGAGCACGGCGGCGATGCGGTAGTTGTAGTTCTGCTTGTACTTCGTGGCCAGTGAGTACCAGTAGCCGGGTGAAGCCGACGCTGAGATGAGGTCGCTGTAGCCGGCGACAGCTCCTTCGGTGTCGAGCACGATGGGCTTGATGCCATTGGCGTAGGTGATGTGGTAGCCCACGGCAATGTCTTGGCCAGCCACCACCTCGACGGGCGTGTTGAGCACCACGCTGTTCCATCCAGCCTGGAGCGATGACACGGGCACGGTCTGCTCATACATGATGTTCTCGCCGTACATCACGAAGACGGAGGCCGACAGCAGGTCGGCGGTGGCGAGCTTAAACTTGATGCGTGCCACCTTCTGGCCCACCTTGTCGGCCATGTCGGCGGCCTTGAACTTGATGGCGTGATAGCCTTCCAGGTTGCCTGAGCTCTTGGTCATGCCCAGCACCATGTCGCCACCGTCGTGTTGGTAGGCATATTCGGGTGCGCTGCCGCCGTCGGCCCAGGTGAGCTTCAGCGTGGCGCCGTCAGTGGTGGCCTTGAGGTCGTAGGGGGCTTGCAACTTCTGGCTGATGAGGTTGTCGAAGGTGCTCACCTCGCTGGCGGGCGACTCCCATCCGTTGTCGTAGACGGAGGTCACATAGTAGTTGTAGGAACCATACTTGTCGAGTGTGGCCGTGTAACTGGTCTTCGGGCCTTCATAGACCTGCTCGCCGTTGCAGTAGACGCGGAAGGCTTTGACCGTTGGTGCCTGTGTGGCTGCGGCCTCTGCCTTCAGCGGCATGGCGGCCTCGATGCCCATTCCCTCAGGCTCCACCTCGATGGCTCCCAGGCGCGTGGTGCCCACGGGCATGCGCTCCACCTCAGTGGTGTTGATCGACTCGGGTGTGAGACTTGCGGCCTTGGCCTCGCTGGCTTCGGGGGCCACGGCCATGGCGCCAATGACGAGGTTGTTGTCCTTGACCGTGGAGACCAGGGTGCCAAACTTCATCCAGTTGGCACCGTCTGTGAGGCTGATCATAGCGCCGCCGTCCACGGCGGGACCCTTGTCCAGGAGGATGGCTGTGGCTCCGGCGGGCAGGGTGGCGTTGTAGCAGATGTAGAGGTCTTGATCGGCGGGGATGGTGCAACTCTCGTTCTCGTCGAACGTGGTGTTGTAGAGATAGCCGGGCTCAATGTCGCTCGGGCTGTAGCTGCGCGAGAGGAGCACGTTGTTCTTGCCGTCGCGCACCTCCATCTTGAAGGCTCCGATGTTGGCGTAGATGCCAAACTTCATCGAGTAGAGGCGGTAGCCCACGTAGGGCTTGAGCTCCTCCTTGGTGAACTTGGCGCCGTAGAGCAGCGACACGTCTTCGGCGAATCCTGTGACGTTCGACACGCTACTGTACTTCTGCATCTCGTAGGCGTTGGAGCTCCATTCGAGCTTGATGTTCTTGCCTTCCTGGTCCTTGCCGAGGATGAGCGGTGCGGTGTATTCGGCGGGCAGGCTCACGCGGGCGTTGAGCGTGTAGGGCTCGCTGGTCCTGCCGTCGTCGGCCACGGCCACGATGTCGTAGGTGTAGGCGCCCAGACTGTCCACGGGGTCGGTGTATGTCGTGTTGGTCACCGCCTGGCGCACGAGTGTGCCGTCGCGGTAGATGTTATACGAGGCCACCTTCTGGCTACTATTGGCTGCCTCGCTGAGGGCTGTCACATCGGCCGAGAGCATGAGGTTGCCGGCAATCTTGCCGGAGGCGAGCGTCTTCCATGAGGGCTTGCTCTTGTTGAAGTCGGTGGAGTTGGGCGAACTGGTCGAGAAGGAGTTGCCCTTCACGTTGACCGCTGTGCTGTTGTCCACACCCACGGGGTGCTTCTTGGCGGTCTGGGTGTAGTAGAGGCCGAAGGCATAGCTGTTGCCGAGCTCCATCTTGTAGGGGGTGGACAGGGCAAACTTGTTCCATCCGCCGGCTGTGATGGCGGCCACGGCGGCCTCGCTGACGGGCTCGCTGTAGTCGATCACGCCGTTCTTCATGACCCACAGCGTAGCGCCCGTGATGCCGCCCTCAGGGCCCACATAGGCGTTGATGGCGGTGATCTGGTGGTTGGGGAAGGCGGCCATGTCGGTCGCTGAGAACTCTTGCTTGATCCATACCTTGGCGTTTGAGGTGGCGGTGCCGCCGATGGCGTTGGCGTAGGTCTTGTTGCCCCACGTCATCTCGGTGCCGCGCTTCAGGGGTGCGGTCCAGGTGAGCGTGTTCGACAGGCCGTCGGTCGATGCTGTGGCATACGACACGGGTGGCACCTGGTCGTCGACCGACCTGGGTGAGGCGTTGACGCCATACGAGAACTTCTCGCCGTCGGCATACACGGCCGACACCTTATAGGTATAGGCGCCTGTGGGCTCATGGCTCAAGAGGACCGTGGTGCTGTCGGCAGCCAGCAGCTCCGGGTTGAGCTTGGTGTCGTTGCGATACAGGTTGTAGCCCATGGGCTCCGCGGTGGCGTCGTTCTTGATGTTGGCGGTGATGAGGAAGTCGCCAGGGGCGTCGTCCTTCCAGGTCTTGCCGTCATAGGAGTAGAGGTTGCCTTTGCCCACCGTGGGCTTACGGTCGCAGATGGCTGTCAACTCGAGGTTGCGGCCATACTCGTATTTCACGACAAACATCACGTTGGTGCCTGCCTTGATGGTGTAGGGGTGGGCGAGGGTGGTCTTGCGCCATGTGTTTTTCTTGTAGTCGGTGAGGTCCACGGGCTGTTCCACCACGGGCTTGCCGTTCTCGTAGATGATGACGGTGGCCTTGTAGATGGGACGGTACTCAAACATGCTGATGGCGTCTACTTGCTCACCGACATAGTTGGCCAAGTCGGCCTCTGTGAACTTTGAACCAACGTAGAAGGTCACCGCTCCTTCGGGATTGGTGAGCACGCCGTCGGCTCCGTTGTAGTCCTCGCCGTCGTGCCATTGCAGGGTGATGGCGTCTGTGGGCTTCTCCCAGGTGAGGGTCACCTGGTCAAACAGCGTTTGGGCGGCTACGGTGTGGGGCTGTCCGTGTTGGGCGTAAGCCACCGTGGCTCCTCCCGAGGTGATCGACAGCACCGCGCCGATGGTCAGTGTGCGTAGATAATGCTTCATAAGCTTGATGTTGAATAATCGTTGTGCGAACTTGTATGTTTGTATTGTGAATTTCTCCTTTCGGCTGGTTGTCATCAGACCCGTCAGTCCCAGTGCCGCACGTTTCTTACTGGCGCCCGTTCCGATTGACGGTTGCAAAGATAACGCTTTTTGATTACTTATGAAGAAAAATGTAGCAAAAAGTTTGCTTTCTCGTGCATTTTGCTGCAAACATAGTCAAAACGCTATGCTTTTGTTGCGCGGAACACGCACCAAAGCCGCCCCAGCCCTATAGTGGGTGCGGTGTCCCACCGCACAAGGCCGCCAGGCCTTTCCTCATCCGCGTGACGTGAGACACGTCACCCACTATAGCTTGTCCATCGTTGTCGTCAAAACCCTAAGCGCCCAACGCGCAACAAAAGTTGTCCTTGTTGTCCGCCCGTTGGGCCCCACGCCCCGCAAGAAAAAGTTGTAAAAAGTTGTAATCGTTGTATGAGTTGTCTTCAATCTCATCATTGCCATTTGTAGTGACGTGAGACACGTCACCCACTATAGCTTGTCCATCATTGTCCCCGATTGTCGTCAAAATAGATATTCGTGTAATTCAGCGCCGAACGCGCTTTTGATAGTCATTCGTTCAATTCGAGTAATTAGTGTTCGAAAAAAAATCTGCGTGAGCCCTTGCGCCGAATGCGCAACAAAAGTTGTCCTTGTTGTCCTCCCGTTGGGCCCCTCCCTGAGCAAAAAAGTTGTAAAATGTTGTATTTGTTGTATGAGTTGTCTTCAATCTCATCATAGCCAATCGTAGTGACGTGAGACACGTCACCCACTATAGATTGTCCCCCATTGTCCCCCATTGTCGTCAAAAACATCCGCGTGATCCGTGTGCCACCCCAACCCTCCCTCCCCGTGCGCCGCCCAATCAGCCTTTTGTCTTTCTCACAACACGCTGTGGCGGTTCTTCCGTCGGAGCGTGTAGCTCACGTGTATCCAGCGAGGCTGGCGGGCCCCGATGGGCTCCCAGATGAGTTGGTCGAAGTCGAGGTTCTCGCGGATGTAGCGATACATGGCGACGCCCCGCTCGGCCGTGCCGATCACGAGGTCGGCCGCCTCGCCCTTGGTGTGCTGCGAGTTGGATGCCGCACCGTGGATGAGGCGGTTGACGGCCGGCGAGCGATAGCCACTCGAGATGACGATCGGCCCAAACCGGCGGCGGAGGGGTTCGAGCACGTGCTGGCAGAGGGCGCGCAGCGCCTCCGTCTGCTTGTCGTTGGGACGGTTCGTCAGGTCGTTGTCGGCGGCTACGCCGGAGCGAGTCATCTCGTAGAGCATGAAGTGCTCAGAGAGCATGGTACGTTCTGTGTTTGTCATGGCATTGATGATTAAAAAAAGTGTTTGTGTTGCGTGTTTGTGGTGGAGGCTGGTGACCCCCACCTTATTTATTATGTAAGGTGTCAGATTTTTAGGTTGGAGCGAAGGCTCAGTCTCTGAGATAAGTGCGGAGCACCGATCGGTGGTCGGTGACGCGGTTGTTGATCTTCCACACCCAGTGGGCGAGCGATCGTGGCACCTCCAGGCCCACGGCGCTGAAGGCCCGCCGTGCCAGCTCCGTGCGTGTGCAGGGCCGCCCATAACCGTCGGTGATCTCGTGGGTCTGCCAGGCGAGGTTGACCATCTCCACGAGGTCGGTCTTCGTCCTGGGCCAGGCCACCGAAGCCGGTGGCTGGGCCACCAGGTGGCGCACGTCGGCCGTCAGCTGGCGCAGGGCCTCTCGGCGACGGGCAAGGCGCCGTTGTTGCTGTTCGTATTCGTCGATCATGATGCGGAGCGTGATAAGGTTGTCAGATCGTGTTTGAATCGGTCTTTGGCTCCTGTCCCCAGGAGGAGCGCCTTCGGGTCTATACCGCTCTCATACCAGAGACTGCCGAAGCAGTCGATGACCGAGGGGCGCCCTGACAGCAGGCTCTGTCGCGCCACACTGTAGATGTTGGTGGGCAACCGTCGGCCCAACTTCTTGCAGAGCCGTGTGGCGAGGTGCTGCATGGTCATGGGGCGCCCCGTGGCGTGGTCGATGATGCGGTGGAGGCGGCTCATCGCCCATGCCAACTCCATCAGTCGGCAGGTGGGCCCAGGCCACGAGATGTCGCCCATGTCGCAGTCTATCACGTCGCAGACCACCTCCACCAGGCGGTCTTCGAGGTCGAGCCGCTGCTCATAGGTCATGGTGAACGCGTGGGGTGGGGTGCTCACGGCGTCGGTGTTGTTGTGATAATCGTTTGTCATACGCTTTGGTGTTTTTGGGTTTGTGAGGTTTTGTCTCATTTTCTTTTGTGTTATCATGAATACGCGGTGGAGCGTTGCCGCTCCTGTCGTGATTGCAAAGGTAGTCCGCAGCATTGTGACGACCAAAAAATGGAAAGAAAATTAAGCCAATTTACCATATCGATGAAACGTCACTTCACAAAAAGTAAATCCTTTCAACAATCTATAGCTCTTCATCCCCTTTCGCATAGCGCGCCATCAACCCCTCCACCCAGTATGCAGTGTAGCCACCCAGTGTGTCCAATCAGTATGCAGTGGGTGACGTGTCCCACGTCACAAGGCCGCCAGGCCTTTCCCTCCGTTTGACTATGTGACGTGGGACACGTCACCCACTAAGGATCATAGTCCTTCCCCAGTCTCTGCGTAAGCCGTTGCGCCCAATGCGCAACAAAAGTTGTCTATGTTGTCCGCCCGTTGGGCACCATCGCATCAAAAGAAAAGTTGTAAAGGGTTGTAATCGTTGTATCAGTTGTCTTCAACCTTCTCATAGCCAATCGCAGTGACGTGAGACACGTCACCCACTATAGATTGTCCCTCATTGTCCCACATTGTCGTCAAAAAAACATCCGTGCGCCACCATAATCATCCACATTATAATAAGGTGCAAACCGAAAACAAAAACAAATTCATCATCATGACAACCATCCAACTCAAGTTTCGCCCCGCCTCTGCCGAGGCCCATGAGGGCACATTGTATTACCTGCTCACCCACGACCGCCACCAGCGCGTCATCCGCACCAACTACCGTCTCTTCCCCGACGAGTGGGACGACCACACGGCCTCCATCATCACCGATCGCCACCGCGACCGACTGGCCCACCTCCGCCTCCTACGGGCCACGGTGTGCTGGGAACAGCAACAGATGCAGCGCCTCCTGGCCGACAGGACCGCTGCTGACTGCCCGTGCTCCGTCGACGACCTCGCCCGCGCGCTGCGCCTGCTGTTGCCCAGCCCGACGGTCTTCGCCTTCTTCCGCCAACAGATAGCGGTGAAGGAACAGATGCGCTGCATCGGCACGCGCAACAACTACGCCACTGCCGCCCGCCGCTTCATGGCCTTTCGCAACCACGAGGACCTCACCTTCGCTGAGATGACGGCCGACATGATGGAGCGCTACCAGACATGGCTACGCCATCGGGGTGCCTGCCCAAACACGGTGGCGTTCTACCTGCGCACCCTCCGCACGCTCTATCGCAAGGCGGTGGCTGCGGGCCATGCGCCACAGCGCGACCTCTTCGCCGGGGTGCAGACAGCGGGCGTGCGCACGGCGAAGAGGGCCATCGGCCTGACCGACATACGGCGCATCGAACGACTGCAACTGCCCAGCGGCTCGTCGCTCGAAAGGGCGCGCGACCTCTTCCTGCTCAGCTTCTACCTGCGCGGCATGGCCTTCGTCGACATGGCTTTCCTGAGGAAGAGCGACCTGCGAGGGGGCGTGGTCGTCTACAATCGGCGGAAGACCCACCAGCGCCTGTGCATCGAGTGGGAGAGACCCATGCAGGCCCTCGTCGACAAGTATGCCGACCAGACCCTGTCGTCGCCCTACCTGCTGCCCATCCTGACGGGCCATGAGCGTGACCCCTACGCCGCCTACCGACGGGTGGAGCACAACACCAACTACCACCTGAAGACTGTCGGCCGCCTCGCTGGCCTCCGCCTGCCGCTCACCACCTATGTGGCGCGCCACACCTGGGCCAGCATAGCCCTACGCCTCAACATCCCCATCGCCACCATCAGCGAGGGCATGGGCCACACCTCCTACCACACCACCCAGATCTACCTGGCCTCCATCGACCAGGACACGGTCAACGAGGCCAACAAGAAGATCATCCGCCACGTGCTGTCGCCCAATCCCTAACCCGCCATCCCACCAGACAACCACAGACTCATCAAGAATGTGGAATGATAAGGCCTGTTGTGAGTGGTTGCATGTAAACCAATGTCCCCGCTAGTGGGTGACGTGTCCCACGTCACAAAGGCCGTCAGGCCTTTCTCCAACCAGTAATGCTGTTTAATCAGTATTCATCCCATGTGGTAGCGTGAGCTGTTTAACTCGGTTTATAGCCAGATGGCTTTCTGAGTGGCGCCCGAGCGCCACAGCCCTCCTTGTTTGCTCGTGACCTTACGTGAGCTCGCTCACGTAAGGTCACGAGCAAACAAGGAGGGCAAGCCGCAGGCTCAGAAAACCATCTGGTGTTTAACCCTGTTTTTGTCAACCCCATTGTCCCTCATTGTCCCCAATTGTCGTCAAAAACATCAAGCGCCGAACGCACTTCCTATCAGCTGTCATTCGTTAAATTAGAGAAATTACTTCCCGTTGGTCAGTGGGTCTGCGACAAGTCTCGTGGTCGACGTACGAACACAAGTTATTTTGACCGAACACGAATATCCCTAATTTCCCGAATGCAGCCGATTTGTATAATCTGTAATCCAGCGCCGAACGCGCTTTTGATAGTCATTCGTTTAATTCGCTTAATTCGTGTTCGAAAAAATCTCACAATCCGTGTGCCAACAAAAACAATGCGTGAGCCGTTGCGCCCAACGCGCAACAAAGGTTGTCCGTGTTGTCTGCCCGTTGGGCCTTCCCAGAGCCAAAAAGTTGTAAAATGTTGTAGTAGTTGTATAAGTTGTCTTCAACCTCCTCATAGCCATTCGCAGTGACGTGAGACACGTCACCCACTATAGATTGTCCCTCATTGTCCCCGATTGTCGTCTACCCCCCCCAGCGTCCAACACACTTCTGATAGCCATCCGCTAAATTCATGCTAACAGACAGATGGACACGTCGCAAGAACATGAAGAAGGCCGCTGTAGTTACTGAAGCAACAGCCGCCTTTAGTTGATCACTGCAGTACTTGATAGAGAAGCCAGCAGTACTTGATAGAGAAGCCAGCAGTACTCGATAGAGAAGCCGGCTGTACTTGATAGAGAAGCCAGCAGTACCCGATAGAGAAGCCGACTGTACTTGATAGCGGGTCCCCCATAGTTAATCGCACCAGCCGTATCACTCCTTCCATATCCGCATGCCCCGTTGCGCCCAACGTGCAACAATATTGTCCCCCATTGTCCTCGATTGTCGTCAAAACCCCATGTGTGAACATGTCCACCACCTAGTGACAATTCTTAAAAATCCTAAACGTATTTGGTGATTAGGCAATAATAGATTATCTTCGCATCACAAACCTTTCAATGAGCTAATTATGTCAATGCATACATCACATTTCAACCCGGCCCAACTGGCGGTGCTCAATGTCGTTTCTTGTTTGCAGTCAGACCAAGACCTGATAGACCTGAAACGAACATTAGTCAAGTTTGTCAATGATCGGATGCAGAAGGAATTAGACAAACTTTGGGACTCTGGTGCTTGGAGCGATGAAAAGTTGCAGACCATGCAATCAGAACATTTGCGCACACGATATAAATCAAGGAGTTGGAAAACATTGACTTCCCCAAACTCGTAGTCATCCATTTAAATGAATTTGCAAGACTATACGGGACACTGAGATCACAAGCCTAATCTCACAGTGGGTGACGTGTCCCACGTCACGGAGGACAATCATGAGATTTAGGACAACTCATACAACTTTTACAACTGAATACAACCTTTCTGCTCAGAGGTGGCCCAACGGGCAGACAACATAGACAACTTTTGTTGCGCGTTGGGCGCTTGTTTTTTTTGACGACAATCGGGGACAATGAGGGACAATCCATAGTGGGTGAAGTGTCCCACGTCACAAGGTCCATAGGCCTTTCTCCAACCAGTAATGCTGTTTAATCAGTATCCTCCTCCTGTGGTGGCGTGAGCTGTTTAACTTGGTTTATAGCCAGATGGTTTTCTGAGTGGCGCCCGAGCGCCACAGCCCTCCTTGTTTGTTCGTGTCCGTCGTGAGCTCGCTCACGTAAGGTCACGAGCAAACAAGGAGGGCAAGTCGCAGGCTCAGAAAACCATCTGGGGTTTAACCCTGTTTTTGTCAACCCCATTGTCCATCATTGTCCCGATTGTCGTCTAACCCCCCAGCGCCCAACGCGCTTCCCCTCAGCTGTCATTCGTTAAATTAGAGAAATTACTTCCCGATGGTCAGAGGGTCTGCGACAAGTCTCGTGTTCGAAGAAAGATCCGTTTGCGCCGAACGCGCAACAAAAGTTGTCCGTGTTGTCCGCCCGTTGGGCCCCTCACTGAGCAGAAATAAGTTGTATCTAGTTGTAAAAGTTGTATGAGTTGTCTTCCCTGTTTTTGTCTACCCTTAGCAATAATTGTAATAAAAACCTCGCAGTTATTCCCCTCGTAACACCTGTTACACACTTCGCCCATTCTTACTAGGAATG
>JBNMMB010000093.1:0-12832 GCA_050875105.1 Prevotella sp. | reverse complement strand
CGAGGATGCCGCGGAGCACCGAGCAATGGTCGAAGTCGTTGAGGTGGATCTCCATGTCGCTCACAAACTTGGGCAGCAGCGAGGTGGCGCCCGATGATGCCCAGTAGCCGCGGAGGTCTTTGAGGTACAGGGCGTTGATGAGGCTGAAGGGGTTGTAGACATCGACCATGTTGAGGCGGCAGAAGTGATAGCCGTCGTAGTAGGCTTTCAGCTTCTCCAGGGTCTCACTGGCTGTCCATCCGTTCATCTCCGCCATCTGTTCCACCTCGGGCATGAAGTTGTCTTCGATCTCCTGCCTTGTGATGCCGCAGATGCTGGCGTAGTCGGGCTCAAAGCTGATGTTGAGCAGGTTGTTGAGCACGGAGAAGAGTGATATCTGTGTGAACTTGGTGATGCCGGTGATGAAGACAAAACGCTCATACTCGTCGTCGGCCTTGAGGATGGCAAACACCTCGCGGTAGACGGCCGTGCAGGCCTCGTGCTCGGGCGTGTGCCATGAGTGTTGCAGTGGCGAGTCGTACTCGTCGATGAGGATAGCCACCTGTTGACCCGTCTGCTGGTAGGCTGCGAGAATGATGGAGTCGAAACGGCTTGCAAGCGATGCGTCCTGTTGCGTCGGTATGGAGTAAAGGGCTTCATATCTGCTGAATGCAAGACCTAAATAGGAGCACAGGCTGGCTTCTGTCGCTCCGCCACGGCTCATGTCGAGGCGGATGACGGGATGCTGTGTCCACTCTGTTTCCATATCCATGATCTTTAGGCCCTCGAAGAGGTCTCGTCGGCCCTCGAAGTAGGCTTGCAGTGTGTCGACAAGCACCGACTTGCCGAATCGGCGCGGACGGCTCAAGTAGTTGTATTTTACCCTTTGGGCAAGTTTCCATACAAGGTCAGTCTTGTCCACATACAGATAGTGTTTCTTCCTTATCTCCGTGAAAGACTGAAGTCCTACGGGTAGCATTCTTCGTTTGGTGTCTGACATAATGGGTTGCAGCTTGGTTCCTCTACAAAGATACGAATAATTCCTTAAAGTGAGGATTGTTTTGTGATATTTACAAAAAAAAATCCTAACTGCTGTTCTTTTGCAGTTAGGATTCTTTTTATGTTGTTGGTTGTGGCTTCAGCACCTTTTGTGCGCCAAGGCTCAGGGAACCAAGTCGCTTAAAACTCGCTGGTGAAATGGAAGCGGATGTGGGTGAAGTCCTGTTGGGCCATCGACAGCACATAACTGGAGTCGGCGAGGAACACGTCGCGGCCCTCGATGTCCTTGGCCATATACTGGTACTTGCGCTTCTTGAAGTTGTCGAGTTCGGCAGCGTCGTCGCTCTCAATCCAACATGCTTTGTAGAGGTGGACGGGCTCCCAACGACACTTGGCGTTGTACTCGTGCTCGAGGCGATACTGGATGACCTCAAACTGCAACTGGCCGACGGTGCCGATGATGCGTCGGTTGTTGAATTGGTTGACAAACATCTGGGCCACACCTTCGTTCATTAGTTGCTCGATGCCCTTCTGGAACTGCTTCGACTTCATGGGATCGTCGTTCTCAATATACTTGAACAGCTCTGGTGAGAACGAGGGAAGACCGCGGAAGTGCAACTCCTCGCCTTCGGTCAGCGTGTCACCAATCTTGAAGATGCCATTGTCGGGCAGACCCACGATGTCGCCGGGGTAAGCCTCGTCGACCGTGCTCTTGCGCTGGGCCATAAACTGCGTGGGCGATGAGAAGCGCACCGTCTTGTCGAGGCGCACGTGCTTGTAGGGTGCATTGCGCACAAACTTGCCTGAGCAGACCTTGCAGAAGGCGATGCACGAACGGTGGTTGGGATCGATGTTGGCCGTGATCTTGAAGATGAAACCGGTGAACTTGCTGTCGGTGGGCTCCACCATGCGCTCCTCAGCCTTGGTGGGACGGGGACTGGGGGCAATCTCCACGAAGCAGTTGAGCAACTCCTGCACACCGAAGTTGTTGAGCGCTGATCCGAAGAACACGGGAGCCACATCTGCCTTGAGGTAGTCGTCGGTGTTGAATGTCGGGTAGACGCCATCGATGAGCTCCAGGTCGTCGCGCAGTCGCTGGGCTTCTTGCTCGCCCACGTGGTTGTCGAGGTCGCTGCTGCTGATGTCCACCGCCACCTTCTCCGTGACGCGTTGCTTGTTCGGCGTGAAGAGGTTGAGCTGTTGCTCATAGATGTTGTAGACGCCCTTGAACTTTGCGCCCTGGCCGATGGGCCATGAGAGGGGCCTCACGTGGATCTGCAACTCCTGTTCCAGTTCGTCGAGCAGGTCGAAGGGGTCGCGGCCTTCGCGGTCCATCTTGTTGATGAAGATGATGACAGGGGTGTTGCGCATGCGGCACACCTCCATGAGCTTGCGGGTCTGCGCCTCCACGCCCTTGGCTGAGTCGACGACGATAATGGCTGAGTCGACGGCGGTGAGCGTGCGGTAGGTGTCTTCCGCAAAGTCCTGGTGACCTGGCGTGTCGAGGATGTTCACCTTATAGGGCTCGCCCTCCTGTCCCTCGGGCAGGTAGTCGAACTCCATGACCGATGTGGAGACCGAGATGCCACGCTGCTTCTCGATGTCCATCCAGTCTGACGTGGCTGTCTTTCGGATCTTGTTGTTCTTCACGGCGCCAGCCACCTGGATCTGTCCTCCGAAGAGCAGGAACTTCTCCGTCAGGGTGGTCTTACCGGCATCAGGGTGCGAGATGATGGCGAAGGTGCGTCTCCGCTTGATTTCGTTTGCTATGCTTGCCATGTGGGTGTGTGGGTTATTGTTGATTGAGCAGCGTGGTCATGCATTTCTTGAGGCTGTCCTCCCAGTAGGGCACCTTCACGCCGAATGTTTCCTTGATCTTGGTCTTGTCGAGCACGCTGTAGGCGGGGCGCATCACGGGCGAGGGGAACTCGTCGCTGTGGCAGGGTTGGATGTCGCATGCCGTGTGGCCGGCGAGCTCGGCAATCTTCTTGGTGAAGTCATACCAGGACGTGACGCCCTCGTTGGAGAAGTGGTAGATGCCCGAATGGCCCTCATACTGGCGCTTCTCCACGATGTCGAAGATGGCTTGTGCCAGGTCGCCGGCGTAGGTCGGCGTGCCCGTCTGGTCGAACACCACCTTCAGTTGGGGCTTGGTGGCGGTGAGCTGGAGCATCGTCTTCACGAAGTTGTGACCAAACTCAGAGTAGAGCCATGCTGTGCGGATGATGATGTGGTTGGCTCCCGATGCTTCGATCTGTTGCTCGCCGTGGAGCTTGGTCAGGCCGTAGACGCCAGTCGGGGTGCCCTTCTGGTCCTCGCGGCAAGGCGTGTTGTAGGGGTCGCCGCCGAAGACATAGTCGGTGCTGATGTGCACCAGCAGTCCGCCCACTTCCTTCATGGCCTGGGCCAGATAGGCTGGCGCGGTGGCGTTGAGTGTTTCCACAATGGGGCCGGCGGTCTCCGCCTTGTCCACATTGGTCCATGCGGCGCAATTGATGATACACTGGATGTTGCCTTCCTTGACAGCCTTGCGGATGTCGTCGAGGTTGGTGATGTCGAGTTTCTGGTAACCTTCACACACGTCGGTGAAGGTGTAGTTGTCTTTTTCCGACTGCCGGCTGACCAGTTGCATCTCGTTGCCGAGCTGGCCGTTGGCTCCTGTTACAAGAATATTCATGTCTATTGGGTGTTTTCTTAGTCTATTTATGGTGGTGAAAAACCACCTTTATTCGTCGCCGAAGTCGAGGCCTTCGGTGCGGTCCTTGGCATAGTAGTCGCTGAGCATGCCGATGAAGGTGGTGATCGCCTTGATGGCGCTCTCGGTCTCTGCCGACACCTCTTTCTGCTGCATGCGTAGGAGCATCACGCCATAGAGGGCGTCGAGGCAGGTCTCAATCTCGTTGATGTCCTTGTCGCCCTTGTTGCGCAGTTCCACGATGAAGGGCAACACCTTGTAATATTCGGCGTTGTAGAATGGGAACTTTCCCGACTGCAAGAGGTGGTTGTGGAGCTCGGCGAGGTCTTGCAGGGTCACCTGGTTGATCTGCAGGTGTCCTTGCTCGCGCTTGCCCTCCTCGTTCATCATGCGGATGAGGTTGCCAAACCAGTCGGTCTCCTCGTCTTTCTGGTCGTCGGTATACTGGAATTTGTCGATATACTCGTGGCGCAGGCGACTGAGTGAACAGCCGTAGGCGCGTATCAAGTCTTCAATCTGCCACATGTAGAGCAGGTATTCGGCTATCGACTTCTTGCGGATTTCTTGGGCTATGAACATGGTGTGTGTGTTTTCTGTGAGAGGTGTGTATTGTGTGGCCTGTTGCCAAAAATGCCTAATAGGCCTAATATGCCTATTTTATCTTTTAAGCCTACCTAATAATGAAAGGTGTAGAGGTTGAAGACGGTGCCGATGAGCACCGCGAGGGAGAAGAGAATGACGATGGAGCCGATCACCCTGTTGATGATGAGGATGCCCGTCTCGTCAAATTTGTTGCCCACCTTGGCCACGATCCATGTCAGTCCGTACCACCAGAGCAGCGCGCCGAGCACGATGCTGGCGTAGCCGGCCGTCATCTCCACAGGATGGTTGGGGATGACGAAGGCAAACTGGGCGAAGGCTGCCATGAAGAGGAAGATGATGAGTGGGTTGGAGAAGGTGACGAGGAAGGCCGTGATGCCATTGTGGAGCAACGATCCTTTCTTCTTCTGTCCGTTGTTTTCCACGCCGCGCGAGGGTTTGCTTCGCCAACAATACACGCCGAAGATCATCAGCACAATACTGCCTGAGATCTGCAACCAAAACTTGTTGGTGGGGTTGGTGATGAGGTCCATGACGAAGCTCATGCCGAAACCAGTGAACAGGGCATAGATGATGTCGCTCACGGCGGCGCCGATGCCTGTCACAAGTCCATACCAACGGCCTTTCCTAAGGGTGCGCTGGATACACAATATGCCCACCGGGCCCATCGGCGCAGAAGCGATAATTCCGATGAGCACGCCTTTGAGGATGAGCTCAAAGAGGTCGATTTGTATGGGAAACGGCATCATTCAGCGTGCAAAATTACACTTTTTTCTTGGATTGAGCAAATGTTTTGGCAGATAGCTGTTTACAATGTGTCATTCTGTGGAGAAATCGGCCACCATGCTGCGGTAGGTGCGATAGAGTCTGGTGCGGGTGATATAGCCCTGTAGCACGTTGTTGATGTCGACCACGGGCAGGGCACTGGCGTTGGTCGTGTCAAACTTCCGCATGACGTCGGTCATCGGCTCGTTGCGGTAGAGGATGGCGGGCACGGGCGTCATCACCTGACTGGCCCGCAACTTCTGGTAGAGCTCGGGCCGGAACACGATGTTTCGGATCTTTGTGATGCTGATCTCGCCGAGGAGCCGTCCGCCCTGGTCGAGCACCGGCAGGAAGTCGCTGTCGCTGTTGCTGAGCACGCTGACCACGCGTCCCAAGGGCATGTCGGGACTGACGCTTGTGCAGTCTTTCTCGATGATGGCCTCCATGCTCATCAGCGTGAGCACGCTGTGGTCGGTGTGGTGGGTGACGAGCTTGCCCTCGCGCGCCAGTCGCATGGCGTAGATGCTGTGGGGCTCAAAGATGCTGATGACCATGACGCTCACCACGCTGACGATGAGCAGCGGCACGAAGAGCTGGTAACCGCCCGTGATCTCGGCGATGAGGAAGATGCCGGTGAGGGGCGCATGCATCACACCGGCCATCACGCCGGCCATGCCCAACAGGGCGAAGTTCTTCTCGGGGATGTAGACGCCAATCTGTTCCATGTTCCACAGGCGGGAGAAGAAGAAGCCTGCAAAACCGCCCACAAAGAGCGACGGTGCGAAGGTTCCGCCACAACCGCCGGCGCCATTGGTCGACGATGTGGCCACGATCTTGGTGAGCAACACCAGGGCCACATAGACCACGAGCAACTCGGTATGGCCGTAGAAGAGCGACCCGTTCATCACCTGGTCCCAGTCGGCTTGTGTCTTGCCGTTGAGCAGGATGCCAATGCTGTCCCAACCCTCACCATAGAGCGAGGGGAAGAAGAAAATGAGTGTGCTCAGCACCAGTCCGCCGAGCAACAGTTTGTAGTAGGGGTGGCGGCGCATGCGGGCGAAAATGCTCTCACACCAGTTCATGCCGCGCATGAAGTAGAGACTGACAAAGGCGCAGAACACGCCCAGCAACACCGTGGCGGGGATGCGCTCGACGCTCCATGCCGAGTCGAGGGTGAACGAGAACATCGACTTGTCGCCGACGAGCATGTAGCTCGTCACGTTGGCCGTGATGGTGGCGATGAGGATGGGCACGATGGAGGCCATGGTCATGTCGATCATGAGCACCTCGAGGGTGAACACCAGACCGGCGATGGGGGCCTTGTAGATGCCGGCCACGGCGGCTGCCGCGCCACAGCCCACGAGCAACATCAACTGTCGCTTGTCGAGCTTGAAGAGTTGTCCGAGGTTGCTGCCGATGGCCGAACCGGTGAGCACGATGGGGGCCTCGGCGCCCACCGATCCGCCGAAGCCGATGGTGATGGCCGATGCCACGACCGATGTCCAACAGTTGTGGCGCCTCAGTCGCGACCGCTTGGTGGAGATGGCGTAGAGCACGCGCGTGATGCCGTGCGAGATGTTGTCGCGCACCACATATTTTATAAAGAGTGAGGTGAGCCAGATGCCTACCACTGGGAAGAGCAAAAAGAGCCAGTTGGGGGCGTCGGTGTCGAAGCCGTTGGTCAGCAACCGTTGGATGAGATGGATGATGCCATGCAACAGGTAGGCGGCCACGGCGGCCAGGATGCCGACGAAGAACGCCAGCACCTGTGTGGTCTGTTTGTCGGTGAGGTTACGCTGCCGCCAGGCTATCAGCCTGTCGAGCAGACCCTCCGACGCTTCGGGTGATGAGGTGACGGCTTGACTCATTTCCTAATGATGGTCACCTCTCCGTCGGCGCCGAGCTTCACGATGGAACTGGGCTTGTGGGGCTTGTGTTCCTGTCGGCGTGTGAAACAAACGTAGTCTACCTGCTCCAGCAGTTCAGGCGTGATGTCGCAATAGTTTTGTGCGGCGGGCTGCCCGCTGATGTTGGCGCTGGTGGAGACCAGGGCCTTCTGGAAGCGGTAGCACAACTCGTGAGAGAACGGTTCCTTGGTGATGCGCAGGGCGATGCTGCCGTCCTCGGCGATGAGGTTGGGTGCCAGGTTGACGGCACCGTCGAGGATGACCGTCATGGGGGTCACGGCGGCGTCGAGGAGATCCCAGGCCACGGGCGGCACCTGCCTGACGTAGCGCTGCAGGCGTGCGTCGCTGTCGACGAGGCAGATGAGTGCCTTCGAGTCGTCGCGCTGCTTGATCTGGTAAACCTTGGCCACGGCCTCGGCGTTGGTGGCGTCGCAGCCGATGCCCCACACCGTGTCGGTGGGGTAGAGGATGACGCCGCCCTCACGGAGCACGCGGACAGCGTTGCGTATGTCTTCTTCTTGTGTCATGTGTCTATGTAATCTGATTAAAGGCAAAATTACGAATTCTTTCTGTCTCGCCCAAATGTTTGGAACAAAAAGTTACTCGTTTATTGTCTCTGTTTTATCCTGGACTGGTGTGTTGTGATATGAGGCTTATGCTATGAAGTCATCGCCCTGGATGATTTTTTCCATGTATTCGATCATTGCTTGTTGGCCTAAGACAAGAGGCTCTTCAGTGTTGTCTGTTCTGATCGAGTATTTGCCTTCTGTTCCATACCACTCCACAAGATAATGATGTTTATTTATCTCCAAATGGAATGCATGCTCGTATTCTCCTTGCGAATCATAGAGCGTGAACTGGTCATTTCCAATCTTGTTTGCCAGGCAGACATTCCGCAGATACACTAGTATTGGGTCAAAGCAGTGGCTGGCTTGGGTCTTGCGCTGGGCGATAATGACATGGCCGCTTTGGCTGTAAATGCGCTTGTTCCAAGCTTCATCAAGGATGGCAGGACACTTGACGACGCACTGAATCCAAGGAGCGCATTCCTTCTGTCTGTCGGCTATTAATGCCTCCAAAAAATCTATTGCTGACATGGATGGATATTTGGCTCTCCATATGTCAATCAAGGCCTTGATGTTTTTTCCATAAGCTTGTTTTTCCCTTGTGTGTTCCCGCAGGTAACGCTTGAAACTATTGTCACGGTCTTTGTTATACAGGTACAGGCGGTTAGCTTCCTCCCAGCAGCTGGGCATGAAGGCCAGCATGGCTGAGTAGAAGGTCAGACTGTGGTCTTGGATGCAATCAAGCATCTCTGTCAATTTTATGCTATAATCCTTGAAAGCGTCCAACTTACAGTCAGACCAATTTAGGAGACAGCGTATCTGTCCCCACAGATAAGGATGCTGTTCTGTCTTGTCAAAGCACTTTTCCCATTCGCCATCCATCAGCGACAAGGAGGCCTTGAGTCTTTCTTCGGCCAAGGACTGGTTGTCAAGCCGTGGATAATTTCTTTTCGTTTCTTTCAAGAACTTTTTCACGACATGCTGGTCTTTCTCAATGTCCAGTCCTTGTTCATAAACAAATGTCGTGAGATCTTTAGCCAGTTGCTTCAAACTAACAGTCGCTTCTTTGGAGAACTGTAGTTTGTCTATTCGTTGATTGTTATTGTCGTTAAGGAGTATGTTGCGTGTCGTCCTGACCCATGCCTCCAAGTTTTTTAGCCATGCCTCATGTTGGTTCTTGTCAAAATAGAAGGCTGTCATCTCTTGTGCCTCTTTTCTCGACTTAGATGCAGAAAAAGCTCGAAGAAACAGCAGCATGGCATAAAAAGTCAATTCCACATCATTGGCGACTTTTGGCTCTAAAAAGGAGTCAAACAGAGAACGTTTATCCTTTTCTATATGGCTTATGTCAGGCAGCAGGTAGGAGATTTCATAGCAAATGCCATTAGTGTCCTTGTATATTAAGGAGTTCACGTCATTTATCAGTTGCTTGAAATCCAAAGTTGGCGTTGTCGCTTGCACGACTACATGGATTTCGCCACTACGCAGCTCTGTCAAACTGTCTGTATATGCAAACAGCAAGCTGTCTATGTCCCACTCATCCATCTTGTATGCGACTTCTGCAAGTTGAGTGGGTGTGTTTTCATTCTCAAGTAACTGTAGGGCGATCAATCGTAGTATTAATTTTTTAAATTGTAGCTCAGAGAACTTGGCGGCCGCCAGACGTCTCTTCTTGCGGGTCTCAATGTCTACTGATTCTGTGTCGATAATCGTTTGCCTTGCATACTTGTGCCAAAACAGGTCAATCCATGCGCCATCCATCAGTGAGCGCCACATCTCCTCCTCTGTCTCGGTTGCGAGAGGACGGCCTTGCTCATTGGTTTCTTTTTGCTGTATTTGGAGTTCTTCTTCAAGTGTGGATTTCAGTTTGTCAAAATCAGACAGTTGCTTTCCACGTGCATTCATCTTAATGAACAATTCGTCTGATAGGCCAAATTCTCCGAGATTCAAAAGATGAAATGTGATGTGCTCCAGATTTTTACGACATGAGTCCATGTCCATGTTCCAGTCCTCGCCCATTCCACGATAAATGGCATCTATCATGACAAGCATGGAGAGAATTGTGGGGTCATATTTCCATTCCCACTTAAACCAATCTCTCTTTTTTATTATGGTGGATGGCATGACTTCCTTGTTCTGCTTCTTTGAAACAGTCTGCGCTTCCTTGACCAATGCCAATGCGTCATGCTGCACCAGCTCATCGCAAAATTCTTCTGAGGTGTTGCGTGTTTCGTAAGTGAAGACAGAATGCTTCTTGTCTTCAGCAATGTGTAACTCAACGCCCATCATCCAGTGAAGAAGAAACAGTGTTGTGAGACGTTGCTGACCGTCGAGCGGTTCAAAGGATCCTCTGCGGTTGCTGCCATACACAAAGTCGAGTTCTGTTGCGGGCCGTTTGCCTTTCACCACCAGCAGAAGAGTGTGAACAAAGACCTTGCGAATCTCTTCCACTTTCTCGCCAGGCCTTCCTTGGGCGTAGTCGCGTTGAATTTTGGGAATGCGGATCTTGCCTTGTTTCAAAAGGTCGTTGAAACTGTATTTCTTCAGGTTGTCACTCATTTCTGTTCTTCCTTGTCATTTATGATTACCGAATCGAAAATTGGGTCTACAGCTTCGTGCATTGCCCTCATATATCCTTCCCGATCGTTGCTGTTCCACCGCATGTTGTCCAGATAAGACGATGCCTTGTCGCTGTCTGTGTAATATTTCAGAAACAAATTGCGGGTGCATAGAGGAATGAAGCGGTCTCCCTTTCGATCATACTTGATGATGCAATATCGTTTATAGGCAAATGGCGCATCTTTATACTCTCGGTTTGTAGCGCTGTCAAGAAGTGTCAAGTTGCTGAGATAGTCTTTTTTCTTGGTTGTGAGGTCTACCTCAGAATCAGCTTCGCCAGACTCTGCCGAATAGAACTTGTTGATTGCCAGGTAGAAAGTTCTGTATTTGTCCACGTTTACCTTTTGGCGCTCTGTAAACTCGGCAATTAAGTTCTGGCATTCGCTTGCAAGTTCCTTCGAACGGTCAGTGTGCTCCAATTCAAGTATGAACTTCACATTTTTGAGCCAACGCATACGATCGTCATATTCTTGCAATGTGGCATCATTCTGTGAGTCCACATGCTCCACATCCCATACTCCTTTCTTGTATTTGTCGAAAGCAAATCGCGTGTTTCCTCCTTCAAGGCAGCATTCAACATTGAATAGCAGCAAGATTCGTCCCACATACTCCTGACCGTACTCGAATTCATCAATGTCGTCCTTTGTGAGAAACTTATTGCCTTTCTTGAACCGTTCCATCATTTTCTTGCGAAGTGCCGTCATGGTGTCATCAGCGGTCCATTCATAATCGGGAGCAGACTGTTTGCGTGCTCGTTTCTCTAATTCCAAATAGTTGTGAATTTGTAGGGGCGTGAAACCAATGGCTACCAAATAGCCCACATAATGGTAGTACATGTTGTCTTCATACCATGCCAGCAGTCGGTCAAAGGTCTTCCTTACTTGTCGCCATGCGTCTTGCATGGTGTGTATGTCGTTAGACCAACTACTCTCAAATTTCTCGCAGGTTCCATTGCGTTCCTGGCTCCGACAGTGGTCAAAAAGTCTTTGGAATTCTCTGTAAGAATAGTCGGTGTCCTTTTCCTCGTCTCGGCATGTGACAAAGTCGAACAGAACATCTATTCTTGTTTGGGTGCAATGGTTATCATCGCTGATAAAATACCAAAAACTGTCATCCTGGAATTTTCGCTCCATCTCATTCCATTCCATGGACATTTGTTCTGCTGGAAGTGTTTCTCCATCTGCGTGCAGGTCATAATCCATGATGAACAAGGCCTTGATAAGTTCAGAACTTGTTAGGGAAATTTTTCCTTTGTTAAGGCGGTTGAAGATGTTGATGCTGACAATTTCTTCACTGTTTTTTCCAAGGGCGTACCAGATGATTTTGACCTGGCGCTTTTGGTCATAGAGCAAAGAAGCTGTGAAATTGTTTAGGTTTTGTTTTTTGCTGGTTTGTTCTTTGAACCAGTCATCTATGACTTGCTTTGCTTCTGCCAAGTAGTAGCTGTCAATGTTATCCGCTGCATTGGGATTGTCAAAATTTAGTTGAGGGCGGTTGGCATATACAATGTTGTAAAGGGAACCTTCATACATCTCGCGTTCGTCTTCTCCCAAACGTCTCATGAGACGTTTGAGCAATAGGAGCAAGGTCGTAAGGCGTTGTTGGCCGTCAAGCACTTCATATGCATCCACGTTGTTGAATACACACGGCTTGACAACTATTGGCTGAAGAAAGTAACTGTCACTCTTTATGTTGTCATCATTGGCAAATTGCTTGATGTCTTCCAGTAAATCTTTTACTTGCTTTTCCTCCCAACGGTATCCGCGTTGGAAGGATGGTATCACGAAGTGATGCTTCCCGTCCAGCAAATTGGCAACGGGCATCGGAGCGAAGTCTTTGTCATAGGATGGATAGGTCTCCATATTAGTAGCGTTGGTTTATCACATTTTTAATGTGTCTATATAATCTGATTAAAGGCAAAATTACGAATTCTTTCTGTCTCGCCCAAATGTTTCTGGCAAAAAAACGACTTTGCCCCAACCGTTCCGCCATATGCGCAACAAGATTGTCCCCCATTGTCCTTGGTTGTCGTCAAAAGCCCATTTGCGTGATCCAGCGCCCACCGCGCTTCCCTTCACTCTTCATTCGTTCAATTAGTGGAATTTGTGTTCGAAAAAAATCCGTGTGCCAACAAATGACGCGTGAGCCGTTGCGCCGAATGCGCAACAAATGTTGTCCTTGTTGTCGGCCCGTTTGGCTCCTCACTGAGCAGAAAAGTTGTAAAAGGTTGTAATCGTTGTATGAGTTGTCTTCAACCTCCTCATAGCCAATCGCAGTGACGTGAGACACGTCACCCACTAAAGATTGTCACCCATAGTCCCCCATTGTCGTCAAAAAGAATTCGTGTCATCCAGCGCTCACTGCGCTCCCCATCACTCGTCATTCGTGATTTTTAAACGAACACAAGTTATTTTAAACGAACACGAATAACTCGAATTCTCCGAATGCAGACGGTTTTGTCATTCGTCAAATTATTCAAGTTTCTGATTTAGGAAAACGGCCTGAAAGGCCAAAAGTACATAGCCCAGGGTAAGCGCAGCGACACCCTGGGTAGAGATGGCGCGCGTGAGCTTGCGCCCTGAAGGGGCAAAAGTGTAGGCGCTTTGCTTACACCTTGCGTCTTCCGACGGCGACAGCGCATTGCTTTTCTATACTTTTGCCCTTACAGGGCGTCAGCTATATCTTGTCGTGTCTACCCAGGG
>JBNMMB010000092.1:0-13106 GCA_050875105.1 Prevotella sp. | reverse complement strand
GCTCAGAGTTTTGCGATAGATATCTTATCGAGTCTCCGTTAAGCATCTATCGAGTCTCGATAAGATATCTATCGAGTCTCGATTCGATATCTATCGCAACTCGATAAGGCCTCTTTCACGGAACAATTTTATACAAATTAACCACTATTAAGCCTTTTAACGAAATTTAATCGGACAAAACCCGTTTATTTTTCTCTAGAAGGTGCAGTCGCCAGGTGCCTGTTTTTTCAGAATTTTCAAGACATAATAACAAGGCAATCTTTTCATTCAGAAAAATTCGCTTGACGGCTATGACGAATTCGAGATAATTGTTATCTTTGCAACATCACCTTATGGGCAATTACTGGATGCCCACGAAAGCTTTGAATTCAAACAACTATCAACATGAAGAAAACTGTTTGCCTAATCATAATCATAGTCCAATGGATCACCATGGCATGCTTCGCACAACGTAACAGCGGATGGCTCGTGGAAGACTACATGGACATCAACAACAGGAAGCGTCACGAGAAATAACCCTTACAGGAACTCACCAAACACCATAAAATAGTGAAAGCGCAGCCGCCCGAGTCGGGCGGCTGCGCTTTCGCTATGGTGGGCGCGGTGTCTCACCGCACAAGGCTGACGCATCGTGATGCGGTGGGAGACCACACCCACAAACCTATCTGTCTTAGAAATCGATGTTCAAGCCCAGGCCAAACACGTGGTTGGTGCGGGTGAAGGTGTTCTTGCCATAGAGCATGCTCTTGCCGTCCTCGGTGACAGGCGTGGTGAGCATGTTCTTCACCTGACCAGCGGCGGCATTGGCCGTGGCCTCGTCCTGGCCGAGCGCTGTGGCCACACCACTCACGATCTTACCCGTGAGGTTGGACAGGTCGTTGTAGTTGTTGCTCTCTGTGGAGAAGTCGCTGTAGTTGGTCTGGAAGTAAGCCAGGTTGAGCGTCATCTTCTTGTTGAGGTGCACACCCACACCGAAGCCGAAGCTATAGCTGTTGACCACGAAGCTCACATCCTCCATGTAGTCGCCCGCCATCTTGTAGTTGGTCTTCTGCACGCCTGCGCTGACCTCAACCACTTTCGACAGGTCGTACTCGGCACCGAAGAGATACTCGTTGGTGTCGCCGCCGAGCTTCTTCTCATGGTGCTTGTACTGATGGGCGTCCTTGTCGAAATAGTGATGCCAACCGGCATTCAGGCGCAACTGGGGGATGACGCTCCATTGGGCACCCAACGTGAGGAGCGCGGGAGAGTCCTCGGGCACGTCCTCGCCATCGGCCCAGCGGTCGAGGATCTCGAGGTTGCGGGCACTCTCGCTGTTGGCCGACTTGTTCTTCAGGCGCATGCGGGTCTTGAACTCATACTTGGCGGCGAAGTTGAAGTTGCCTACCTTGTAGTCGACGCCCAGGATGGGAGCCACGCCCCAGCCTGTCTGGTCGCAGTTGAGTGTCACGTCCTCCGTGGCGTCGCCGAGGGCACCGAGCATGGCAGCCTTTACGCCATACTCCTTTGCCTTTGCCTGGGCAGCCTGGGCGGCAGCCATGTCGCCATGCTGAGCGGCATACTGCGCGGCAGCCGTGTATTGGCCCACAGCCTCGTAAGCGGCGGCCGACTGGCCGAGGAAGGTCTCTGAGGCGTTTACGTAGTCGGAGCCTCCGGCAAAGCGTGCGCGGATGTTGCTCACGTAACCATAATAGTTGCTGTTGCCATAGAGCATGCGGAGACCTCCGTAGGCCGACCAGTGCTCATTGAACTTATAAGCGGCGCCCAACGTGAAGCCGAAGTAGTACTGGCGGCCACGCATGTAGGTATCCATGTCGTAGGAGTCGACCGTGGGCAAGCCCAGTGAGCCCAAGCCCATCTGGTTGGTCACAGCGTCGAGATGTTGAGAAAGGAGGGGGAGAAGGGCCACGCTGCTCTCAAACGAGGGCAGCCCCTGCTTGAAGTGGCACTTGCCACCGCCGCCCGTCACGCCGAAACCAAACTGGAAACTCCAGTTCTTCATGTTGTATGCGGCCTGGATGGAGGGAAGCACCGGAGCCTTGGCCTCGCCCTTGAACTTCTTGGTGGCGCTTTCATTGTTGGCGCCATAGGCAAACGGACCGAAGACGCCCGTCACCGTACGGGTCTGGCTGGCGTTCTGCAAATTGAGGGAGAGATGGAGACCATCGCTCATGAAAGCGACACCTGCGGGGTTGGAATACACACCGTCGATGCCGATGGCACCGTCACGGGCAGGGTTGCGAAGAAACTGAATGCTTTGGTTTGTGTTGGTGAGAATGCCACCAGCAAATGCATCCTGAATGGCGAACATTGCCATCGCGGCAATTGCCAATTTTAACTTATTCATCTTAATTACCTTAAAAATTTTGCGCAAAGTTATCTCTAATGTGCAATATAGAGGGCTTTAAGCTTGAAAAATTAAGATGTATTAACAATAAAAGCCTTCGTTTCTGCACAAAGAATTTGATTTGTGCAGAAAAAAGGCTTCAAAAGGGTATGGCTCGCCATAAGCCATGAAGGACGAAAATGGCGTCAGAGAGGGTCCACATCGAAGAAGACCTGCAACGAGGAGTAGGCCTTCACGGTCAACATCTGACTGCGCATCTGCAACAGCATCTGGCGCACCGAAGGCAGGTCGGCACCCAGTTCGAGCTTGATGACGAGCTTACGGATGTGGAGTTGCTTGACACGGGCCACCGAGGGCTTGTCGGGGCCCAGCACGCGCTCGCCCAGCAGGCGACGCAGGCGGGCGCCCATCTCCATGGAGGCCGCCTCGACGATGGGCTCCTGCTTGTGGCGCAAGAAGACATAGATGAGGTGGGTGAAAGGCGGATAATGGAACAACTCGCGCTCGGCGAACAGGTCGCGATAGAACGTCTCGCAGTCGTTGTTCACCACCTGGTGTATCACGGGGAGCTGCGCACTGCGCGTCTGGAGGATGACCAGGCCGCGGTCGCCACGGCGCCCGGCACGTCCACTGACCTGGCACATCATCGTGAAGGCATGCTCATAGGCGCGGAAGTCGGGATAATTGAGCATGGAGTCGGCGTCGAGGATACCCACCACGCTCACCCGTCCGAAGTCGAGTCCCTTGGAGACCATCTGCGTGCCGATGAGCACGTCGGTCTTGCCCAATGAGAAATCGGTGATGAGCCGCTCATAGGCGTTGCGTGTGCGTGTGGTGTCGAGATCCATGCGGGCCACGCGCGCCTCGGGGAAGATGTCGCGGATCTGGTCCTCGATGTTCTCCGTGCCATAACCGCGCCCGCTGATGTGGGGGTTGTCGCAACAGGGACAGGCCGAGGGAACGGCGTAGGTGGCACCGCAATAATGACATGTCAGGAGGTTGAGCCGCTTGTGGTAGGTGAGCGACACGTCGCAGTTCTTGCACTTAGGCACCCATCCGCAGACACGGCATTCGAGCATCGGGGCGAAGCCTCGGCGGTTCTGGAAGAGGATGACCTGGCGCCCGGCGGCCAAAGCCTCGCGCATGGCAGCCAAGAGAGCGGGCGAGAAGGGGCCGCTCATCATGCGGCGGTGGCGCAGGTCCTTCACGTCGACCACACGGATCTCGGGCAACTGCACGTCGCGGAAGCGGGTCGTGAGGCGCACCAGGCCATACTTGCCCGTCAGGGCATTGTGATAACTCTCAGCCGAAGGGGTGGCCGTGCCCAACAGGGTCTTGGCGCCGAACATGTGGGCCAGGACGATGGCCGCCGACCGCGCATGGTAGCGTGGGGCCGGGTCTAGCTGCTTGTAGGAGTTCTCATGCTCCTCGTCGATGATAACCAAGCCCAGACGTTGGAATGGCAGGAAGAGGGCGCTACGCGCTCCCAGGATAATGTCGTAGGGGTTGGCAGAGAGTTGCTTGCGCCAGATCTCCACACGCTCAGCATCGCTGTAGCGCGAATGGTAGATGCCCAGGCGGTTGCCAAAGATGCGTTGCAGGCGTTGTGTGATCTGCACCGTGAGGGCGATCTCTGGCAGGAGATAAAGCACCTGCTTGCCCTCGGCCAGCGCCTTGAGGATGAGATGGATATAGATCTCTGTCTTGCCACTCGACGTGACACCATGGAGCAACACCACGGGATGGTGCATCCATTGCATCAGAACCTGGTTGAAGGCATCGCCCTGGGCGGCGCTTAACTGGGCGGCGCGCTCAAGATGAGGTTCCAACGTGGTGTTGAGCCGACCCACCTCGCGCTCGTAAGTTGTGAAGATGCCTCGTGTGACAAGGCTCTTGAAGACAGCCGCCGTGGCATGGGTGGCATTGAGCAGCGCCTCGCGCGTCAGCAAAGGCTGGTCGGCATGGGCTTTAAGATAGGACAGGTAGACCTCCAGTTGGCGGGAGGAGCGACGGAGCATCTCCAACGCCACCTTCTGTCCCTCGTCGGAGGTGTAGGGGGCGGCCAGGGCCACACACGTCTCCATCTTCGGACGATACTGTGAGTCGGCCTTCAGGCCCGCCGGCAAGGCGGCTGCATAGACATCGCCCAACGTGCACATGTAATAATCGGCTATCCACCGCCACAGACGGAGCTGTGAGGGGAGCACGACGGGCGCGTCATCCATGATCGACAACACGCCCTTCAACTTACTGGCGGGCAGGTCAGGAACGTCGTCGTGGAGGCGCGTCACCACGCCCGCATAGGTCTTGCTGTTGCCAAAGGGCACCAGCACACGCGTGCCCACGGCGCAACGCTGCGCCTTGTCGGCATCGATCGTATAGGTGAAGGTGCCGTCGAGCGGCACTGGAATGATGACGTCTACGTATTTCATGGGATTGGTGGATGGAAGGGCCATTGGCCTTGGACTCGCAAAGTTAATGGAAATGTTGCTTATCAACAAAGAAAACACAAAAAAACCTCCATCCAAATTTGGATGGAGGTGATGGGGTGACAGCGCTTATCGCTTAGAAGAAATAAGCCAAGCCGATCTGCCAAGAATTGTTGCGGCTCTTCGACTTGAGTCCCGTGGTCTGGCCGAGGGCATCATCCACAGCCTTCACAAGGGTGACGTCGGCCGTCTTGCCGCAAGCAATGTTGTAGTTGGCGGTGAGCTGCAGATGGGTAAGCAGGGTGGCTCCCAAGCCTACGTTGACGCTGAAATTAGACTTCTTCAGCGAGTAGTTGCTGGTGTCGCGCCAGTCGAAGTCGGTGTCGCCCACATTGAATCCCACCTGCGGGCCTGCAAAGAAGAAGACATTGGCCAAGCTGCCCAGGCCCACGCCATAGCGCAGGTTGATGGGGATAGCCACCTGTTGCTGCTTGACGGTTTGCGTCTCGCCGACATTGTTCTCGACCTTGGCGGAGCGCTGGTCATAGAGCACCGATCCGTCAATGCCCAGGCCGGTGAGAGGCAGCGACACTTTCACGGTCGGGCCGATGAAGAAGCCTGCACGGTTGGAGGCGTCAAACACTTCGCTCGAGAGCGACATATCAGTCACGTTGAGACCTCCCTTGAGGCCGAACTTCACCTGTGCGCTCGACGGAAGGGCCATGAGCACGGACAGCAGAAGCGTTGCGAAAATCTTTTTCATATGCTACGGATTTGTTGGGTGTCGAATGGAAAGTTATGGGATGCAAGCCCAATCAGTGGCGCTGGCGACGCACGGTGACACGCGCGGCATTGGATGTGGTGGACGAAGAGGATGAGCGACGGGTGCGCTTGGCGGTGGTCTCCGTGCCACCCGTGCGACGGGTCTTGCTCTTCACGGCCTTGAGCGACTTCTTGTCGAGCTTGGCAATGGAGTCGAGCGAGTCCTTGCGAGCGGCATCACCCCATACGTTCTTCTCGAAAGAGGCAATCTCCTGCTCGATGCGACGCTGCTCACGCGACAACTTGGCAGTGTCGCCACCAGCCACCTGGGCGAGGGTCTTGCCTAACATGTTGGTCGTCTTGTAGATCTTGCCATGGTAAGCGTTCATCGTGAAGTAGTCGTCGAGCGACATCGTGGCGGCATTGTTGAGGTTGCTGGTCATGATGGTCTGCTTGGAGAGGAAGGGGGCAAGGTCGTCATACTTCACCCAGAAGAGTGGATACTTGATGGCGCCATCACCGAAATCATCCTCCCGATACATCACCGGGCAGATGGCTTGCACCTTGGTGTGGAAGGTAGCCGACACCTGGTCGTAGTAAGCGCTCTCCTTGATGAAGTAGCCCTTGACCTCGGCCGAGGGGATGTCGCTGTCGTCGATGTGTACGCCACGATCGGTGCGCTCATAGAAGATGTGGTAATCGTCGAGGAACTTCAGCGGTTGGATGCGCATGCTCTCATCAAAACGCTCATTGCCGCTGTTCACGTCATAGCTGTAGGCGGCGATGCCACCATGGCGCGGACCGGCCATGATGAGCTTGAAGAGATAGGTGAAGAGGTTCATCTGTGTGCCCACGGGCTCGGTCGGATAGTAAAGGCCCGCGTTGGCATCGTCGTTGAGGTCGAGCTCGCGATAGACATCACGGCGCCACACCACGTCTTCGTTCATCTTTGCCTCCGTAGGGAAGGAAATCTGGGCGCGAGTGGTCATGTTGTTGGCATTTGACTTTGGGGTAGCCGCCGTTTGCTGCTGGCGACGAGCCTGGGGCTGTGCCTGGGCGGCCATGCCAAAGCATCCTATCATGATGATGAATATGAGTCTTCTCATGGTTTATAGGGTCTGTATTGTATTTTCGTATGCGATAATGTATCTGTTTACTTGTCAAGTCATCTCGACTGACGCTTTACCTGACGCGCACCTCCATGGCTCCGGGCAACGAACGGGTGATGCCGTCGGGACCTTGGGCCTTGATCTCGGTGATGTAGAACCGCTTGTTACGGCTCAGGCGGCGGAACTGCTCACGCATGCGGTCGGTGAAGTTGTCGCCCTGCGAGGCCATCTGCACAGCGTTGCCCATGTTGTCATAGAAGACAACCGAGAAGCCGAGCACGCGGAACTGTATGTCGAGGATGCCGTCGTCCATGGCCGCGCTCAGACGCGAGGTGCCCATGAGACCGGCCTTCGACAGGTTGCCTCCCTTGAAGCGATCGCTGCCCAAAGCGATGTAAGGCGTTGGGTCGGGCAACTTACGCACCTTGAACGTGAAGGCGGGGAACGTGCGCACCTTGGCACCGTCACGGGCTGTGATGTGGAAGGTGACGTCGTGGCCGACAGCTGCGGGCACGGCCACATACTTGCCAGCGCCCTTCGACACAAGACGACCGCCCGTCATGGTCATGGAGACCGCATTCTGCGGCACTCCTGGCACGCTGACGCTCATGGGGTTCTGGTAGCCAGCATAGAGCACATTCATCAAATCGGCGGCCACGGTGGCACCACCAGGCACGGGGATAACGTTGTACTTCTGTTGGAAGTTGCGGCGAAGGACATCGCCTGCGGCATTGTGCATCAGGATGTAACCACTGAACTGATGCTCACCGACGCCACCTGCCGTGAAGGAATACTGGCCAGAGGGCGAGTTGACACGAACACCATTGACATAAATCTCTGGATGCTGGGTAGAGTCGATAGCGGCCATGACGATGTTGGCCGTGAAACGCTCACCAGGATAGAGCGTGGTCTTTTCGGGCACGACAAAGGCCGCGAGCTTGTTGACACGAATGTCTTTCAGGTCGACATTCGACACCAAGGTATGGAGCACGTCGCCCTCGGCGTAGCGCACATCGTTCTGCAACTTGGACAGCAGAGTGACGGCTGCAGCCACGGGCATGTTCTCAAACATGTATTCTTGCCAGTTCTTACCCAGCGTGTTGGGGCGCTTGGGCACCACCGTCGAGAGGTTGCTGGAGATGATCTTGCGTTGCTGCGGATCAGTGATATAGGTCAGGATGCGCTCACGATAAGAATTGATCGCCTCGTAAAGGCGCTTGCCCTTGCCCGTGATAGGCGCTAACATGACGGTGCCTGCTGCATCGAGGTTGTCGGTGTTCTCTATGTGGCGAAGGTCACCTTTGGGGCCGTCGGCCTCCTTGACGATGGCCACCTTCAACTCCTGCGCAAAGTTGTAGAGCGAGTCACTCATGCGCTTCACCTCCGTGGCCTTCTCAAACCAAGCGCGCACCTTCTCGGGATTGGCCGCCATCTGGTCCTTGAAGTCGCCATAGATGGCCTCGTTCTCCGACGAGCTGTTGGCCGTGGTGCGGTTCAGGCTCTCCTCCACGATGGTAAAGCCGTTGAGCACCTCCGTTGAGATGTTCAGCGCGAGCATTGCCATCAAGACAACATACATCAAGTTGATCATCTTCTGGCGGGGAGTAACCGGTCTTTTTTTGATTGCCATGATTTGTTGATTTTAATGACTTGCAGCCCGGAAGGCGATATTCCTCCAGGCCATGCCGAGCCTTTTAGAGTTGGCTGGTGGGTGTTGCGGGAGAGTTGGTCGGCCCAGCGGTGGAAGCGCCAGGGGCTGCCGCACGCATGTTGACCGTCATGGCCTCGATCATGCGGGCATAGATCTGGTTGAGCTGTTCGATCTGCTGGGCCATGCGACGGCTCTGGTCGTTGATCTGGTCGATGGTGCCAATCTGCTGGCTAGCGCCCTTGAGCTGCATCTCATAGACCTTGCTGATGCCTGTGAGCGTGCGGTTGAGGTTCTCCATCTCCTCGCTGTCGCGTGTGAGACGTGCACTCTGCTCATTGACCTTCTTGAGGGTCTCGACGAGTTCCTTCAATTCATCCACATAACTGCTCTGTGCCTCGTTGAGCTTTTCGGCGTCCTCTGCCGACATCTGCGGCACATAGTTGGGTGTGCCAAAGACTGTAGCACCAGCAGCCGTTGTGCCGCCCATGGCGGGCTGGGAAGCCTGTGGCTGTCCCTCAACGGTCTCCTGCTCGACTGCAGAACCGCCCTCTGAAGCAACCGCCTGAGGCTGCTGGGCTGTCGCACCACCAGCAAAGATAACCGTCGGAGCGGCTTGCGGCGAGGCAGGAGCGGCTGCTTCCGTGTAGCCTTCCTCCTCAGCCTCATGCTCTGCGGCCTCCTGCTCACCCTGGCTATAGGTCACCTTGCCACTTTCGAGATACTCCTCCGTGACACGTGTGGGTATCTCTCGGCCATCGGCTGTCTTGTCGAACGGACGGTCGAAGGCAGAGATGAAGAACACCAGCACCTCAGTGCCCATGCCGACAAACAACATGATGTTGGCCAAGGGAAGGTGAGTCAACTTAAACAGTGCGCCCAAGATCACGATGGAAGCACCCCAACTGTAGGCATAGTTGAGAAATGTCTGGCCCTCTACAGTGTCAAGCCACTTCTGCAAACGATACACCAAGTTATATTTACTATGATTAGCCATAATGATTATCTCTTTTTCTGTTTACCTGTTGTTGAGTTAGCCAAGGAACGAACGCAACGGAAGCCGATGTAGCTACGCGGCTGGTTCTGATACTCCCATGTGCGCCATGCGCTGCGGATGTAACTCTCCGGATCCTTCCATGAACCACCACGCACACTCTTTTTCTTCAACTTATAAGGATCTTCCTTGGCGGCCTTGTACTCCAGTTGCGGGTTGAGGTCATTCATGGCGTCTACGCCGGCCTCGGTGTAGATGGTGCTTGTCCACTCGGCCACGTTGCCAGCCATGTCATACAGACCATTGGAGTTGGCCGAATACGAGGCCACCTTGCTGGTGATCAGGTTGCCGTCCTTGGTGTAGTTGCCGCGGTCAGGCTTGAAGTTGGCATAGAAACAACCATTGCCATTGGCCACATCCTTGTTCTCCCACGGGAACTCGCTCTGTTCCTTGCCGCGGGCTGCATACTCCCACTCGGCCTCCGTCGGCAGGCGATAGCGCTGGATGTAGCGAGCCTCGGGACCGAGACCTTTCAGCAGGTAGTCGGTGCGCCAAGCGCAGAAGGCGTTGGCCTGCTCCCAGGTGACGCCGACGACAGGATAGTCGTTGTAGGCGGGATTGGAGAAATAGTTGCGCAGGTAGGTCTCGTTTTCCGAGTTCTTAAAGTCGTTGACCCAACAAGTGGTGTCGGGATAGATGTTGACGATGTAGGTGTTGAGGAAGTCCCATGGGCCCGACAGGGGTCGGTTGATGGTCTCGCGCACGATACGTCCTTGGTCGTCGATATAGGCCGTGTCCTTGCTGATCATGACCGTCTCATTGGGGTCGACCACGACATCGGTGTTGAGCACACGGTCGGCAGGGTTCATGCGATTGCGGCGCAAGGCAGCCGTCACATAGTCGTAGACCTCATACTTATAGTTCATCTGCGTCCAGTCGAGCGACTTCTCTCCCGTCACGGGGTTGGTGACATAGAGACTCTCAATGGCCCGCTGCTCGTCCTCGTTAGGCTTGCGTGGCAAGCGCTTGTTCCAATTGAGATGCGGCGTGACAGGGTCACCGTTCTTGTCCTCAGTGATCATGTAGGTCTCATCACCGCCATAAGACGGATCAGCCAGACGTGTGCGAAGGATGCTGTCGCGCACCCACATCACAAACTGCTTGTACTGCGAGTTGGTGACTTCCGTCTCGTCCATCCAGAAGCCGTCCACAGAGATGTCTTTCGTGGGCGTCTTCTTGCCCCAGAGACTGTCTTGCTTGTCGAGTCCCATCTTCAAGAAGCCACGATTGATACGTGTCATGCCATAAGGCGTTGGCTCGGTGAAGCTCTTTCCCGCCACGCCAACCACCTCTCCACCTCGTCCGGAGGCAGAAGCCGACTTGGCACTGAAGCAACCTGTCAGCGTGAACACTCCCGCCAACAAGCCCAATGCGATAATGATATGTTTTCTCATCTTGTCTTATTGTTCCTTTACCTATTATTATAGAGGCGTTCCGCCCTCCCCGGTGAACCGTCGTCGCCTACAGGATGCGCACACTCTTATGGAGGTTGCGACCCTTCTTGGTGAGATTGATGTCGTGCTGATAACCCACAAACAACTCATGACTGCCGTTGCCCGGATTGATGGCCGACGTGTAGAACTCATAGCTGTAACCCAGCACGATGCCGTGGAAACTGCCACCCAACAACACGGTCACAGAGTTGGTGGGACTGTAGCTCACGCCTCCATAGAGCATCTTCTGCTCATGGGTGTAAACCAGTCGAGCCGTGACATCCGCCCGATAGGCCTTGGTGTCTGTGCGTACAAACACCGATGGCTTTATAGTTAGAAACGGATTCCTCAACTGAATATTGTATCCTCCCGTCAAATAATACGTGCGGTCGATCTGCAACTCGTTGGTCTCGCCCAGTGTCACCAGCGGTGCCGTGAGGTGTTGGGCGGACAAGCCTGCATACCACTTCTGATGGGTATAGTAAAGACCAAAGCCGAGATCGAGCGCATTGCCCGACACTTGCGACGTGGTAAAAGCGGGGTCACTGGAGTCCTCGATGTCGAGCTTCGTTCCATCGAAGTTCTCACTGAGGAAGCCCGCCTGCAAACCCATGCTCATCTGTCCACCAAACATCTTGAACTTCAGCGCATATTGGAGCGCCAACTTCTGGTGAGTGAACAGTCCGAGCTTATCGTTCATGAACACCAGTCCTGCGCCATGATACGTCTTCAACGCATAGAAAGGCAGGTCGGCTGAAGCATAAGCCGTCTGCGGGTTGTGCTCGAAACCGGCCATATCCAAGGCATAAGCAGCCGTCACGTTCAGTTTCGGTTGCTTACCTGCCGCTGCCGGGTTATACGAGGTCTCCATGTCGAAATAGTGACTGAACGACGGGTCGTATTGGGCCTCCGCGGAAAGTGAAGCGAAGGTCAGCGCGATTACAAATGTACAAAAGCGTTTAAACACTTCTTAATAACGCAGGAAGCGTGCAAATATTGTGTGTATCAAAAAAGCGACAGGACAATTCCTTTAAGGAACTATCCGATCGCTTATATTCAATGTTGTGAGCTAATAAAGCTGTTGTTCGAAGGATCAATACTCATCCTCATTCCACAAGAAATCGTCTTTCGTGGGATAGTCAGGCCAAATGTCCTCAATGCTTTCGTAGACATCGCCCTCATCCTCAATCTCCTGCAAATTCTCAAGCACCTCAGCAGGGGCACCCGAACGAGTAGCGTAATCTATCAGTTCATCTTTAGTAGCAGGCCAGGGAGCGTCTTCCAACTTCGAGGCCAAGTCAAGTGTCCAATACATAGTCTTAAAAGTTTACGTCATTTTATTTACAGGCGCAAAAATAATGATTTTTTCCTAAAAACCAAATGTTTCCACAAATATTTTCCACTTTACAAGCAGAAAGTGCAATAAATTAATGTAAACGACACAAGAAATGGCAATTTATCAATAAAGAACAAGAAAATATCAACACTTTAAAGAAACATGACCAACTGTTCACAAATCAATAATTACAACAATAAGTCCTTTTAAACATCTTAGGATCAAAGAACAACACGCCCACATCATATAGATCGAAAGACACAAAAGTACGCTTATCCTCCACCAACTGTCGCCAATATCGATAATCATCTCGCTTGTCACGTATTCCCCATATTACCACCATCCCATTCGTATCCATACGGTCGAACAAACCATCCCAATCACGAAAAGCAGGAGTGATAATAGAAAAGGAGACTACAGGAAAAGAAGAAAGATCTCCGCAAGCCTCACATCCCACTGCATGCATCGCTTGTGTCAAACAAGCATCATGAAACTCAGGGGACAAGAAACAAGCTTTCCCCTTCATGAAAGAAGCAAAGCGCAGAAATAAAAGATAAACGCGCCTACGCTTCCTGGGAAGAGTGGAAAACAAAAGCTCAACCTCAGGAGAAAGAAGAAAATCATTATGCCCATTGACAGTCTGCCTCACAAAACGATAAGCAAAAGGTGACTGAACCCCAAAACCATAGGTCCTGGGCATTCTTGAAAGGTAGCTAAAGAAATGTCGCAAATGAAGCATCATATATAAGAATGGAAAGTGATGGGCATATTGGGTAGGATGGCATATTGAGCATAATAGGGCCTATTGGGCATAATGGACCTATTGGGCCCAAGCTGGTGACCGCTCTCACTGCCCCCTCCCCAAAACAAACAAAGCCCGAAGACTCATCGTGAATCTTCGGGCTTCTGTCTGATTGAAAAAAGGCGGCTTCCTACTCTCCCGCATTGCATTGCAGTACCATCGGCGCCACTGGGCTTAACTTCTCTG
>JBNMMB010000091.1:0-13134 GCA_050875105.1 Prevotella sp. | reverse complement strand
TCCTCCACATGGTCGAGCCATTCCTTTAGGTCGCCCATGTCGAGTGAGGCCACGTCGGCGATGTTCTTGTCCCATATCTTGTAGGCCAGGCTCTCCTTCTTCAGGCGCTTGCCGTGGCATTCCGGGCACTCCGCCTCGGCCAGGAACTGGGCCGCCCACTTCTGCGAAGCCGTCGAGTCGTCGTTCTCCATGACCGTCTTGAGGTACTTGATGACACCGTCGAAGGCCACGAAGTAGTCGCTCGACGTGCGCACGACGTCCTTGTCGATGCGGATGTTCTCCAGCGAGCCGTAGAGTATTTCGCTCATGGCGTCGTCGGGGATGTCCTTGCAAGGCGTCTTCAGTGTGCAGTCGTATTTCTTCAGGATGGCGTCGATCTGCCAGAAGATCATCTGGTTCTTGTATTTTCCCAGGGGTGCGATGGCTCCGTCGCGTATGCTCACCGTGTCGTCGGGGATCACCTTCTTCAAGTCGATCTCGTTGACATAGCCCAGGCCCTTGCAGTGGGGGCAGGCCCCTTCGGGCGAGTTGAACGAGAAGATGTTGGGCGCCGGTTCGCCATAGGAGAGTCCCGTCACGGGGTCCATGAGGCGCTTGGAGTAGTTCTTCGCCTCGCCCGTGTCGCGGTCCATGACCATGATGACACCGTCGCCCTGGCGCATGGCCACCTTCACTGTGTTCTTCAGGCGCTCGTCGTCCTTGCCCTGCACCTTCAGCTTGTCCACCACCACTTCGATGTTGTGGTTCTTGTATCGGTCCACCTTCATGCCCCGGGTGATTTCCTTGATCTCCCCGTCCACGCGGATGTAGAGGTAGCCCTTCTTGCGCATGCTCTCGAAGAGTTCGCGATAGTGGCCCTTGCGTTGGCGCACGAGCGGGGCGAGGATGTAGATGGCACGCCCGATGTAGTTGGTGAGGATCATGTCGATGACCTTCTCCTCGGTGTATTTCACCATCTTCTCGCCGCTCACATAGCTGTAGGCCGTGGCTGCGCGGGCATAGAGCAGGCGCAGGTAGTCGTAGATCTCGGTGGTGGTGCCCACGGTGGAGCGCGGGTTCTTGTTGGTGGTCTTTTGCTCGATGCTGATCACGGGCGACAGGCCCGAGATCTTGTCGACGTCGGGTCGCTGCATGTTCCCGAGGAAGTTGCGGGCGTAGGCCGAGAACGTCTCGATGTAGCGGCGCTGTCCCTCGGCATAGATGGTGTCGAAGGCGAGCGACGATTTGCCCGACCCCGACAGTCCGGTGATGACCGTCAGCGAGTTGCGCGGTATCTTCACGTCCACATCCTTGAGGTTGTGCACGCGCGCTCCCCACACGTTGATCCATTCCGTGTCTTTCCCGATAACCTTTGACTGTGCCATAAGTCTGCTTGCTAAAAATATCTTTTTACCTTCGTTGTCAATCTTTCCGCCCCACGGCCGTCCTGTGGCAGTCTGCTGTTTCGGCTGCGGCGGCCCCCATGCGGTAGGCTTCTTGTCGCCGAGTGCAGGGCCGGCCTATTGGTTGTTGGTCGTCCGCTCGGTGAAGCCCCTGAGCAGGTTCACGTCGCGCTTGATGTTGAACGTGCGTCCGTCGGCACCCTTGGCCTTCACCAGCACGTAGTAGACGCCTTGCGCCACGTCCTTCCCCTTGTATTTGCCGTCCCATCCGCCTGCCGGGTCGCTCCACTCATAGAGCTTCTGTCCCCAGCGGTTGAAGATGTAGGCGTGAAACTCCACGAGGCTCTGGTAGCCACTCTTCGCCTTGTAGATGTCGTTGATGCCGTCGCCGTTGGGCGAGAAGGCATTGGGCATCTCCAGTCGGCTCTCAGAGATGGAGATGATGATCGGCGAGTTCTCCGACGACCAGTAGTTGTCGGTGTAGGCCACGGTGTCGTTGCCTTGCACGAAGGTGGCCCAAAGTTCCACGCAGTGAGCCCCCGACTGGGTGAACGTGTACTGCGTGTCTTCGTCGTATCGGATGAGGTAGGGCGCGTCGCGCTTGCCCTCCTTGTAGAACCGCCACTCATAGTGAGCAGTCCATCCGGCTGTGTTCTCCGCGTTGGCGTTGAGCGTCACGGCGAGCGGTGCCGACTCTGAGATGTTGGTCTCCGAGTGGGTCTCCCCGTCCTTGTCCGTGTAGGTCGCCATGGGGTTGATGGTGGGGTAGTTGTCTTGAGCCCACGCCCCGATGGCCAGGAGCGAGAAGAGCAGGGCTGATATGATTTTTGATTTCATCATGCAAGCGTCTTTGGTGGGTGGCGGATTTTTATAACCGCCTCATGCAAAGTTAGTGAATTTCCTCTGAAAACTATGAGGTTTATATTATATTTTTTGTATTTTTGCAATTGATTTTGAATTAAACGACACGTTTATGGTAAAGTTATGCAGATGCCTCTTGCTTCTTGTGGTGTGCTGTCTCGGCCTGGCCGCGGCGGCGCAGGTGCCCCAGTGGCGCGATGTCTACAAGGTGAAGAAGAAAGACACCGTCTATGGCATCGCCAAGAAATATGGGCTCACGGAAGACCAGCTGCGGGCCGCCAACCCCGAGATGAAGACCGCCGACTATAGCCTGAAGAAGGGCGACCGCCTCTTCATCCCCTGGCCCTCGACCATGCCGGTGGCCAAAACCGCCCCGGCGTCGACCAAGACCGCTGCCACACAGCAGCATGGCCTGTCGACCATCCATGTGGGCGTGATGCTGCCCCTCCACAACGTCAATGGTGACGGGCGCCGCATGACCGAGTATTATCGTGGTTTCCTCATGGCCTGCGACAGCCTGAAGCGCGCCGGCCTCCACATCGATGTGCACGCCTGGAACGTCACCATCGACGACAATATCGAGAAGTTCACCGCCGATCCTGCCGCCGCCCGCTGCGACATCATCTTCGGTCCGCTCTACACCCACCAGGTGCGCGGCCTTGCCGAGTTTTGCAAGGCGCGCGACATCCGCATGGTCATCCCCTTCTCCATCAGTGGCGACGACGTGTCGCGCTACAGCCAGATCTACCAGGTGTGGCAGAGCCCCGACCGTCTCAACAACAGTGCCATTGAGGCCTACCTGCGCCTCTTCCCCAAGGCCCACCCCGTCTTTATCGACTGCAACGACACCACATCGCGCAAGGGCGTGTTCACCTTTGGCCTGCGCAACCGCCTGGAGAGCAACAACATCACCTACAACATCACCAACCTGAACAGCAGCGAGGCAATGTTTGCCAAGGCCTTCCGCATGGGCCAGCAGAACGTGGTCATCCTCAACACCGGCCGCATGCCCGCCCTCACCGTGGCCCTGGCCAAGCTCGAGAGCTTGCAGAACCTCAACCCCAACCTCAAGATCACCCTCTTCGGCTACACCGACTGGTTGCTCTATGCCGACTATGACCTCAACAACTTCTTCCGCTTCGACACTTACGTCCCGGCCCAGTTCTATTATAATGCGCAGAACAGCCGCACCCGTCAGTTTGAGCAGGCCTATCGGCGCTGGTTCCATGAGGGGTTGCAGACCAACTACAACCCCCGCTTCGCCCTCACGGGTTATGACCAGGCCCAGTTCTTCCTGCGTGGCCTCGCCACGCGCGGCAAGGCCTTCCGCGGCACTCAGGGCCAAAGCACCTACACGCCGTTGCAGACGCCGCTGCGCTTCCGGCAGGTGGGCGACGCCGGTATGCAGAATGAGAACTTCCAGCTCATCCACTACACACGCGACCACCGCATCGAGGCGGTGGCCTATTAATCGCCCAATCACCACACGACACACATGAACCGACATATCATCACACTCCTCCTCGCGCTCCTGCCCTTCGGCGCCATGGCACAGATCGGCCAGCACCGCAACACGTTCTCCGTGGGCGTCAACGGCGGATACAACCTCACCACCGTGCGCTTCACGCCCAAGGTGGTGCAGAGCATGAAGGGGGGCATCACCGGTGGCGTCTCCATGCGCTACACCGTGGAGAAGTATTTCTCGACCATCGCCTCCATCGCCGCCGAGGTCAACTATGGGCAGATGGGCTGGAAGGAGAAGATACGCGACCTCAACGACCAGCCCGTCATCAACGCCGCCACAGGCGTGGCCGAGGAGTATGAGCGCACCATCAGCTACGTGCAGGTGCCCATCATGGCCCACCTGGCATGGGGTAGGGAAGACCGCGGCGTCAACTTCTTCGTCAACGCCGGCCCGCAGTTTGGCGTCTACCTGGGCGAGTCGACCAAGATGACGTTCGACTGGGACAAGCGCAACATGGCCGACCGCGCCAACTCCATCTGCGCACAAGACTCGATGGATGTCAAGAACAAGTTCGACTATGGCATCGCCGCCGGTGCCGGCCTTGAGTTTGCCAGTCCCAAGGTGGGTCGATTCCTCCTTGAGGGCCGTTACTATTATGGCCTGGGCAACATCTTCGGCGACTCCAAGCGCGACTACTTCGGCAGTTCCAACTATGGCACCATCACCATCAAGCTCACCTATCTCTTCGACATCACCCACTGATGGCGGCTGTCGTGAGCCCTCCAACCACCGACACTAACAACTAAACCCATAAATCTATGTTTAAGAACCATCCCAAAGGATTGCTTCTCGCAGCCCTCAGCAACATGGGCGAGCGCTTCGGCTATTACATCATGAACGCCGTGCTGGCACTCTTCCTCTGCTCCAAGTTTGGCCTGTCCGACGAGACGAGTGGTCTCATCGCCGCCCTGTTCCTGGCCGCCATCTACGTCATGAGCCTCGTGGGCGGCATCATCGCCGACCGCACCCAGAACTACAAGGGCACCATCATGAGTGGCCTTTTGGTCATGGCCTTGGGCTATGTGTGCCTCTCCGTCCCTGTGCTGGCCACCCCCGAGAACACCACGGCGCTGCTCTCGTTCACCATCTTTGCCCTGGTGCTCATCGCCTGCGGCAACGGCCTCTTCAAGGGCAACCTGCAAGCCATCGTCGGCCAGATGTACGACAACTTCGAGCGCGACGCCGCGCGTGAGGGCACCGACCGCCTGAAGTGGGCGCAGGGCCAGCGCGACGCCGGCTTCCAGATCTTCTATGTCTTCATCAATGTGGGAGCGCTGGCCGCTCCGTTCATCGCGCCGCTGTTGCGCTCATGGTGGCTCAATGTGCACCACCTGACCTACAACGCCGACCTGCCGCGTCTCTGCCACGCCTTCATCAGTGGCACGCTGAGCGGCGCCGACAGTTCCAACCTGACAACGCTGGCCTCGCAGGTGCAGCTCGCCGGCTATCACTTCACCGACATGGCCGCCTTCTGCCAAGACTATCTCGACGCCTTCAACACCGGCATCCATTATAGTTTCATCGCCTCCGTGGTGATGATGCTCGTGTCGCTGGCCATCTTCTTCTTCTCCAAGCACCTCTTCCCCACACCGGGTAAGAAGGAGGAAGTGGTGGTGGAGCAATACACCGAGGAGGAGAAGCGCACCATGGCCGCCGAGATCAAGCAGCGCATGTATGCCCTGTTTGCCGTGCTCGGCATTTCTGTCTTCTTCTGGTTCTCATTCCACCAGAATGGCCAGAGCCTCAGTTTCTTCGCCCGCGACTTCGTGAAGACCGACGCCGTGGCGCCCGAGATTTGGCAGGCCGTCAATCCCTTCTTCGTCATCTTCCTCACGCCCATCGTGATGTGGATCTTCTCTTACCTGACCAAGAAAGGCCATCCCATCTCCACCCCGCGCAAGATCGCGTATGGCATGGGCATCGCCGGACTGGCCTATGGCTTCCTGATGGTGCTCTCGATGGTGTGCGGCTGGCCGTCGGCCGAGACGTTCACCGCCATGGATCCCACGGTGCGCGCAGGCCTGAAGGCGGGCCCCTGGGTGCTCATCCTCACCTATGGCTTCCTCACGGTGGCCGAGTTGTTCATCTCTCCGCTGGGCCTGAGCTTCGTGTCGAAGGTGGCGCCCAAGCATCTGCAGGGTCTCTGCCAGGGCTTGTGGCTCGGTGCCACGGCCGTGGGCAACAGCCTGCTGTGGGTCGGTCCGCTGATGTATAACAAGTGGCCGCTCTGGGAGTGCTGGCTGGTGTTCATGCTGGTGTGCTTCATCTCCATGGCCGTCATGTTCGGCATGGTGAAGTGGCTCGAGCGCGTCACCGCCTAAGCAGCGGCGCTCCGCCCCCATTCTCTACAGACTAACAGCTCCGCCTGCGGGCGGAGCTTTACATATTCACACATTCATTAAATTCACGTTATTATGTTTGAGGGACAACCCAAAGGACTTTTCGCATTGTCGTTGGCCAATACAGGCGAGCGCTTTGGCTATTACACGATGATAGCCGTGTTCTCCCTGTTCTTGAGAGCCAACTTCGGACTGAGCGCAGGCACCGCCGGTCTGATCTACAGTATTTTCATGGGTGCCGTTTATTTCTTCCCCTTCATTGGCGGCATCCTGGCCGATAAGTTCGGCTATGGCAAGATGGTCACGCTCGGCATCTTCGTGATGTTTGTCGGCTATCTGCTGTTGGCGGTGCCCCTGGGCAGCAACACGTTTGCCATGATCTTCATGTGTGGCGCCCTGCTCTGCGTCAGCGTGGGCACGGGCCTCTTCAAGGGCAACCTGCAGGTCATGGTGGGCAACCTCTATGACACGCCTGCCCTGCAAGGCCGTCGCGACGAGGCCTTCTCCATCTTCTACATGGCCATCAACATCGGTGCCCTCTTCGCCCCGACAGCCGCCGTGCGCATCATGGACTGGGCCCAGCACTCGCTCGGCTACAGCGAGAACGACTCTTACCACTTCGCCTTCGCCGTGGCCTGCCTGTCGCTGGTGTTGTCGATCATCATCTATTACGCTTGCCGTTCCACCTTCCGCCAGGTCGAGGGCACCTCAGCCGAGATGGCCAAGGAGGAAGGCGTCACTGAGGAGCTCTCGCCCGCCGAGACGCGCGAGCGCATCGTGGCCCTCTGCCTGGTGTTTGCCGTGGTCATCTTTTTCTGGATGGCCTTCCAACAGAACGGACTGACGCTCACCTTCTTCGCCGATGAGTTCACCGCGAAGACCTCCACGGGCGTGCAGGCCATGGCCTTCGACGTGTTCAACCTCGTGGCCCTCATCTTCATCGTCTATTCTGTGTTTGCCCTCTTCCAGAGCAAGACCACCAAGGGCCGCGTCATCGCCGGCGTGGTGGCCCTGTTGTCGGTGGCCTACCTCGTCTACGACTATGTCCACACGGCAGGCACCGTGGTGCCCGTGTCGGCTCCTATCTTCCAGCACTTCAACCCCAGCTACGTGGTGATGCTCACCCCGATCAGCCTGGCCATCTTTGGTTATCTGGCCCGCAAGGGCAAGGAACCGTCGGCCCCGCGCAAGATTGCCTATGGCATGGTGGTGGCCGCTGTGGCCTATGGCATCATGCTCGTGGGCTCGCTGGGCCTCAACACCCCCGACGCACAGCGCCTGGCCGGTGACAATGGCACCTTCGTGTCGGCCAACTGGCTCATGGGCACCTACCTGGTGCTCACCTTCGGCGAGTTGCTGCTGAGCCCGATGGGCATCAGTTTTGTGAGCAAGGTGGCACCTCCCAAGTACAAGGGCGCCATGATGGGTGGCTGGTTTGTGGCCACCGCCGCCGGCAACCTGCTCGTCAGCGTGGGTGGCTTCCTGTGGGGCAGCTTCCCCCTCTGGGTCGTCTGGGCCGTGTTCATCGTGCTGTGCCTCCTGAGCTTCCTGTTCATGATGGCCATGATGAAGAAGCTCGAGAAGGTCTGCTAAGGCCATAGGCCTTCACCCTCTCCCCAAAAGCTAACTAAAGGGCTTTTGTTTGATAATCAAAAAGGCTTCGCACAGTCTTGCAAAAAGCAAGTTTGTGCGAAGCCTTTTGTTTTGTGTCTAAAGTCTTTTATAGTTCAAAACAGACAACCGTAAGGAATCGACTTGATGTAGCTCTCCATAAACTGAAAGTCTGGCGTGTTGTCATTCTTAGCAGGCAAGGGTATGCGTGAAGTCTTCATCAATTCCTGTGTCCATTTGTTGTTGAAAGCATATTTTACACTTTCGTTTTTGATTACTGTGCAAAAGAAAAGAGCTATGTAAGGGTTCATGTCAAATAATGGTGTTAGGATATTGACATCGTCTGTTGCCCAATAAGGTTGGTCTTGGTAGAACGATTCTCCTATAGATCCGTTATAGCACACGGAGATTGTGTTGGCTGGGTTGATGTGGTCGTTGTTCCCGATATGGTTTGTGATACCATTATTAAACGCTGATGCTCCTACGTAGTTGATCTTTCCTTCTTTTTGGTCTGCTTTTGTCAGGCGTTGACCTTTTTCCACCTTAAACAATTCACCTATTTGATAGTGGTTCCACTTGATGGTTTTAAGACAGAGTGGTACTGTATCCTTCTTCTTTAGAATGACTTCATATTCGGATGGCAGAGGAATTCCATAAAGTGTGTTGTCCTTTACTTTCTGTATGAAATCAGCCTCGTCAATTTCAGCTTTGTAAAGAGCATATGACAAAGTGCGCTTCATGAAGTCAGATTGAACGGGCAAGGGTATCTCGATTTTCTCTTGATAGCTTAGGTGCTCTTCGGGCTTAAGCCACTGTATGGACTTATGACCACTTTGTCTCTGTACAATCTTCACCCATTCGTCTTCTATATAATCCCACCGGTTGCGTATATCTTGGCGTCCTTGATTTTTGACGGTTTCAAGGCCGTCATCTTCCATGTAGCATGCAAATATTTCTTTTTCTCCTTGAGGAACACCTGCGGTAAAAATAAATATGCTAGTGGTCACTCCAGAAAAGAGGTCCTTAGGTAATTTGACGATTTTGTCCAATGAACACGAATGAAGCCATCTCCTTACGCGGCCGCGAGCTTTTTCCAATTTGTTGTCAGGCAGAATAAAAGCACATGTGGTTCCTTTTTTTACGTGGGCGAGTACATTGGCAACAATATCCAAGCATCCATATTTGTTTTCAAACGGAGGGTTCATTAAGACCTTTGTGATAGGCTTGGACATAATCCAACGCCCCGCAGCGTCAGTTCTGCTGTCATTGTATTCGAGATTGGTCTTGCCGTCTTTGTGGATGAGCATATTTGCGCAAGCCAAGGCATAAATCTCGCGATCGTATTCAATTCCAAACAATTGGGTTTGTGCTATTTCATGAGCTCGTCTTGTCCGAATACCGCCAGCTTCTTTTATCATGTTACACATTGCTTTGACAAGAAAAGCACCACTTCCACAGGCGGCGTCAAGGACGTAGTCTGCCTGTGTCGTGTTTGTTATCCGGTACATAAAAGATGTGATATGATCAGGCGTGAATACCTGCCCTGATTCTGATTTTGCCTTATAGCGATTGAACTCATGGAAGAAAATGGCCATTACATCTTCTCCGTTCCAAAAGTCTGAGTTAATGTTGTCGGATATGAGAGATACGTCGCGTATAAATTTGTTGATGGATTCTTGGCTGCATTCGGCGTTTAGCTTTATTTCAGAGAACACATCTAAAAGAGTTCGTAGCTTCATATTCTTGGCAAGGTCGTCTGAAAAGGACGCGGCCAATGTCTCACGGATTGACGTCGTAAACATCGCAAATGACATCCCGTCGAACAGATGTGCCCCAAATCGCTTTGCTACCAAAGCGCATGCTGTGAAAATCATGCGATGGTATAAATTCTTTATTACAAAGTGAAAGTGAAGGGTGTCGTTGATGCTGCGGGTCAAAGAATAAATGAGAGGCTTGTCAATTTTGTTGAGAGCAAAGAATCCCAAATAATATTCTTTGGCTTTAAGTTCGCATTGAATGTCGGTTTTCTTGGTACCCTTATAGACTTCCGTCTCATATCCATTGTACAGAATGCCTACCACGTGCTTGTATCTTTTCTGTACAATCTTGATATTCTTTATCAGCTCATTTTCTTCTTTTTTGCCAAACTTGACGTTAGAGCCTTTGGCTTCAAGAATGAGAGCTGGAAAATGTGTTTCATTAGGTAAATACCAGCCGTCAGGACGATCCTTAACACCTGTAAAACCTAACTTGTTGAAAGAAGTCAATTGCCCGACACCTGCTTGTGCTGACTCAGTAGGCTCTAAGTCCAAGATTTTTTTTGCCTGATCTCTGACCTCATCTTCCGTCAGTTCATATCTCATGTTGATTTTAACCTTAATAATTTAAGTGGCAAAGTTAAATGAAAAAACTGAAAATCAAGAATTATATGAAGATTTTCACATCTTTTATCTTGAAAAGGAATGTTGGAATTTTCTTCTTTCCAAGAGATACAAAGAGCGAATATGCTTCTTGGGAGCATTGAGAAAGTATAAAAGTCCATTTGTTGTTTCGCTCTTCCCAATCCCTTTTGTCTCAAATGATATGCCTCATGTGTCATGTCCGTTTTTAAGGTGTGGCGCCCATGAAGCTTCTTGATAATTGTTGTTATCTTTGCCACTAGAAAACAATCATTCAAAACCGATAAAAACAAGAAACAATGGAACAAAACGAAAAGGGTAGCAAAGGCTACCTGATCTCTATCGTCATGGTGGCCGTGCTGGGTGGCCTGCTCTTCGGCTACGACACGGCGGTCATCTCCGGCGCCGAGAAGGGCCTGCAGGCATTCTTCATGGGCGCGTCCGACTTCGAGTACACCGACTTCCTCCACGGCTTCACCTCATCGAGCGCCCTCATCGGTTGCATCATCGGCAGCGCCCTGTCGGGTGTCTTTGCCAGTCGCTTTGGCCGCAAGCGCTCACTCATCTTTGCCGGTGTGTGCTTCTTCCTCTCCGCCTGGGGCTCCATGGAGCCCGAGACCTATGTCTTGCCACAGGGCCAGCCCACGTGGACCCTTCTCGTGGTGTTCAATTTCTACCGCGTGCTGGGCGGCATCGGTGTCGGCATGGCGTCGGCCATCTGCCCCATGTACATCGGCGAGGTGGCCCCGAGCAACATCCGCGGCATGCTCGTCAGCTGGAACCAGTTTGCCATCATCTTCGGCCAACTGGTGGTCTACTTTGTCAACTTCATCATCCTGGGCTCCCATGCCAATCCGCTCTACGACGCCGTGGGGCGCATCGCCAACTGGGCCGACTGCCAGTGGACCGTCGAGACGGGCTGGCGCTATATGTTTGGCAGCGAGTGTGTGCCGGCCGGCCTGTTCACGCTGCTCATCTGCCTGGTGCCCGAGACACCCCGTTACCTGGTCATGGTGGGCCAGCTCGACAAGGCACGCCACATCCTGGCGCGCATCAATGGCGCCCACAAGGCCGATGAGATCATCCGCGACATCCAGGGCACGCTGACGGTGAAGACTGAGAAGCTCTTCTCCTATGGCTTCCTCTGCATCTTCGTGGGCGTCATGCTCAGCGTGTTCCAGCAGGCCGTCGGCATCAATGCGGTGCTCTATTATGCCCCGCGCATCTTCCAAGACATGGGCATGGCCAACCCGATGGTGCAGACCGTCATCATGGGCGTGGTCAACATCACGTTCACGCTGGTGGCCGTGTTCACCGTCGAGAAGCTCGGCCGCAAGCCGCTCCTCATCTGCGGTTCCATCGGCATGGCCGTCGGCGCTCTGGGCGTGGCCCTGACCTTCGGCAACCCTGCGCTCGACACGCTCACCATGGTCAGCATCATGGTCTACAGCGCCAGCTTCATGTTCTCGTGGGGCCCCATCGCCTGGGTGCTCATCGCCGAGCTCTTCCCCAACACCATCCGTGGCGCGGCCGTGGCCATCGCCGTGGCCTTCCAGTGGATTTTCAACTTCATCGTGAGCTCCACCTTCGTCCCGATGTTCAACATGCACCTCACCCCCGGTGACGACTTCGGCCACTGGTTCACCTATGGGCTCTATGGTGCCATCTGCATCGTTGCCGCCCTGTTTGTCTGGAAACTCGTGCCCGAGACGAAGGGCAAGAGCCTGGAGGACATGTCGAAGATGTGGAAAAAATGAATATCGTTCGTAGGGAACAAATGTAAACGGCCATTTATATAAATGGCCGTTTACATTATGAATGGCTTGTGGGGAAGAAAAGAATTGCTTCTTCCGTAAGTATCTGATAAACAATTGATTGGTGGACGAGCTTTAGCCTTGGTCGTGATGCTCTCCCTGTGCCCATCGCTTTATTTCGGCAGGTAGCGCAGCCAGACGGTGTCGCCCATGCGCTCCACGCTCTTCAGGCGGAGCAGCGTGGCGGGACGGTTGGGATCGTCGATGCCGTCGAACACCGAGGCCATGCCCTTGCGTCCGTCAATGCCCGGTCCGATCATCACGCTCACCTCGTCGAGCAGGCCGGCGGCGAGGAAGGCTCCGTTGATGTGGCCGCCGCCCACGACAGCCATGCGCTCCACGCCGAAGTGCTCCTGGAGCATGCTGACAGCCTTTGCCAGGTCGATGCGGTCCTTGCCCACGCTGATCCATGAGATGCCCTGTGCGCTCAGCGTGTCGAGATACTCCTTGGCGCAAGCCTCCGAGGTGACCACGAGCAGGGGCTTGCCGTCGTGGCGGTTGGCAGGCCAGCGCAGGCGTCCCAGCGTGTCGATGGCCACGGCATAGCCTGTGACCTCCGTGGCCACGTGGTGGGCCGTGTGGCCGATGGGCGTGGTGTCGCGGGCCACGAAGGGCTCCGGCTCGGCAAAGTGGATCTGCATGGTGACGCGGCCCTCAAGGGTGGTGGGGCAGTGGAGTTCATCGAGCGCGTCATAGTAGGCGTTGGAGGGCTCGATCTGTTCGGTCATGGCGCAGTCGATGCGTCCGTCGACCGATTCCATCATGTGGCTGATGATCGTTGGTTTCATGATTCTTGTTTTCCTTTTTGGTGGGTTTCACATGTTTCTTTTCGTGGTTGCAAAGGTAGCCAACCTTTTGCAGACACGGCTTATCCCAATGGCGGAATGATGAACCCCAATTACAGAAAGATGCCTCGTCGCGGCTATTCCTCCACGGCCTTCCAGTAGGCTTGGGCCGGCAGCACCATCTCGTTGAGCGCCTGTCGCACCTCCTCGTTGGGGATGCCGAGCGTGTAGCCAAAGTCGTCGCTCGCCTTGATGGTCAGGTAGCCCGACTGGTAGAGGAAGAGTTCGGGACCGCCCCCTGTGACATCCGACGTCTCGAGAATGCCGCGGAGCACCGAGCAATGGTCGAAGTCGTTGAGGTGGATCTCCATGTCGCTCACAAACTTGGGCAGCAGCGAGGTGGCGCCCGACGATGCCC
>JBNMMB010000090.1:0-13251 GCA_050875105.1 Prevotella sp. | reverse complement strand
TGTGGTGAGCTCCGTGAGGCTGATGCCACAGATGGCGGAGTACTGGTCGAACATGGAGATGTTGTCGAGGTTGTTGAGTTCGCTGAAGATGCTGAGCTGTGAGAACTTCGTGATGCCGGTGATGAACGTGAACTCCAGGTACGGGTCGAGCATCTTCAGCGGACTGTAGAAGTTCTGCATGATCCGTCGGAGCACACCGAGGTTCTCTTTCTCATGCACCACGTCGAGCAGCGGTGCGTCATACTCGTCGATGATGACCACCACCTTTTGGCCGGTCTGCTTATAGGCCCGTCTCACAATCCCTATCAGTCGAGTGTTGGGCGTGTTCTCGCCTTCCCCTTTGCCATATAGGTTTTCGTATGGCAAAAGGATGAAGTCGAGATAGTCTTCCAGTTCTTTCTTGTTAAAATGCTTGGCCCCGCTCATGTCGAAGTGGAGCACGGGATGCTTCACCCACTCCTTCTCATAGTCGGCAATGGCGAGACCCTCAAAGAGATCCTTTCGCCCCTCGAAATAGGCCTGCAATGTCGATGCAAAGAGTGACTTGCCGAACCGCCTGGGGCGGCTCAGGAAGATGTATTTCATTCCCTTCTTGCGAAAGTCGACGATGTACGGGGTCTTGTCCACATAGAGATAATTGCCCTCCCGTATGTTCTCGAAGGTCTGTATCCCCACAGGGTAACGGTTCACGATTTCTGCCATGGCGTTGTTTCTTTTGACTTCTTTTGCAAATCTACAACTTTTTTGTTGAGCTTGCAAGAAAACAGGTGAAAATACGGCGTGTGTCGACGAAAATATCTTGCTCAGAATTCCTCGGTTGTACTTTATTTTCCGTAACTTTGCAAATGGTCATACATTTTAGGAATGATACTTGAAACCATCTGTCAACGCACAGACAATTATTTGCGCCACATGCCCAAGGAACAGCGCAAGCGTTATGGGCAATTCTTCACCAGCCGTGAGACTGCACGTTTCATGGCTTCACTCATCAGTGTTGATACTAATAGGCCCCTGTTGACAGCGTTGGATGCTGGAGCCGGTTCAGGTGTTTTGTCAGTGGCTTTGGCAGAACGTATGGATGGCATGCTTACCAGTGAGCAGACATTGAGGATTGTGTGTTACGAGAATGACCCAAATATCCTGCCAATGCTTCGTGAGAATATGGAAACGGTCAGCCAAGATTGTCACTATCACCTTGAATATGAGATACGTGCCGAAAATTATATTCTCTCACAGGCAGATGCTCTTGGCCATTTGGATTTGTTTGGTGTGGCCAACGAACTTGAAAAATATGATGTGATCGTAGGCAATCCTCCTTATAAGAAAGTTTCAAAGGATGCACCCGAAGCTGTTCTTTTGCCAGAAGTGTGCTATGGGGCTCCTAATCTTTATTTTCTTTTTGCAACAATGGGAGTGAAAAACCTATGTGATGGGGGTGAAATGGTCTACATCATACCCCGTTCTTGGACGTCCGGTGCTTATTTTGAGCGCTTCCGCAAGTGGCTTTTCTCACATGCCACGCTTGAATATATTCATCTCTTTGCCAGTCGTGACAAGGTGTTTGATAAGGAGAGCGTGTTGCAGGAAACTATGATTGTGAAGTTGCGGGGTGGGGTGCATCATCAGCCTATAGTCACCATATCCACCACCGCCACAAGTCGAGACTTTTCCACAAGACAAACCATGGATGTGCCTATTGGCACAGTGGTGTCTGGGGCAAATCGCTATGTGTTTTTGCCTACTACTAAAGTCGAGACACATGTCTTAAGCAAACTTGCAACCATGCGACAGACACTCAGCGGTATAGGCTTGCGCATGAAGACGGGGCTTGTGGTCGATTTTCGATCGCGCAATCTATTACGCGACAAACCAACGGCCAACACGGTGCCTCTCATCTATAGTTGCCATATCAAAAATGGCAGAGTGCGTTTTCCGCAAGGTAGAGATGGCGAATACTTGCTTCGTGAGCGTGCCGGGTTTATGCAACCCAATCATAATTATCTGTTTGTGAAACGTTTCACAGCTAAGGAGGAACGCCGTCGTTTGCAATGTGGCATATACTTGAGCCGCTATCAGCCCGATTATAGTGAGATCAGCTCGCAGAACAAGGTGAATTTCATTGATTCTGTAGGACGAGAAATGTCTGAGTGCTTGGTTTATGGGCTTTATGTCATGTTCAATTCCTCATTATACGACACTTATTATCGAATACTCAATGGCTCAACACAGGTGAACGCCACGGAAATAAATGCTATGCCAGTGCCTCCGATAGAGAAAATCATGGAGATGGGCAAACGTTTGATCGTCGACCACGACCTTTCAGAGCATCATTGCGATGAAATATTAAACACCTACATACAATGAACAGTTTGGGAAGGATGCAGGCGCTTCTTGCTGCTCTCGATGTTCCCAGTCGACAGCAGAGTGAGCTGTGCGCCTATACGTTGCTTGCGATGGCAAACTTGCGACAAAACGCGCCATGGGAAGAGGCCAAGGGTACATGGATGCGCATACATGACATCATTGAGTTCATAGCCAACAACTATGGGCGAACTTATGCCGAAAACTCACGTGAAACCATACGCAAACAGGCCCTACATCACTTTAGAACAGCTGCGTTTATTGAAGATAATGGCATGTCTACCAATAGTCCGAACTATCGTTACTGTTTGACATCAGACTTTCTCCGTGTTCTTCATGCTGGAGGTAGTGCATCGGCAGTGAACGATTTCCTTTCGCAGCATGAAAGTCTCGTTAGCAAGTACGCTGCTAAACGGCGTTTTTCACAAGTGCCAATCACCGTCAATGGAAAGAAATTGAATTTCTCCACAGGCAAGCACAATGAATTGCAAAAGGCCATCATCGAACAATTTGGTCCTCGTTTTGCACCAGGTGCAGAGTGCCTTTATATTGGTGATACGACCAAACGTAGTAAGGTGAAAAACGAAGATATGTTGGCACATCTTGGTTTTGAGATCACACTGCATGACAAAATGCCGGATGTGGTATTATATGATGTTTCAAAAGATTGGCTGTTTTTTATTGAATGCGTCACCTCGGTAGGTCCGATGGACAGTAAACGAATGTTGGAACTTGCGTCCCTAACAACACATGTTAGTAGTGGAAAGATTTTCATAACCGCCTTCCCAGACTTTAAAACTTTCAAGCAATTCTCAGAACAATTGGCTTGGGAAACGGAAGTGTGGATTGCAGAAATGCCTGACCACATGATACACCTTGATGGCGATCGGTTTCTTGGACCTCATTCTTCGAAAGAAAAATAGAATGGGCCAAAGGTAAAATGTGCGCAAATTATACTTATCTTCAAAGAGCATGGACTATCGTTTCTGTTGTATTTTCTTGCCTGCCATGGTCCTGTCGGGGAGAGGCCAATGGCTCGACCGTGTGAGGGTTTGCGACCTGTGCAACGCCTATCGGCAGTATAATGACTATGACTTCGACGCGGAGGACGTGGCCTGGGAACGGGTGCGGTTGCGCCACAGCCGTGCGGGACGGCGCAAGGTGCTCGTGGTGGACTACCGCGAGCGGATGGCAGGCTTCAGCGTCTTCACGCTCATCACCTATGGCGAGGACGATGACGAGCCCGTGCGCTGTTATTCCTATTTTGCCGACTTCGGTTTCGACGTGCCCGAGGGTGGTTGGCTGCGCGAGCACCATGGCGACATGACCAGCACACGCCTGCAGCGTTACGACTTTGATGTCTCGTGGCACACCCTGGCCGAGGTGGTGCGCATCCACGAGAAGCACCATCCGCTCAAGGAGCGCAACCTCGACAATATCTTCCCCGATGTGTAACGATGATCGACGTTCAGTCGATGAGGATGAAGGGCGCCCAATACTGAGGGGAGGCAAAAGGATGTACCGTGCGGGCCACTGACGTTTGGCCGGCGTGGCGCGCCAAGGAGGCTGCTCGGCGTGGCGCTTCGGCCACGGCATAGTCGCGCACCGCTTGCTGCGCCTGGCGGAAGGCCGCATGCGCCTCTTGTCCCTCTTGCCCCCAAGCCTGATAGAACGCTTTCATGAAGAGGTCGGTAGCCTTGTCGTTGACAGCCCATAGTGTGGCGATGACCGTGCCTGCGCCAGCCTTCTTCAGGGCGCGCAACACGCCTGCCGGTCCCTCGTCGCTGATGATGCCCTGCGCCGTCTGGCAGGCGGCGAGCGCCACAAAACCGACGTGCGACAGGTCGAGGTCACATAGCTCGCGCGCCGAGAGCAATCCGTCTTCGGCCTCGGCGTCTTGCCAGTCGATGTTGGCTCCCGTCAGGGCGATGCCGCTGGCCCAGAGTGAGTTGTCGTGGCGCAGCGAGTCGCGCAGGCCGGCCAGGGGCGGTGCCAACGTCACTTGCAGACTGTAGCCGTGGGTGGCCAAGTGCACCCGTCCATAATTTCCCAAGTTCTTTTTCATCTGTGCCTCGCCCATGAGCGCCAGCCTCTCCGTGTGCAACAGGCGAGCCACCGTGTCGGCCTCGACGGCCATGCCCCGCAGGCAGGAAAACGACAGCGAGGAGCCGAGGAGCCGGATGGCCATGTCGTGGGCTGTATGGTTGGGCGTGGCAGCCGTCAGGGTGGCCGATGCCCCTGTGGCGTTGTCGGCTCCCGTCGTGTTGTAGTCGAGTCCGCCCACCACGAGTGCTTTGCCCTGTGCCTTGTTGGCTGTGGTGGTTCTCGCCCTGTCCAGTGAGGCTGTCGACGAAACCCGCCAGAGGTCAAGTCGTTGGATGCCCGGGTAGGGCAGATATTCCGCGCCGAGCATCTGGAGGATTCCCTCGGCTGCAAAATAGACTCGCTTCACCCCCTGTGGCAGCACCTGACAGACTGGGCGCCACAACAGGGCAGCCAATGTCGAGTCGCTGTAGATGGCCTGTGCGTAGCGGGCACCTTGGCACACGGCCCGTTGCAGCGTGGTGCCCGCCACGGCGTGTTCGTGCAGCGTCTGCTTGTTGGCGATGGGCACGAAGCGTGTCTGTGTTGGCGTGCAGACGAGAGCGGCATAGAGCGAGTCGCCCGTCAGCAGGTCCTCATAGCAGATCCATTCCACGGCCGCCTCATGCGGTCGCAGGCGGTGTGCCACCTCCTGTCGGCCCTGTGCCAGCGCAGCGCTGAGTGCCGCAGGACGTTCGGCCGTGCGCCGTCCCATCAGTGCGAGCGCACGGCGGAAGAGCGCCACGTCATAGAGAAACGCCGCCTCCTCATCACCCAATGCGAACAGTTCCGACACCAGCGGGTTCTCCTTTTGCCAGAAGTCGAGTCGGGCCTGTTCGGTCATCGCCCCGAAGTGGGTGCGCACATATTCCTTCTCCGAGGCGAAATAGCGCTTGAACACCTGTGCCGCCTCTTGTCTTTTCCCAATCTTCAGTAAGATCTCCGCCTTCTTGCGGAGCGATATCAGATAGGTGGAGTGTCGTGGCCCGATGCCAGGCGCTGTGGCCTGTCCGTGGAGCGCCTCGTCGATGTGGCGCAGGGCGTCGTCGGCCCGTCCCAGCTCAGCCTCCACCACGGCAATGTTGGCCAGGGCCATATGGTGGTCGTTGCCCTGCAGGGAGGGCAGGGCGGCGTTGAGGTCGGCGAGCGCCTCTGCTCTTCGTCCCATGCTCCAGCCGATGAAACCCCTGTTTTGTCGCAGCAGGGCGCGGTTGGCGTCATCTACCTTGTCGCGGCTGATCACGTCGTCGAGCAAGGCCAGCGCCCGCTCTGCCTGTCCTGTGTAGGCATAGGCTGTGGCGAGGTTGGCCAGCCGTTGGCACTCTTGCCGGTCGTCGGCAAACCGGATGCCTTCCAGCATGGTCACCGCCCGTCCGTACTGTCCCGTCTGCATCAGCAGGTCGGTCATGTTGTAACTGATGGTGGCGCGCAGGCGTGGGTCGACCGCGGCTGCCAGTGCCGCCTCGTAGTCGGCCTGTGAGGCTTCGTATTCGTCGAGACGCTTGTGGCATGCCGCCCGGCGCTGTAGACACTCCGTCCGCGCAGTGGCGTCGGTGGTGGCGCCGATGACCGTCGTGTACTGTCCGATGGCCTCACGCCACTGTCCGTTGGCCATGCAGTGGTCGGCCTGGCGCATCGCGTCGATCCACGACTGGCCGCGAACCGCCAGCGCTGTGAAGACGACGAAGAGGAGAAGAAGCGTGAGTCGTTTGGATGTCATAGTGGTCGAAGGTTAGGGATTAGAGGAGTGCCACGACAAACGACACGGTCTCGTCGCCCGTGTTTTCCAGGCGGATGACATACGCGCTGTCGTCGGCGCCCATGGTCCACGAGGCTTGCAGGATGTGTCCGTTGGCCTCAGTCTTGGCCTCCCAGTGCTGGCCCGTGGCAGGGTTGGTGACCGTCACGCGCAACGCCTTGGCTCCTTGCGCCGCGACCATCAGTTGGCATGCGTCTTGGCCCTCCCACGCATAGCTCACCGCCGCATGAGGGGCGACGGCGCGGTGGAAGACCATCAGGTCGCTGTTGTCATCATGGCGCATGAGGGTGATGTTGTCCAGACGGGCGTTGATGAAGTTGCTCTGGATGAGCGAGTCGGCATAGTCGGCGCAATAGAGCACCACGGGAGGGCGCTCGGCTTCGCCGCCCTCGGTGCAGATCGGGTCGATGGCCTCCACGCTGACGCTGTCAAACGCCGCCTTGGCCGCATAGAGCGCATACTTGTCCTTGTGGCTGATGCCGTCGATCATCTTGAGGCAGGCGTTGCGATAGGTGGTGAGCTTGGCTGTGCCGTCCTGTGCGCTGGCCGAGAGCGGAAGGAAGGCGAGCGCCACGGCGAGCCAAGAGCCGAAGAGAAGTCGGAGGGAGGTGTGTGGATGGTTCATGTCGGTACAGGTGTTTGTTGGAAAAAGAAGAGATTATCGCACCGCGTCGAGCAAGACGAAGGGTGCCCAGTAATAAGGTTGCGGATAGGCCTGGCGCACGTCGGTCACAGCGTGTTTGAAAGCCTGTTGCTTCGTCTCACCTTTCGACCAGTATTGATAGAAGGAAGACATGAGCATTGCTGTTGACTTGTCGTTGACACTCCAAAGGCTCACAAGCATCGACTCGACGCCAGCTTGCTTGAAGCCACGAGTCAAGCCTTGCACCCCGTCGAAGGAGTATGCACCCAGTGCCGTTTCGCAGGCCGAGAGCGTCACGAGTTGTGTGCCCTGTAGGTTGAGCTGTGCCACCTCATTGGCTGTGACGATGCCATCGTCTTCCTCTGGAGGCGTGGCGCGCCCGGTCCAGGTGTCCTCTGCGTCTGCCAGGGCAATCCCTGCACGTTGCAGCGGATTGTCCACGGCTCCTCCGTATCGTTGGAAGAAAGGTATGGTGCGTGCGGTCTGTGGCTCAGGAATGTAGAAACCATGGGTGGCTAGGTGCACAACGCTAGGAGCTTTGACCAATAATTCTTTCAATTGTCTCTCTGTGGCTTGCAACCCCCTGCGGAGGCTCTTCTTGGTGTGACTTAGGCTAGTCTCAATGCTTTCCATCTCTTCCTTGGTGTAGGGTAGGTATTTGAAGTGGTAGCGTTTGGATGCTCTTTGTCCTTCGTCGCTGAAGTCGTAGAATGCTCGGTCGTCGTCACCTCGTGCCGCACGGATGTCACCTTGGGCCACTTGTTTGTTTTGCTTCTCACAGTAGAAGATGTCGCCCATGGCCACCATTGATTTGGGTGCGGTTGTTGTCTCGTTTTTCAGCAGCAACGCTGTGGTGGTGAGGGGGCGTAGGTCATAGTGGTCGATGAGGTAGCGGCCGTCGGGTGTGGCTATGGCCGCAAAGGCAATGGTGGCGAGTAGTCCCTGTGTGGCGTAGTAGATGCGGCTGACGCCTTGAAGTTCGTTTTCCATGGGTTGCCACAACATAGAGTAGAGATCCACGGCTCGTTCTCCGTAAAGGCGTTGTGCGGTGGCTGCTGATGTGCGTGTGCCCAAGGCGTTGATGGCAGCAAGCAGGTCTGAGCCGTTGGCAAGCCTCACGACAATGGGTGCGTTGCAGCCAGGTTTCAGCAGCAAAGCCATGTAGTAAGGGTCGGCATAGATCATCTCGATGGCCGCTTCGCCCGGTGCCAATTTGTCGCGCACCTGTTGCCATGATACGCTCTCTTGGGGTTTTAGCTTCATCTGTGACAGGGCACGCTCCATGATTTGTCGCTCTAGCAAGTTGATGCGAGTTTGCTGCCGACTCATTTCTATGAGTGTGTCGGCAATCAGTCGGGCGCCGGACTGGTCAATGGCTGGTACATGTTTTTTATGCTTGGATTGCAAATCATGGAGTTCTTTGAGCAGGGCTTTTAGTTTTTTGTCGCCCGAATGCGCGATGGCGCGTTGCAGCGTCTGCCTTGAACGCAGTTGGAGGCCAGAGCTGTAAAGCACGTCGTCGTAAACGGTTCCGGCTATTTGCTGTTTGTCTGGATAGGTGACCAGGCTGGTGGAGGGCCAATAGGCGGGATAGCCATAGAGGTTGACAAAATAGTCTTGTTCTTTCTGCGTGAGCCACAGGAACTCTCCGTCGTAGAGTTCTTTCAGACAGCTGAACAGTGTTTGTGCATGTTGCCACATGCCCACAGGGTCGGCTGTCATCTGGCAGAGCGTCAGGAGCCGACTCTGAATGGCTGCCTTGTTGTCCACGGTGATGCTGGGGTCAGCCAGCAGCCGACTGGCCGCACTGTCGAAGGCTTGCTTGGCCTTGTCGTAATCGCCGTGTGAGAGATACAGGTCGCCCAGGCGTGTCCACGCCCTGGCCACACCAGCAGTGTGAGCCTGCTGCGTCCAGGCCAGGTGCTCGACGAGGTAGCTTTTGGCCTTGTCGAAGTTGGGCTTGAGTTGTGTGTGGTAGTCCTCGGCAGCCTCGAGCAGTTGTAGGTATTGTTTGGGGAATTGCTTAGCCAGGTTGGGAAAGTCATATTTTGCTTCTTCAAAATAGGTGTCGATGGTTGAGATATAACCACTCAGTTCGTCAATGGGTGTGAAGAAAGCCTCAATTGCTTTCCGTTGCTCTGGGGTGGCGTGTGTGATGTCGTATTTGCTTCGAAGATTAGAAAAATATGCACTGAAGTGTGTGGCCTTGCTGAGTATGTAAGGCCAGTAGAGCAGCATGAAGGTGTTGTCATATTTGTTTTGCGAAGCCAACGTGTTGAAGATGGTTCCTATTTGGTAGAAATAGCGGAACCATGTGGCATAGTCGTCGTATTTTTGGTCATAGTAGTTGAATACCTCACACAGGTAGTTGAGTGCCTCAATGGTGTACGCTTTCTTTCCCTGGCGCTCAAATTGGTCGAGGTCTTTGGTCATGAGCTTGTAAGCCGTGTGCTTGTTGTTGAGTTGGTTGTAACAAATGCCGTAGCGCGTGGTGATGAGTGATATGTGCTCTTGTGTGAAAAGCTCGTTGCGTCGCTCGCAAAGGGCGACGCCCTTGCTTGCCATATCGAAAGCCTCTTGCCATTTGCCAGAGGCTTCAAGGTATTTGCATGCAATGTAATAGTTGTCTACAATATCGTTTGCGGGGTCGGTGCTGTGGTCCATGATGCTTGTGGCCTGTCTGTAAAGTCGTTCCAATTCCTGGTCATCGGCGCTGGCCTGTTTTAAGCTTATCAGCCTGCCCAACATCAAGTGAGCTCGATGTTGTGTTTTGCCTTCGTGTGCAGTAGCCTTGAGGGCTTTGTCGAACAGCACTGCAGCACGTTGGTAATGCAGGTTTTTGTATTCTGTGTAAGCAAAGGCTTCCAATGCCCTTGCTGGATTTGCTTTTGCCTTGTCGAGGAGACTGGTGATGTTGGCCATTTGTTTTCTGGCTGCTATGCTGTCGATGGCATAGAGCGTTTGCGTGGCGATGGCCTTGTAGTTGAGATAGATGGGCGATTGTGCTCCATAGTGCTTCTCGAGGTCTTGGCACGCCGTGTCCATCAATGCGTAAGTCTGCTCGGGTGGCATGCCTGTCTGTGTGCCGCACTCTGACAGCATGTTGCCCAACAGGCAGGACGTGACGCTGCTGTCGTGAAAACGCTTGTACATGGCAGATGCTTCCTCGTAGGCCTTGGTGCGGCCAGTGGGCATGTATCCCTGCAGATCATGGAAGAGTAACCACAACATCATGGCTGCTCGCACATTGTTGGGCCTGTGTTGTCGGCGGATGAACTTGATACCCTCGTTGATGGCACAGAGCGCTGCTGAGGTGTCTGTGCGTGCCGCCATGCTGGCGTAGCGTCTCGTCAGCCAAAAGAGGTTTGTCTCGGTAGCTCCATACTGTTCTTCCAGTTGTGTGAAGAGTTGTGGCGTGACGAAGCTGGCGTCTGGCTTTTGCCCTGCCGCAACCTTTGCCTCTTCGAATTGCAAAGCGCGGAGGCTCACGAGCGCATTGCCAGGATTGCAATAAAGCTTGGTATAATCGCAGATTAGTGCATGTGCGGCTATGTTGTCGTTGGGTGTCGCATGACCTTTGGCTGGTGAAACAGGCGAACGGCCCCAGTCTGCACATAGGTCGATGAATGCAGGACGCCCCATGTCGCCCAGACTAATGTAGGTGTCGCTGGCCACTGCGAAATAATGGTCGGCGTTGGTGCGCGGTTTCCCATTGTCTTTGTTGTCATCGCTGTAGCTGTTGTCGTATGGCGTGTTGGTTGACCGATAGGCTTCCTCCGCTTCATAGGGTAGAGTCATGTTTCTTTTTGCCTGGCCCAAGATGTGATAAGCGTATGCTTTTTCGATAGAAGCCTTGGCATGGCTGGGGCATGCGGTCGTCAACTCGCGCTCAGCCATGAGCACATCGGTGTAAAGGTCGGGTGTGCACACCAGGTAGACATTTTCGGAAGCAAGAAAGCGGCCTAGTCTGAAAAGAGCGTCCAGCAGTTGGTGGCCTTGGTGTTTGGCGGTTGAAACTTGGCGAGCGGCCAGAGCGATGTTGAAGGCTTCATAATTGTTGTCTGCCATGAGCCACAGCCAGTGGCACCAGCCAGTGGCGTCATCCTCTTTGCCTAATTGCCGGATTGCGTGCTCGTGAAGTTCCTGCAAAGCCTGTATGGCTCGTCTTTGGCCCGGATCGGCGATACTTAGGCCCTCGACATAGGTCTTGACGGCCGGCACCTGTGTCCCCACGACTTTCAGCAACTCCATGGCCTCAGGCTCGCGCAACCCCTCATAGATGGTGAAGGCTGCCTCTTTGGTGAGCTCTTGTTCGCTGAGGCGCTCCGCCTTGGGGTAGTGGTCGCGCATCCACTGGCGGTGCTGCTCGATGAGCTGATAGGCCGACTGGGCGCCGGCCGCCAGGGCTGAGAGGCAGAGGACGAGCGTCAGCAGCGCATGGCGGAGAAACGGAAGGTGTGGGCGATGATGGTTCATGGCAGTGGCGGATGGTGACTTGTGGCGGATGGTTACTTCTTGGGTTGGCCTTGTGCTCCTTGTGGCATGCCGGCGCCTTGTGCTCCTTGTGGCCTGCCCTGTGCTCCTTGGCCCTTCATGGCGGCCCCCTGTGCGGCTGAGGCCCCTGTGGCAGGCGTGGTGGTGAGTCCGAGCTTGTCGATGAGGTCGCGGCTGATGATGGCGGCTGGGGCCTTGAGGGTGGTGATGACCCAGGCCTTGGCCACCTCGTTCCATTGTTGCTTGGTCACCGTCTGCCAGGTCTGCTCCAGCAGGCTGGGCTGTACTTTGAGCGTCTTGCGCCACTTGCGGTCGGCTTTCCATCCTTTCTTATAGGCATCGGTGGCCTCGCAGGTCTCGCCGAGGGTGATCTGGAGTTTGTATTCGCCTGTGCCCCAGCTGTTGCGGTACTGGTCGTTCTCATCGCGGTGGCCCATGTAGGAACGGGGCACGATGAAGCTCTCGCCCACCACGCGATAGGCCGACGGCTCGTCGCCGTGGCGCACGTAGCGCAGGAAACCGCGGCTGTCGAGCTGTCGCTCGTCCACGGGCACCTGGATGGTGAAGTGGCCGAGCTCTTGGTCTTTTTGCAGTTGCACGATCTCGTTCATCCATGATGAGAGCAACTTGATGTCCATCGTGAGGGTGAAGTTCTTGCGGTCGCGGGTGGAGTAGGGGATGTTGAGCGCTGTGTTGGGCAGGTTGCTGTGGGTGGGACTGACGATGAGCGTGTCGAGCACGAGCTCAAACTTGGAGTGGTTGATGATGCGGTAGATCTTCGAGCGGTCGATGTGGCACGAGATGTAGAACAGTGTGTCGGTGCCGTCGGTGCGCAGGCACCCGATGCCGTCGAAGGTCATGCCCTTGGGGTCCATGGCGCCGTCGAAGGATGGCTCCTTGTAGAAGTCGTTGACCTCCGACACGGTGTTGATCTGTGTCTGGTAGCTGTTCTCCTTCTTGACCGTCTCGAGCCATTCCTTCTGGTGGCGTGCGCGGGTGGTGAAGAGGGCGCCGATGGCGTTGACACCCATGTCGATGAACGACGACACATAGCCCGCGGCCATGCCCTTGCTGGCGTTCTTGGCTGCGCCGAAGAGGTCGGCGAGGTATCCGCGCGACTGGGCCTCACTGCTCTGCTGGGCTATCTGGTCGGCCAGGTCGTCGCTGGTGTAGATGAAGGTGGTGTAGACCACCTTGTTGGGCTTGGTGCCGCCCTGCCGTGCCGCGCCCTGCGGCTGCTGGGCATAGAGACAGGTGGAGGCCAGGAACGAGAGTAGCGCGAGAAACACTGTTTTCTTCATGATGATAAGCTGTTGGGTTTGATTTGATGGCAAATATATGAAAAATATGTGAAAAACGACACAATTGTTACCGAATAATGTTGAAATGGTCCGAAATGATCAGGATTTCCATGAATAAGAGCGGTTTAATAAGTGAGCAGTTTAATGAGTTAACGACAGCGTGAGCGGTTTAAATCGGTTTATGGCCTGTTGGTTTTCTGAGTGGCGCCTCAGCGCCACTGTTGTCTTGCCTGTGCATGACCGTCGTGAGCTCGCTCACGTAAGGCCATGCACAGGCAAGACAACAAGCCGAAGGCTCAGAAAACCAACAGGGGTTTAACCTGGTTTTTGTCTCCCTTCCTCCCCTCTGTTTTGTCTTGAAAATTCTGAAAAAACAGGTACCTGGCGACTGCACCTTCTAGAGAAAAATTCAAGGCTTTTGTCCGATTAAATTTCGTTAAAAGTCTTAACGCTGGTTAATTTGTACGAAATTGTTCGGCGAAAGTGGCCTAATCGAGTTGCGATAGATATCGAATCGAGACTCGATAGATATCTTATCGAGACTCGATAGATGCTTAACGGAGACTCGATAAGATATCTATCGCAAAACCCTGAGCATGCGCAGAGTTTTC
>JBNMMB010000089.1:0-13442 GCA_050875105.1 Prevotella sp. | reverse complement strand
TTTGAGACCTACTACATGGGTGGCGACGGCATGAGTGGCTATTCCTACGGCTACGCCACCGAGACCATCGGCCTGCGCGGTTACGACAACGGTAACCTCACGCCTTACGGCTATGAGGGCTACGCCTACGACCGCTTCACGCTGGAGCTCCGCTACCCGTTCATGTTGGGCAACACCACCATCTACGGCCTGTCATTCATCGAGGGCGGTAATGCCTGGAACGACACCAAGAAGTTCAACCCCTTCGACATGAAGCGCTCGGCAGGTGTCGGTGTCCGCATCTTCCTCCCGATGGTCGGCCTGATGGGTATCGACTGGGCCTACGGTTTCGACAAGTACTTCCTCGGACAGAAGCAGGGCGGAAGCCAGTTCCACTTCATCCTCGGACAGGAGTTCTAAACCGTCGCAAGACAACCGTCAAGGTGAGAGATGCCCGATGGGAAAATGATGAAAAGTTTGTAACAAACGAACCACTGAGACGTCTAACAATCACGGACATCACACATCACCGCAAACGAACAAAACAAACAAGAACATGAAAACCATCAACTATCATAAAGGACACTGCAGGCTGGCAAGCCTGCTCCTCCTCTGCCTCTTCGCCCTCATGCCCGTCGGCAAGGCGCAAGCGCAAAAGTTCGCACTGGTCGACATGGAGTATGTGCTGAAGAACATCCCCGCCTACGAGCGGGCGAATGAGCAGCTCAACCAGGTGTCGAAGAAATGGCAGGCTGAGGTGGAGGCGCTCAACACCGAGGCGTCAACCATGTACAAGAACTACCAGAACGAGGTGGTGTTCCTCTCTCAAGAGCAGAAGAAGGCCAAGCAAGACCAGATCATGGCCAAGGAGAAGGAAGCCGCCGACCTCAAGAAGAAGTATTTCGGTCCCGAGGGCGAGCTGTTCAAGAAGCGCGAGAGCCTCATGACGCCCATCCAGGAGGAGATCTACAACGCCGTCAAGGAGATTGCCGACCTGCGCGGCTACTCGCTGGTCATCGACCGCGCGTCGGACACGGGCATCATCTTCGGTTCGCCGAAGATCGACATCTCACAAGAGGTGTTGCAGAAGTTGGGCTACTAAGCCACCGCAAGGAGGCCACCCGACAGTCCTGCCACACCCCCACACAGCCCACCAGGCACAAGAGAACAAACAAAACAAGAAAAAATCATATCAATCAAAGACAAAAACATGAAAAAGCTTTTATTAATGATCATGCTGATGGCTCCGTTGGCCACGTTCGCACAGAAGTTTGGCAAGGTCGACTCACAGACCATCTTCAACGCCCTGCCTGAGGTGGCCAAGGCCAATGGCGAGTTCCAGGCCCTGCAGAAGCAGAAGCAGAACGAGCTCGAGAGCATGCAGAAGGAGTTCCAGCGCCAGCTCGACGACTACCAGCAGCACAAGAGCACGATGAACCAGACTCAGCAGGAGCAGAAGGAGACTGAGCTCACCAACCTCAGCCAGAAGATCCAGCAGGCTGGCCAGGACGCACAGACCGAGCTGCAGAAGAAGCAGCAGGAGCTCATGCAGCCCATCCAGACCAAGATCATGAACGCCATCACAAACGTTGGCAAGGCCGGTGGCTACACCTTCATCTTCGAGGATGGCAGCGCTCCTTACATGGGCACCGCCGTTGAGGATGTGACCAGCAAGGTGCAGGCCGAGATTGGCAAGATGAAGTAAGCGCACCCGCACAAACCCCATTAACCATCCGCCCGCAGGAATAGGTGCTCACCTGCTCCTGCGGGCGGTTGCCTTTTCTCGCATGGCACACCACCGGCCTTCTCGGCCGCGCCACGCCCGACGAGGCACCATCAACCCCTAATCTTCAAACGATGAAACGATTTGTCCTCTCTTTTCTCATCGCCACGGCCGCCACGCAGGCCTTCGCCCAAGTCAACACGGCTGTAGCCACAGCCGCCACCGAGGCCACCACAGCCACGGGCGGCGCCTCCGCCACGGCCTCGGCCAACGTGCAACCCTTCCGCTTCGGCTATTTCAGTTACCAGAAGACGTTCGAGGCCATGCCCGACCACGCCATCGCACAGCGCAACCTGGATGACCTCAAGGCCAAATACGACAAGGAGATGAAGCGCGTGGAAGAAGAGTTCAACCAGAAATATGAGTTGTTTCTCGATGGGCAACGCGACTTTGCGCCCTCGATCCGCCACAAGCGCCAGGCCGAGCTGCAAGAGCTCATGGAGAAGAACATGGCCTTCAAGGCCGAGGCCCAGCGCCTGCTGAAGGAAGCCCAGGACAACGCCTACAAGCCCCTGCGCGAAAAGATTGCCGCCGCCCTGCAAAAGGTGGGCAAGGAGAAAGGCCTCGCCTTCATCCTCAACACCGACAACGACGCCGCGCCCTTCATCGATCCCACGACGGGCTTCGACGTCCAGGCCGACATCGACGCCGCCCTGCGCTAAGCCCTCTCTTCCCGTCCTCATGGCAAGCGCCACCAATCTCACGGGAAGAAGCACCAGCCCTCACGGCCATAAAGAACAACCCTAACAGCAAGAAAGATGAACAATTACAGCGAGAAAGGCCCCATCGGCGTGTTCGACTCAGGCTACGGCGGATTGACCATCCTGCACGGCATCCGCCAGTTGCTGCCCGAATACGACTACATCTATATTGGCGACAACGCCCGTGCGCCCTATGGCCCACGCTCATTCGACGTGGTCTATGAGTTCACGCGCCAAGCGGTGAGCAAACTGTTTGACATGGGTTGCCGCCTGGTCATCCTCGGTTGCAACACCGCCTCGGCCAAGGCCTTGCGCACCATCCAGCAAAACGACCTGCCCCTGTGGGACCCCACACGCCGCGTGCTGGGTGTCATCCGGCCCACGGCAGAGGTCATCGGCAAGCTCACACGCAACGGACATGTGGGCCTCCTCGCCACCGAGGGCACGGTGAAGAGCCAGAGCTACAGCATGGAGATCGCCAAGTTGTGGCCCGGCGTCCAGGTGACGGGACAGGCTTGCCCCTTCTGGGTGCCGCTGATCGAGTACAACGAGGCCGACTCGCCCGGTGCCGACTACTTCGTGAAGAAGCGCATCGACCAACTGATGAGCAAGGACCCGCTGATCGACACCATCATCCTCGGGTGCACCCACTACCCCATCCTGATGCCCAAGATCCTGAAGTACACCAAGCCCGGGGTGACCATCGTGCCACAAGGCGACTATGTGGCGAGCAGCCTGAAGGACTACCTGCACCGCCACGCCGACATGGAGGCCACGCTGACGCGGGGCGCCACCTGCCGCTATTACACCACCGAGAACCCCGACCGCTTCAAGGAGACGGCATCCATCTTCCTCCGCGACGACATCCACGTGGAGCACGTCGACCTCGACGCGCACGGCTACTAAGCGACACGAGGTGGGCCTCCGCCATAAAAAAGAAGAACAACAAACAGCATCAACAATAACCAACAAGAACAGACAACATGCAAGAGACAAGACAAAACCGCATATCCAGGCTGCTGCAGAAGGAGCTGGCCGAGATCTTCCAGAGTCAGACACGCAGCATGCACGGCGTGCTCGTCAGCGTGACGCGTGTGCGCATCTCGCCCGACCTGAGCATCTGCACGGCTTACCTGAGCATCTTCCCCTCCAACCGGGGTGAGGAACTGCTGAAAAACATCACCGCCAACGAGAAGAGCATCCGCTACGAACTGGGCCGCCGCGTGCACAACCAGTTGCGCATCATCCCCGAGCTGCGCTTCTTCATCGACGACAGTCTCGACTACATCGACCACATCGACGAGCTGCTGAAGAAATAAAACCACTCCGCATTTGTGAAATGAACTTCCCGTTTTTCATTGCCCGCCGTTACCTCTTCTCGAAGAAGAAGACCCACGCCATCAATGTCATCTCGCTGATCTCGGTCATCGGCGTGGCCGTGGCCACCATGGCACTGGTCATCGTGCTGAGCGTCTTCAATGGCTTCCACGACCTTGTGGCCAGTTTCTTCACCAACTTCGACCCCCAGCTCAAGGTGGTCCCCGTGCAGGGCAAGACCGTCCCCGCCGACGACCCGGTGCTGACCAAGATGCGCCACCTGCCCGAAGTGGAGGTGGCCACGGAGACGCTCGAGGACATGGCGCTGGCCGTCTATGGCGGCAAGCAGGCCATGGTGACGGTGAAAGGTGTCGATGACAACTTTGCCGACCTGACCCACATCACCGAGATCCTCTGCGGACAAGGGCAGTTTGACCTGCACACGGCCAACCTGCAATTTGGCGTGGCGGGCGTCCGCCTGGCGCAGACGCTGGGCTTCGAGTCAGAGTGGAAGGACTACCTGCACATCTATGCGCCCCGCCGCGAAGGCCAGCTCGACATGAGCAATGCGCAAGACGGCTTTGTCGTCGACTCGCTGCTCTCGCCCGGCGTGGTGTTTGCCGTCAACCAAGGCAAGTACGACAAGAACTACATGCTCACCAGCCTGGGCTTTGCCCAAAACCTCTTCGGACAGCAGGGCATGGTCTCCGCCTTGGAGTTTCGGCTGAAGCCAGGGTCCGACCTCGATGCCGTGAAGAAAGAGATGCAACAGATCGCTGGCAGCAAATACCTCGTGGAAGACCGCTACGAGCAACAGCACGACACGTTCAAGATCATGCAGATCGAAAAGCTCATGGCCTACATCTTCCTGACGTTCATCCTCATCGTGGCCTGCTTCAACATCATCGGGTCGCTCTCGATGCTCATCATCGACAAGCGCAACGACGTGGAGACCCTGCGCAACCTGGGCGCCTCAGACCGCCAGGTGCGCCGCGTGTTCCTCTTCGAGGGCCGCCTGATCAGCGTCTTCGGCGCGCTCATCGGCATTGCGCTGGGCCTGGCGCTGTGCGCCCTGCAACAGCAGTATGGCTTTGTGCGCATGGGTGGCGCCGACGGCAGTTACGTCGTCAACGCCTATCCCGTCAGCGTCCACTACCTGGATGTGTTGGCGGTCTTTGCCACCGTGATCGTGGCGGGCTGGAGCGCCGTGTGGTACACCGTGCGCTCGGCCACCAAGCGCTTCGGCCTACAGGCAGAACGAGAATAGGCGGACAGCGCTAAAAAGCGCAAGCGAACAGCAGAAAAACAACAAAAGACAAGTCATGGCCTTTGCCCCCGACAGACCTCCTGTCGGTGGCAAAGGCCTTTTTCGTTAGCGGCCTAAGCCTCCGCCAGGACGATGATGAACGTCACGGCATAGCCCGGCAACTGCCGTCGGGACAACTGCAGGTCGCCTCCCTGCCTGACCATCAGCTGTCGGGAGAGCGACAGGCCGATGCCACTGCCGTGGCTCTTGGTGGTGAAGAAGGGAACGAACAACTCGCGTTCCACCTCGCTGCTGATGGGCTGGCCATTGTTGCTGACCATCAACCCGTCGCTCCACCTGACGTCCACATCCCTCGCCCCTGCCTCCACGGCGTTTTTCAGGAGGTTGACCATCACCTGCCTCAACATGCCCGGGTCGGCCTGTGCCGTGCGCTCCTGCGGCAGGTGGACATGCCAGCGGAGCTGCGGATAGAGCGGCATGACACTCTCCACAAAGTCGAGCAGGTCGACCGCCACAGGCTCCGGACACTCCAGGCAGCTCAACTTGCGGTAGTTGGACACGAAGGCCGACAGGCCGGCGCTGGTGTCGTGGATGGCGCGCAGTCCCTCCTCATAGGGCGACCCCTCCTTGCTGGCGATGGCCAGGTAGGCCTGGCTGATGCTGGCGATGGGCGCCATGGCGTTCATGATCTCATGCGTGAGCACGCGGGTGAGGCGTTGCCAAGCGTCGACCTCCCGGTCCACGCCCATATGTCCCATGTGGTGGCACATGTCGTTGAGCGCCTGCTGGAGCGCCCGCTCGCCCGGCAGCAGGCCGCGCACGGGCAGGGCGAACATGAAATCCTCGTTGCGCACCGCCTCGCGCATGAGGTGCGCGCGGTCCTTCAGCACCTTCTGGTGGTGCAGGAAGGCAGCCACCGCCACGACGGCCACGACGGCCAGGCTAATCCAGAGCGTCATCCTTTCTTCAGTTTAGCGTAGAGTGTCTGCCTTGTGATGCCCAACAGTGTGGCCGCGCGGCTCACGTTGCCGTGGCAGCGGTTGACCACCTTGCGCACGTGCTCGGTCTCCACCTCCTCGAGCGACGCCACCTTGCGGCTGGCGTCCACGGCATCCTTGAGCGTCCGCGCCAGGTCGTCGTTGTCCCAGGGCTTGGTCACGAAGTCGGCCGCCCCGTCCTTCAGGCCCCTCACGGCGAGCTGTATGTCGGCATAGGCCGTCATGAGCACCACGGGCAGGTCGGGCTGCCGCTTGTGCAGGGTGCGCAACCAGAAGAGGCCGTCTTGTCCGGTGTTGGCGCCGAGCGAGAAGTTCATGTCGAGCAACACCACGTCGACGCTCTCCTCGGCCAGTGTGTCGAGCAGCCTGTCGGGCGACTGCAGGGTCACCACGCGCCCGAACACCGTGGCCATGCAGATCTTCACCGCCGTGAGGATGGCGGGGTTGTCGTCCACCACGAGCAGGGTTCCGTAATTGTCCATACGCTTGTCTGTTGTGTTTGTTTTGTCTGCAAAGTTAAGTGGTTTCTGTCTAATATTCATACAAGGGCGTGTATGATTTTCATCCAATCGCCATTTTTCCGCCCCCCAACCGGTGCGCGTCCCCTGGCGAAAGCGTAACTTTGCGTTGTCAATAGGCCAGAAGGCCACCGACACACACACGCGAAACGAACAAAACACACCACATCATGATAAAAGTAGAAAACATCACCAAGACCTTTAGCACCGACGAGGTGCAGACGCTGGCCCTCAATGGCGTGAGCCTTGAGGTGGAGGACGGCGAGTTTGTGGCCATCATGGGCCCCTCGGGCTGCGGCAAGTCGACGCTGCTCAGCATCCTGGGCCTGCTCGACAATCCCGACAGCGGCCAATATTACCTCGACGGCGAGGAGGTGGGGCACCTGAAGGAGCGCGAGCGCACGAAATACCGCAAGGGCCGCATCGGCTTTGTCTTCCAGAGCTTCAACCTCATCGACGAGTTGACCGTGGAGGAGAACGTCGACCTGCAGCTGAAGTATATCGGCGTCCCCCGCAAGGAGCGCGCCGAGCGGGTGCTCGACGTGCTGCGCAAGGTGAAGCTCAGCCACCGCGCCAAGCACTATCCGCAGCAACTCTCCGGCGGCCAGCAGCAGCGCACGGCCATCGCCCGCGCCGTGGTGGGGCGCCCGAAGCTGCTGCTCGCCGACGAGCCCACCGGCAACCTCGACTCGAAGAACGGCCAGGAGGTGATGGACCTCCTCCGCCAGCTCAACGCCGAGGGCACCACCATCGTCATGGTGACCCACTCGCTCCACGACGCCAAGGTGGCCAACCGCATCATCAACCTCTTCGACGGGCAAGTCGTCGACAACACCGAAGACGCTTTCTGACCATGAAATCACTCCTTTACCTCTTTCGCCGCTACAAGCTCTCGACCCTGCTCAACGTGCTCGGCCTGGCCGTGGCCGTGGCGGCCTTCTACCTGTTTATGACCCAGGTGAAGTTCAACGAGACTTACAACAACAACATACCGGCCGCCGACCGCACCTTCCGCCTGGAGATGAGAATCAACCAGCTTAAGAATGGCGAATGGGGTGCCATGCAGCCACGCCCCCTCGAGATGGCGCTGCGCAAGGAGCCACACGTCAAGCAGGTGCAGAGCGTGATGAGCTGGGGCGCCACCATGGACGTGCTGGTCGACGAGCACTCGTTCACGCTGTCGCGCACCTCGATGAGCCTGCCCGGCCCGCAATTCTTCGGTGCCAAGCTGGTCTGCGGCAGCATGGACCAGTGGGCCGACTGCCAGCACGCCGTCATCACCAAGAGCGAGGCCGAACGGCTCTTCGGCAACGCGGTGAACGCCCTGGGCAAGCAGCTCAAGGGCAAGAACGGCGAAAATGGCGGCAACCCGCTGACGGTGTGTGCCGTGTGTGAGGACTTCCCCGACAACTGCACGCTGAAGAACGGCATCTTCGACTGCTACGGCCAGTCGAACATCGACAACGGCTCGGAATGGAGCTATACCCTCTACGTGCGCCTCGACAAGGCAGGAAGCCGCAAGGCCATGGAAAAAGCAATCACCCACGACATCGTCAATCTCTTCGCGCCAGGCACAAACGACGCCGACTTCATCAAGGAGACAAACCTCGCCGTCCGCCTCACCCCCGTGGCCGACATCTACTTCACCCAGCTCATGCCTGAGGACAGGGGCAACCGCAACCTTGTCGACGTGCTCCTTGGCGGCGCCTTCTTCGTGCTCATTGTGGCCCTGCTCAACATGACCAACTTCACCCTGGCCGAGACACCCTTCCGCATGCGCGGCATCAACACCCGCAAGGTGATGGGCGCCAGCGTGGCCAGCCTCCGCTGGGGCATGGTGGGCGAGAGCGTGGTGCTGGGCGCCGTGGCTGTGGCCCTGGCCCTGCTGCTGGTGCTGGCTTTCGAGCGGTCGAGCTTCTGCATGGGCCTGGTGTCGGGCGACATCAGTCTGCTCGCCCAGTGGCCCCTGGCCCTTGCCAGTGCCGCACTGGGCCTCGCCATCAGCGCCGCGGCGGCCGTCTTCCCGGCGTTCTACGCCACATCGTTCGCCCCCGCCCTGGTGCTCAAGGGCTCCTTCGGCCTCACGCCGCGGGGGCGCCAGCTGCGCGCCACGCTGCTTTTCGCGCAGTTTGTCATCGCCTTTGTGCTCGTCATCTACGTGGGCGTGATGAACAGCCAGTCGCACTACATCTACCACGCCGACTACGGCTTCGACAAAGACCAGGTGGTCTTCGCCCAACTCTCCAACGAGGCCAAGGGGCAGAAGGAAGCCATCCGCGACGAGCTGAAGCAGCTGGCCTGTGTCAAGGACGTGGCCTTCGGCAGCACGGAGCTGGGCGACAACGACCAGCTCATGATGTGGGGACGCGGCAAGGACAAGTGCCAGATGAGCATCACCGTGGTGCCCGTCGACGTGGGCTACCTGCGCACCATGGGCCTCACCATCACTCGCGGTCGCGACTTCAACATCCACGACACCCACGGCGCCTACATCCTCAACGAGGCGGCCATGCGCAAGTACAAGTGGCTGCAGGTGGGCAAGCCCATCGGCATCCAGGGGGGCTGGGACGACTGCAACTACGACATCGTGGGCGTCTGCCGCAACTTCAAGCTCTACTCCATGCGACAGGACAACGACGCGATGCCCGTGGCCTTCATCGTCATGTCGCCCGAGATGATGGAGGGGGGATGGGGCGACCACTGCGGCAAGGTCTTCGTGCGCATCGACAAGCGCTACGACAAGTGGGAGGCGCGCCAGCAGATTGCCAGCGCCCTGGCACGCATCGACAAGCAGGGCGATTGCAACTTCCAGTTCCTTGACGACAAGCTCCAGCAGACCTACGAGGAGGAATTCCGTTTCATCAACCAGATCAAGGGCTTCGCCATCGTCTGCATCTTCATCACGCTCATCGGCGTGTTCTGCCTGACGATGTTCGACACCGAGTACCGGCGCAAGGAGATTGCCATCCGCAAGGTCATGGGCAGCTCGGTGGGCCAGGTGCTGGCGCTCTTCACCCGCAAGCAGGTGGCGCCACTCATCGGCGCCTTCATCATCGCAGCGCCCGTGGGCTACATGCTCAGCGCGTCGTGGCTCCAGAGCTTTGCCGACCACACCCACATCCAGTGGTGGATCTTCCCCGTGGCGTTCGCGCTGGTGTCGGCGGTGGTCATGCTCACCGTCGTGGCGCAGAGCTGGCGCGTGGCCACGATGAACCCATCCAACAGCGTGAAGACGGAGTGAGCGGAATGGCTAAAAAACAATAACATCGTCATTTTATCCACACAATCGCTTGGCATTTTGTAAGCATCTCCGTAACTTTGCAGCATATATTTCACTAATATATTCATTTTATGAAAATCAGAAACGCAATCATCGCCTTGTTGCTGTTGGTCTGTGGCACCGCCCACGCCCAACTGGCAAGCATGACGATCCCTGCCGACACGGCTTTCAGAGTCGGCAAGCTGGCCAACGGACTGACCTACTACATCCGCTACAACAACTGGCCAGAGCACCGCGCCAACTTCTACATCGCCCAGAAGGTGGGCTCCCTGGAGGAAGAGGAAAGCCAGCGCGGTCTCGCTCACTTCCTGGAGCACATGGCCTTCAACGGCAGTGAGAACTTCAAGGGCAACGACCTCATAGAGTGGTGCCGCTCAAAGGGCATCGAGTTTGGAGGCGACCTCAACGCCTACACCGCCATCGACCAGACGGTCTACAACATCAACAATGTGCCCACCACCAGCCAGGGCACCGTCGACTCGTGCCTGCTCATCCTGCGCGACTGGTCGTGCGGCCTGCTGCTCGAGGGCGACGAGATCGACAAGGAGCGTGGTGTCATCCACGAGGAGTGGCGCCTGCGCTCATCGGCCTCAAGCCGCATGCTCGAGCGCAACCTCGAGAAGCTCTACCCGGGCTCGAAGTATGGCAAGCGTTTCCCCATCGGCCTGATGTCGGTCGTCGACAACTTCAAGCATAAGGAGCTCGCCGACTACTACCGCAAGTGGTATCATCCCGACCACCAGGGCCTCATCATCATCGGCGACGTCGATGTGAACAAGGTCGAGGCCGAGATCAAGAAGCTCTTCAGCGGCATCAAGAACCCGGCCAACGAGGCTCCGCTGGTCGACGAGCAGGTGCCCGACAACGACAAGCCCATCGTGGTCATCGACAAGGACAAGGAGCAGACGCTCTCCAACGTGGAGCTGATGTTCAAGCACGACGTCTTCCCCGACTCGCTGAAGCAGACACCCTTCTACTTCGTCACCGAGTATGCCAAGCAGGCTGTGTTCTCCATGCTCAACGACCGCCTGAAGGAAGTGGCCCAGAAGGCCGACTGCCCCTTCGTGGGCGCCGGCGCCAGTGACGGACAGTATATCTACTCGAAGACCAAGGACGCCTTCGACCTCTCTGTGGCCCCGAAGACCATGGACCAGTCGGCCCAGGCCCTGCAGGCTGCCTACACCGAGGTGCTGCGCGCCATGCAGTATGGCTTCACGCCCACTGAGTACAAGCGCTTCCAGCAAGACTACCTGAGCACACTCGACAAGAACTACTCCAACAAGGACAAGCGCCGCAACGGCACCTTCTACCGCCAGGCACTGGGCAACTTCCTCGAGAACGAGGCCATGCCCAGCATCGAGACCACCTACCCGATGATGAAGCAGCTCGCACAGGCCATCCCCGTCGAAGCCATCAACGAGATGCTGCCCGAGATGGTGGGCAAGAGCGACACCAACATGGTCATCCTGAGCTTCAACAACGAGAAGGAGGGCAACGTCTATCCCACCGAGGACCAGCTGCTCAAGGCCATCGACGCCGCCCGCTCGGCCAAGCTCGAGGCTTATGTGGACAACGTGAAGGATGAGCCCCTCATCCAGCAACTGCCCAAGGCCGGCACCATCAAGAAGGAGGTGAAGAGCAAGAAGTTCGACTACAGCGTGCTCACACTCTCCAACGGTGTCACCGTGCTGCTAAAGAAGACCGACCTGAAGAAGGACGAGGTCACCATGAATGGCTTCGGCGGAACGGGCGAGGCCAATTACGGACAGGCCGACGCCGCCAACCTCAAGGCCTTCGACGACGTGATCGACGCCAGCGGACTGGGCGACTTCTCCAACAACGAACTGCAAAAGGCACTCGCCGGCAAGATCGCCAGCGCCAGCCTCAGCATGGGCCGCCGCATGAACATCGACGGCAGCGCCACACCCAAGGACGTGGAGACCATGTTGCAGCTCACCTACCTCTACTTCACCAACATCAAGAAGGACCCCGACTCCTACAGCAACCTCATCCAGCAGTTCAACGTCATGCTGAAGAACCGCGAACAGACGCCTGAGGCCGCCCTCAGCGACTCGCTCACGGCCAGCATCAACGACCACAGCTGGCGCAAGGAGGCGATGAAGCTCGCCGACGTGCAGAACATCAACTACGACCGCATTCTGCAGATGGCCAAGGAGCGCATGGCCAACGCCGCCGGCTGGACCTTCGAGATCGTCGGCAACTACGACGAGGCCACCATCCGCCCGCTCATCTGCCAGTATCTCGGCTCACTGCCCGCCAAGGGCAAGGCTCCCAAGGCCAAGCGCGTAAGCGTGCCCACCACGAAGAACGTGGACTGCGTCTTCGAGCGCAAGCAGGAGACACCGAAGGCCACGGCCTACAAGATCTGGTTCAACCACACCATGCCCTACACCCTCGAGAACGCCATCCGCGCCGACATCGCCGGACAGGTGCTCTCCATGGTCTACCTCAAGCAGATCCGTGAGGAGGCCAGCGCCGCCTACACCTGCGGAGCCAGCGCCCATGTGATCACCGCCGACGACGGCTACCACCTCGCACAGCTCGTGGCCTACTGCCCCATGAAGCCTGAGAAGAAGGAAGAGGCCATGAACATCATGGAACAGGCCGTGAAAGACCTCGCCGTGAAGTGCGACAAGGAGATGGTCGACAAGGTGAAGACGCTCATGCTCAAGCAGTTTGACGACAAAGCCAAGACCAACGGCTTCTGGAACAACATCGTCTACACCGACTATGCCCTCCACCTCGACGACTACACTGACTACAAGAGCCTGGTGGAGAAGCAGACACCCGAGACCATCGTCAGCTTCATGAAGGAGATGCTCAAGGATGCCAACAAGGTCAACGTGGTCATGTTGCCCAAAGAGTAAACCATAGCTCTGTCGCCCCTCGTGTGGGCGACACCCCATCAACACATCCGGAAGGCCCCGTCGCCCAGCGACCGTCCTTCCGGATTTTTTTGTGCCCTCGCTGCTGAGGTGAACACCAAGCGGCACGAGCGGTTGATCGCCTGCCAGCTTTGTAGTGGATGACGTGTCTCACGTCATAAGGCCGACAGGCCTTTCCCTGCTTGCAATCAGAGTGACGTGAGACACGTCACCCACTATGGTATGGCAGACAAGCACAACTTTCCTCCTCTATCATCTGGAGGGTGCTGGTTTTACGACTGCTCATATAACAACGTGAGCGGTTGATTTCTGTTTATGGCCTGCCCGCTTTCTGAGTGGCGCGCACGCCACTGTCCTTGTGTGTCTGCCTGCCCGTCGTGAGCTCGCTCACGTAAGGGCAGACAGACACACAAGGACAAGCCGTAGGCTCAGAAAACTGGCAGGGGTTTAACCCGGTTTTTGTCAACCCCATCACCACTCAACAATCAGAATTATTTGAACAAAAAGTCTCTCCAGAATCGCTCGAAATCAATCAAGCCTACTTTTGCTCGCAAATACGCGATTCTGAGAGGGTTTTTCACAAACGGCTGATATTCAGAGCGATAAGAGGAAATATGCCCTTGGGAAAACTTTGCGAATGCTCATAGTTTTGCGATAGATATCTTATCGAGTCTCCGTTAAGCATCTATCGAG
>JBNMMB010000088.1:0-13676 GCA_050875105.1 Prevotella sp. | reverse complement strand
GGCGTTGATGAGACTGAAGGGGTTGTAGACATCGACCATGTTAAGGCGGCAGAAGTGATAGCCGTCGTAGTAGGCTTTCAGCTTCTCCAGGGTCTCACTGGCTGTCCATCCGTTCATTTCCGCCATCTGTTCCACCTCGGGCATGAAGTTGTCTTCAATCTCCTGCCTTGTGATGCCGCAGATGCTGGCGTAGTCGGGCTCAAAGCTGATGTTGAGCAGGTTGTTGAGCCCGGAGAAGAGCGATATCTGTGTGAACTTGGTGATGCCGGTGATGAAGACGAAGCGCTCATACTCGTCGTCGGCCTTGAGGATGGCAAACACCTCGCGGTAGACGGCCGTGCAGGCCTCGTGCTCGGGCGTGTGCCATGAGTGTTGCAGCGGCGAGTCGTACTCGTCGATGAGGATGACCACCTGTTGGCCCGTCTGCTGGTAGGCTTTCTTGATGATGCGGTGAAAACGGTCGGCCAGTGCGTCTCCTGTGGTTGCGGTGATGTCATAGTCTTCCTCATAGTCCTTGAAGACATTGGCGAGGTAGGAGCGCAGGCTGGCCTCTGTCGCTCCGCCACGGCTCATGTCGAGGCGGATGACGGGGTGCTGTGTCCACTCCGTTTCCAGGTCCATGATCTTTAGGCCCTCGAAGAGGTCTCGTCGGCCCTCGAAGTAGGCTTGCAGCGTGTCGACAAGCACTGACTTGCCAAATCGGCGCGGACGGCTCAAGTAGTTGTACTGGGCCCCATTGTGTGCCAACTTCCAGACAAGTTCTGTCTTGTCCACATATAAAAAGTGGCCCTGCCTTATCTTCTTGAAAGACTGGAGACCCACGGGTAGCATTCTTCGGTTGATGTCTGCCATGATCGTCGCTTTTGATATTTTCGGCAAAGATAGGAAAACAAAATGAAGTGGCAAAGCGTTTGCCGAGCAACTTTAATCAGACAAGTACGGTTTGTGTTTCAGTCGGCTTCTCTATCAAGTACAGCTGGCTTCTCTATCAAGTACAGCTGGCTTCTCTATCAAGTACAGCTGGCTTCTCTATCGAGTACAGCTGGCTTCTCTATCAAGTACAGCTGGCTTCTCTATCAAGTACTGCTATGATCAACTAAAGGCGGCTGTTGTTTGAGCAACAATAGCTGCCTTCTTGAGGTTTCCACGACCAGTCCATCAGCCTGTTGGAAAATCTTGTTCCCACCAAGCACACATTTTCTCAAGAAAGCTTTGCAGTTAGAAAATAATGTGATACATTTGCGAAAACATAAGAAATACTCATTGATCATTCTATCAAGATAATGGCTGCATACAACATTTGGATAGGCGGCTCGTGCGACTACGGGCACAAGGAGCGAGCAGGCGCCGCCGCTGCAATCATCGAGCAAGACGGCAAGGAGGTGGCGCGGCGCGAGCTGGCCGACCTCCACACCACGGAGTTTCGTATGATGCTCACGCTGATGATCGAGCTCATGGCCACGCTGCCCGACCATGCCGACCTGGTCTTCCTCACCAACGCCGCCTACATCCAAAACTTCGACCGCACGCCAACCGCCAATACCGCCAACGCCGACCTCATCGGCCAATGCATCGACGGCAAGCGGCGCCACCATTCCGTCAAGGTGAAGATCGTGGCCTACCACAAGAGTCCGCTGCTGATAGAGACCCATGCCATGGCAAGCCACGCCATGGAACGAGCGAGGAGACTGGCACACCAAGGCAAATAAAAAAGAAGAAGAAACCTAAAATTTTTTGTCCGATGTCCCACGGTTTGGATCAACCTCACGCTAACTTTGCACCGAAACCATAAAACTGACAGCAAATGAAAACATCAGAACTCTTCAGAGAATACATTTGGCTGATTGACGAACTGAGAACGTATGTGCAAATGACGTTTGACGAGATCAACGAGGAGTGGGTGCGCACGGAAATGAGCGGTGGCGTGGAGATGGCCCGCTCCACATTCAACCGACATAGGGACGCCATCGCTGACATCTTTGGCATCTTCATCGAATGCGATCGCTCGAACGGATATGTCTATTACATCAGCAATAGCAAAGTGCTCTACGACGACACGATCCAATCATGGATGTTGTCCACCCTCACGATTAGCAGTCGAATACATGAGAACAAGGCGCTGTATGGGCGCGTGTTGCTGGAGGAGGCTCCGTCTGACGATTGTTGGCTTGATTGCATCATGGCAGGAATGAGAAGGGGAGTGAAGATTGACATCGGTTATAAGAAGTATGAAATCGAAACGACACCGTCTGTAGTCATAGAACCCTATTGCCTGAAAATGTTCAATCACCGATGGTATGTCCTTGGCCGATTGTATCACAAGGTGAATGGCAGAAGAAAGCCTACTTTCTCGTTGTTCTCCCTGGATAAGATCATGTATGTCAGTCTGACCGACGAGAAATTCACATTGCCCGATGATTTTGACGCAAGCGCTTATTTCGCCAACTATTTCGGCGCGATTGTCTATGACGGGACAAAGGCGGAGAAAGTCGTGCTGAGAGCTTATGGGCGTGAGGCGAAGGAAATGGAATGCAGGCCCTTGCACGGCAGCCAAAAGAAGGTCGAGCAGCCAGACGACTACACGGATTTTAGATACCATCTCTGTCCGACTACCGATTTCCGTGATTACATCATCGGCCGTGGCCGCAGACTCAAGGTGCTCGCTCCCAAGTGGCTTGCCGACGAGATAAAATACCAGCACCTGGAGGCTGCCAGAGCATATTCTGATGAAACAAAAGACTAACAACTAAAAATACCACAACGATGGAAGAAAACAACAACAAGGAACTTGGTGCGGACGTCAGTCACCGCAAGTTTGTGCTTGTCACCAATCCAGACGCCAAATTGGAGGATTACGGCTGGACAGAGGAATTTTTGGAGGAAATGCTCTGCATAGAAGCCCAAGAGCCCAATCATGAGTGGATGAGCGACCCTGAGATCTTGAACAATCTGGGTATCATCTTCAGCGATGGCATTGGCGCGAAGAGGGACATGCAGCGAGCCGTCAAGTATTACAGCAAGGCGGCAGAGTTGGGCGACGACCTTGCGAAGTCGAACCTGGCCGACATCTACAGAAAAGGGGAGCATGGCGTGCCAAAAGACTACGTGAAGGCTTACGAGCTCTACCGCAGTTGCCGTTTGCCCTATGCATTCTACCGTGTGGGCGAGGCGCTGGAACTCGGACGCGGTGTGGAGAAGGACTTGGAAAAGGCCAAGCAATACTATCGTGTGGCCTACAGAGAGGGCCATCCCCTGGCCAGGCGCAAACTCCAGACCTTCAACTTTTTGGAGTGATGAACAACTCTGTGGCGGAGGCATCCACGCCTCCGCCTTTGGATGTATGGAATTAAAAGGCTTCAAATGGAAAATATTCACATAAAAGAAAGTCCACAAGAACGATATTTTCCAAAGAAAAGCCTTGATCGGTGTTTGTCATTAATTTAAGCGGCTTTGCCTTGACTGGATCCTTTCGATTTGTCCAGTGCTCCCCGTTTCCCTAAATCCGCTTTGAATAAGATATTCTTGAAAGAGTAAACTTGTTAGATTGTTTTGTGGGCGATTGTTTACCCAAATCTACATATTTGTCTGAGATTTGGGTAAATAATCGCCACTTTTTCAAACCATGTCCAATCCTTAACGAATATCAAAAGTGGGGATTTCGCAAGTTTTGAGCCAAATAGAAGTGGGGATTTTGTAGATTAAAGAATATTTCCGACATCAAAAATATCGCATATCATGCTCATATTCAGATAAAAACCATTATCTTTGCTTCCGAAATTTGTCACAAGTGACAGTTTTTGGAAGTATATGATAGTAAATAGAAGTAGATACATAGACCAATTAGTACGTTCAAAAGGGAATGGACTGATAAAAATAGTCACCGGGCTACGTCGTTCTGGTAAGTCTTTCCTGCTAAAGAAACTCTTTCGTCAGCATTTGCTTGACGAAGGGATTACAGAAGACCATATCATAATTATTGATATGGAGAGTCGTAAGAACAAGAACTTTAAAGACCCAGACTATTTATTGGATTGGGTTGAAAAAGAAATGAAGGATGACTCTACTTATTATATTATCATAGATGAGGTGCAGGAAGTCAATGACTTTGTTGAGGTTCTTTCAACATTATCGGTAACAGAAGGAACGGACGTTTATGTCACAGGCTCAAACTCCCGTTTTCTTTCGTCAGATGTGGTTACAGAATTCCGTGGCAGAGGTGACGAAATTCATGTTTGGCCTTTGTCATTTTCAGAGTTTATGTCTGTTTATGAAGGATCAAAGGAAGAGGGATGGGCTGAATATCTGATGTTTGGTGGGTTGCCACAACTTCTTACGCAAGTGGGCGATGACAAAAAGGCTGACTTTTTGCGTCGTCTGTATCGCACAGTGTACCTTAGGGACATATACGAGAGAAATTCTATAGAAATGAAAGCAGAGTTTGAAGAACTCTCAAAGACGGTGGCCTCAAGTATTGGTGCACCTGTCAATGCACAGAATATAGCTAATACATTCAAGTCTGTCAGTAAGGTACAAGGCATCAGCGTCAAGACGATTTCCATGTATTTGGGATATATGCAAGACTCATTCTTAATTGAGAAGTCAGAACGATATGACATCAAAGGAAGAAAGTATATTGGAGCATTATGCAAATACTATTATCAAGACATAGGCCTTCGCAATGCGATTCTTTCGTTCCGCCAAACCGAGACAACACATATCATGGAGAATGTCATCTACAATGAGATGCGTATGCGTGGCTGGCTTGTTGATGTGGGCAATATCTTTCATCGTGTTAGGAATGAGGCAGGCAAACAGCAACGTATCACACTTGAAGTCGATTTTGTCTGTAACAAGGGCAGTGAGCGTATCTATATACAGTCTGCCTACAAAATGCCAGACGCGGAAAAGATGGAGCAAGAGAAACGTTCTTTGAAACTTGTTGATGATTCATTCAGGAAAATAATAGTAGTGGGTGAACATACCAAAACATGGAGTGACGAGAATGGCATACAGATAGTCAGTATCTATGACTTTCTTTTGAATCCATCATTGATGGAGTAGTGTATAAAATTATCATTGGGGGCGTAATGTTAGTTCGTTCCACCTTTTACGGTCTTTCACAGCAAAATAAAATGATCAATAATCGTGGCTTGGCACCATAACTCTTTGATACCCAGTCATGCCCTTCCTCTTGGTAGAAGACAAATATCCATAAGAGAAAAAGGAGGAGCGCTGATGAACAAACAAAACACAAGCACCGAGGCTGTGTTGTCCAATAATGATGACATGACTTCATTCATGAACCCTGAAGTCCCCACATGTCGCTGAGCAGGGCGACGCCCGTCGGTGAGCGAAACACGCGGTCGCGGAAGGTGGCGATGCTCTCGGTCGACAGGTGGTCCTCAAACGAGTTGACGAGGAAGTCGGCTTCGAGCAGGATGCGGTGGTCGAGGGCCGTCACGCCCGTGTAGGTGTGGTGATGGGCGATGAGCCAGCAGATGCGCTCCACCTCGTCGGGGGTGAAGCCGCCCACCTCGGCCAGCACCTTGCGCGCCTCGCCGGGCCCCAGCTCCTCCTGGTGCTTGCCGGCGCTGTCGCCATAGCGAGCCTCTGAGGCGTGGATGCCCACGTCGTGGAGGATGGCCGCCGCCTCGAGCACGAAACGCTCGGCAGGCGCCATGCCCTCCAGGAGGGCGATGGTGCGTGCGAAGTCGTGCACTTTCACAAAGTGTTGCACACGGGGCACGTCGCCCCGGTCATAGGTCACCATGGCGCGCATGAGGCGTGCCAGGAGCTGTTGTCTGTCGTCGCTCATCACAGTTGGTTTACCACGTGCTCCTCCGCATAGTGGAGGTCGCGCTCATCATCAATCTCATACCAACGGACATCTTTGGCGTTGAGCACAAAGACAGGGCTCACGGCTTGCGACATGTGGAGCAACTCATACTCATAGCCCAACTTAGGCTTCTCGTCGACAATCGTGGCATAGTCGGCACACATCTTCTTATAGAAGGCGCCCGAGAGCTTGTGGATGCCCACGAGCTCGCCCTTGGCATCGATGGCGTCGCGGTCGGTGGAGCAGCGCGTCAGCGTGCCCTCGGCGTTGTATTCCACATAGTACTGGTCCTGAAACTTCGTGACCGGCGTGATGAGCATGATGTCGGGGTGAGGGTCGGCAATGAGCTCGGTGAGCGCGTTGCGGCTGTAGATGATGTCCGACTCGAGCAACAGGAAGTCGTCGTCGCCGATGGCCTCGCGGCAGTTCCACAGCGTGAACATGCTGTTGGTCTCGGCGTAGCGGGGCGAGTGGACGCACTCGATCTGCGGATAACGGTTCTTCAGGGCCTCATAGGCCTCGCGCTTGTAGCCCGTCCCGATGACGATGCGCTCGATGCCGCAGCTGAGCAGCGTCTCGATGGAACGCACCACCATCGACTGGCCGCCACACTCGATGAAGCCCTTGGGCATGGTCTCGGTCATGTGGCCGAAGCGGCTGCCCAGTCCGGCAGCCATGATGACAGCAGTCTTAATCATTGTAGTGTGCAGGTATTTGGATGTTGTAATGTTCGAGTGCCTCGCGGAAGACGACGAAGAACGCCTCGATGTCGGGCACGTCGATGGTGCCGAGCGAGCAGAGGCGGAAGGTGTCGGTGGTCGAGATCTTGCCCGGATAGATGGTGAAGCCGCGGTCGTAGCAGTAGTCGTGCACGCGGTCGAAGTCCCAGTTGGGATCATCGGGATATTTCACCGACACCACCAGTCCCGACTGGATGTCGCGGCGGATGACGTCGCGCAGGCCGAGGGCTTCCAACCCCTGGTGGATGGCCTCGAAGGTGCGGTGGTGGCGTGCGAACTTAGCCGTCTCGCCCTCGGCCCAGAACTCCTTAAAGGCCTGGATGGCCGCGTAGATGGTCTGCACAGGTGGCGTGAAGTGCATCTGGCCCGTGCGCTCGAAGAAGTCGTACTGGAGGAAGAGATTGCAATAGTAGGAGCGCTTCGGATAGTCTTTCGACTGCTCGATGAGTGCGCGGCTGCCCACGATGAAGCTCAGGCCCGACATGGCCATGAGACCCTTCTGGGCGGAGGCCATGCAGAAGTCGACATTGTCCTTGTGGAGGTCGAAGGGCACCATGCCCAGGCTCGATGTGGTGTCGACCACGAAGGTGGCGCCATGGGCGTGGGCCAAGGCACCGATCTCGCGGATGGGGTTGAGGATGCCCGTGCCCGTCTCGTGGTGGGTGGTGTAGACCAGGGCGATGTCGGGGTTCTCGTCGAGTGTGCGCTTCACGTCGACGAGCGACGGACGGTCGAAGACCGACGAGCGGAGGTCGATGTGTGGCAGGCCATAATACTGGCACACCTCGACGGCGCGCGACGAGTAGGCGCCATTGTTGACGATGAGCGCCCGCTTGCCCTCGGGCAGCAGCGAGTTGAGGCAGATGTCGATGTTGATCGTGCCCGATCCGCAGAAGAGCACGGCGGTGTCTTTCTCCAGGTCGCCATGCGCCATCTTGACGCAGTTGTCGCGCAGGCCCTGCATGAGGCCGGCGAAGTCTTTCTCGCGCGGGCAGATGTCGGGCACCACCTGGGCCATCTTCACGGTGTCGGTGGTGGTGGCGGGACCGGGATTGAGCAGTATGTTACGTTTGATGTGTGTCATGATCGTTGTTGGTTATATGTTGTTGCGAGACGGCTTGTCACTTCAGAAAACTCATGAGCGCCTGCTTGTTCTCCTCAGGCGTGGTGGTGGGACGGCCCAGGTCGGCGCGCGCCCCCTTCTTCACCTTGATCTCGAGGAAGAGCGGCGCCTCGTTGGCCGTGAGGTCCTGGAGCACGTCGCGCAGGTCGTCGGCATTGTCGACGCTGAGCACGGTCTTGTAGCCACAGGCGGCGGCTATCTCGGGCAGGTCGATCTGGTAGCCCACGGTGGGCTGTCCGCCCACAGAGTCGTGCACGCCATTGTTGAAGAGAATGTGGTAGAGGTTGCTGGGGCGCATGCTGCCGGCGATGGCCAGCGCGCCCATGTGCATGATGACGGCGCCGTCGCCGTCGAAGCAGTAGACATGACGGTCGGGGCGGTGGAGGGCGATGCCCAGTGCGATCTGCGAGGCGTGGCCCATGGAACCCACGGTGAGGAAGTCGCGCTCGTGGCCCTGGTGCTCGCCAGCGCGATACTCGAAGAGCTCGCGACTGATCTTGCCCGTGGTGGACACCACGACGGCACGGCTGTCCATGGCCCCCGCCACCATCTGGATGGCCTGTTCACGGGTGAGCGCCGACTCGTCGGCCACGGTGGTCTGGAGCTTGTAGTCGGCAAAGGTGCCCTTGCGGATGACCAGCGCATAGGCCTCGCCCGTGGTGCGCATGCGCTCGGCGGCATGGCGCACCTGCTCCATGGCCTCGTCCTCGTCGGCGGAGAGCGTGGCGTGCTCGATGCCCATGGCGTCGAGCAGGGGCAGTGTCACCTTGCCCTGCTTCACATGTTGGGGCTCATCATGGACGCCCGGCTCGCCGCGCCAACCGATGATGAGGAGCACGGGGATGTGGTAGACTTCACGGTCGGTGAGCGACATCAGCGGGTTGACGACGTTGCCCTCGCCAGAGTTTTGCATGTAGACGGCGGGTATCTTGCCCGTGGCCAGGTGGTAACCGGCGGCCAGGCCCACGGCTCCGCCCTCGTTGGCCGCGATGATGTTGTTGCGCGGCTCGGCGTGGTCGGTGATGTAGGCACAGAGGTTCTTGAGCAAGGAGTCGGGCACGCCGGCGAAGAACGTGATGTCCTCGCTGGCGAGCGTCTGGTAGAATCTTTCGGGTTGTATCATGGTTCTTGTTGTTGTTTCGGGTGATGGGATGGTGTGGCTCAGTGGCGCTTGCCCGTGAGCTTGCCGAGAAGGCGGTTGGCGACCGACAGGCGATAGCTGCGGCGCACCTCGGGCAACACGTCGCGATAGCTGCGGTGGACGTCGAAGACCACTTGGCCATGCATGTTGGGTGCCTGGATGGGTGTCATGTAGTTGTCGCCAAACTCGCCGCGGAGGAAGGCGTCGTAGTCTTTGGGCGCAGGCACCTCGATGTTTTCGAAGGGCAGCCATACGGTCTCGTCAAACACGTGGCGGTCCCACTGCAGGCGGGTGTTCATGATGGCCTCGCCCAGGCGTGAGCCAGGCAGGTTGGCCAGTTGGCGCATCGTGTCGTCGACCTGGCGGTAATAGTGGAGCCAGCCATGGCGGCGCACACCGCGGCGCGCCTTGAGCTTGCGGAAGATGAGGGTCAGGCGCCCCGACGAGAGACAATGGGTGTTCTTGGCCTTGAGAAACTTCAGGATGCGGTGGGTCTTGCGGTAGGCCGCCTCCAGCGCTTCCTGGTCGTCGGGCACGGCATCGAGCGGGAAGATGTCGATGAAGATGCCCTGGTTGAAGGGTTGAAAACAGTCACTCGGGCGGATGGCCGTCGTGTCGCTGCGCCGAAACTGGGCGTGGCCACGATGGTAGTCGACGTCGGTGTAGGCCGACTGTAGGAAGTAGGGCTCCTCCAAGCCCTTGTTGCCGATCTCCTGGCACATGCGGTCATAGTCGGCGCGGGGCATGATGAGGTCCACGTCGTCGTCCCAGGGGATGAAGCCCTTGTGGCGCACGGCACCCAGCAGTGTGCCGCCCTCGGCCCAGCAACGCAGGTTGTTGGTCTCGCAATAGATGAGAAACCGGCTGATGAGGTCGAGTTCCACGGCCCAGATCTGTTTCATCTCGGCGCTCACGGTGTAGCCGTCGCGCACCTCCTGTTCCATGTTGAAAGGCGTCTTTGTCTGTTCTGGCATCTTACACATATTGTTTATATAGGCAAAATTACATAATTAATGTGGCATGACAAACGGAAAGCAGACTTTTCTTTCCGAAATCTTGCATCGCCCAGCCGTTCTGTCGTTTGCCCGTCTGTCTCGTCCATCAGTCATGGATTTGGGAAAATAAAATCGTCCTCTTGAGATTTGAAATAAGATATATTTGCTAAATTTGCAGCAGAATGTCAAAAGCAATGGTTATGATCCCTGTGCGACCGCAGGTCCGTACGTCGGAAACGACGCGGCCGACGGCGCTGGCTGGCACCTCCAGAAGGGCGCTGGCGCTGCTCTGTTGTGTCGTGCTCTGTGCGCTGCAAGCCGTCGGCGCGCAGAAGCGGGCGCTGCTGATAGGCCTGTCAGACTATCCCAGGTTTGCGTCGGCTGCGGCCTCCTGGCCCGCCATCCACGGCGCCAACGATGTGGCCCTTCTCTTGCCGACGCTCCAGCGCCAGGCCTTCTCCGTCACGACGCTCACCAACGCTGACGCCACCGCCGCCGCTATCCGCAGGGCGCTCGGCACGCTGCGCTCCCAGGCCAGCCAGGGCGACCTCATCTACATCCACTTCTCGGGCCACGGACAACCCTTCGAGGACCTGTCGGGCGACGAGGCCGACGGGTGGGACGAGGCCATCGTGCCCTATGACGCGGAGCGCACCTACAGCAAACGCTACAAGGGCGCCAACCACATCATCGACGACGAACTGGCCCGGCACATCCGCGCCATCCGCAAGAGGGTGGGGGCCACGGGCTTCGTCTATGTCATCATCGACGCCTGCCACGCAGGCGGGTCGAGTCGCGAGGAGAGCGAGACCGACACAGACGCCGCCACACGAGGCGCCCGCGAGGGCTTCTCGCCCCACGGCAAGCGCTATGTGCCCACCATCGACCGGCGAGGGCACATGAAGGTGGAGGCCTCGCCGAGATGGGCCAGCGTCTGCTATGTGGAGGCGTGCCGCTCCTACCAGTCGAACACCGAGATCAGGGTAGGCAAGACGTTCTATGGGGCGCTGTCCTATTATGTCAACCGGGCGCTGTCGTTCGCAGCCCTCTCGCCAGACACCCGTTGGGTCGGCCGTGTCGTGAAAGACATGAGCCAAGACAGACGACTGATCAACCAAAACCCTGTAATCGAAACCGACCGATGAATCAACCCATCACCTTTGACGACGCAACGCTCAACCGTTTTGCCACGGCCGAATGGTCGAAGGCGCTCCACTACCTCGGCAAGAGCTATGGACTGTCTCCCGACGATTGCCAGGATGTGTTCCAGGAGTCGTTCTTAACCTTATATAATAATGTGACCGCCGGCAAGCTCTCGACGCTGACGTCGTCGCTGTCTACCTACTTCATGGGCATCTGCCGCAACAAGGCCCTGGAGCTGTTGCGCGCCAAGGCCCGCATGCCCGCCGTCGACGACGAGGCATCGCTGTCGCTCACGAGTGGCGCCTTTCGGGAGGACAAGGCCGACGCACTCATCACCCTCGACGGATCCGACTTCGAGCGGGAGAAGCAACGCCTGGTGTGCGGCCTCGTGAGGAACCTGCCGTCGCCCTGCCATGAGTTGCTCTGGGGCTACTACCGCGACGAACTGTCGCTCAAAACGCTGGCCCAGATGTTGGGCTACAGCGAAGGCTCCGTGAAGGTGACCAAGCACCGCTGCACGGAGAAGTTCAAGACGCGCTACCAAGAACTGGTAAAGAAACTCTTTTAAGACAATGACAGAACAAACTGACAATAAAGCCCTCGCACAAGACGAGCGCATCGCCCGCTATCTGCGAGGGGAGATGACGGCCATCGAGGAGCGCGCGTTCCTCGACGAGATGGAGCGCGACGACGCGCTGCGCTCGCAAGCCATCGCCACGGCGCGCCTGCTGAAGGCCATGCGCCACGAGGGCGCCAAGCACGACCGACAGGTGATCGGCGCCCTCGGGGCACTGCGCTCGGCCGATGAACTGAAAGTGAGGCTCGCCCCTGCGATGGTTGACCAGCCAGCCGTCGCACATCCTCGCCTCGTGCGCCTGTCCCGCAAGGCCACGGCCGCCCTTTCGGCTGCCGCCGCCGTTCTCGTGCTCTGCATGGCCGGCGGCTACCGCCTCTATGACAACCATGAGATGAACCGGCTCGGCACCACCTACCTGGCCTGTTTCCCGGCTTCGGAATATGACCGGGGAGCCGACGCCGACGCACAGGCGACGATCAGTCGGCTCTACCAAGCGGTGGCATCGCAGAAAGACCTGGACGCCACCATCGAGGACCTGAAGCAAGCCTGGGCACTCGCCCGACAGGCGGAATACAACGACTACACGGAGTATAAGCCCCTCATCGGGTGGATGCTGGCCAACGCCTATGTGCTCCACCACGACAAGGACCAAGCTGTGGCCACGCTCGACGCCCTCATCCAAGACCCCGACTGCACGCCAGCGCTTGTCGGCAAAGCCCAGGAACTCAAACAGAAGGTAGAGGAGCGCAAGCCCTTTTGGGAACAGAAGTAAACCAAAAAACAGAAGATGATGAAGCGGCATATTATCATAAAGGCCATCGCCGTGTGCCTGTGCTGCCTGTGGGGATCGAAGGCGCAAGCGCAGGACATGATAGACAGTCTTGTGAACATACAGACTCTCCTGCTTGACGACCATGACGATGAGGCCAGCGACCTGTTGACAGCCCTCGGCGGACGTTGCTTGCAATCGAACAATGACACCGTGAAGTTCTTGTATGCTGACAACATGGGATACCTGATGATGAAGCGGAAACATTATGCCGAGGCCATCGAGTATTACCAACAGATCCCGATGTTGAGCAAAAAGGCAAACCTGAAAAGCGCTGATTACTACTGCGCCTTTCTGACATTGGGCATGTGCTATCAACGCCTTGGGCAGGACAGCCTGGCTGAGAAATATTATCGGACAGGACTGTTGAAGACTTCAGGCTTGGACGACCAAGCCAGTGTCACTTCGTCCTGTTACCTTAACCTGGGACAACTATATGAAGACCGGGGCGACAGCGTGCTGGCCCGTATGTGTTATGACCACATCGACCCGAAACAGTTTGATGTCTTACAGGACGCCAAGGCCAACTTCCTGTATGAAGAAGGCGAACACCAGGCCCTGGAACTGCGGGAGAAGGGCGAGTTTGAGCAAAGTGTGCCCATCTACGACAGGCTCCTGGCGAGGACCCGAAAGCTGATCGGCACACAAAACAATGTCTATGCGCGATTGCTCTATTCCAAAGGCGTTGTCTTAGACTTCAACTTGAGGCGGCCGCAGGAGGCCAAGCCCCTTTTCAAGCAATTGGTGGACATGCGCGACCAGTTGCCGCAGTTCAACATCGACATTCTGGACGCTGCGGCCCGATACTTGAAGATACTGGCTGAAGAGGCCGACACGATGCGAGTGGACTCATTGTTTCCCATTGCCCTCGATTATGCCCTCAAGTCGGGCGACGAGCGAAACGTCTGCCTGCTCTGTCGCTTGGTAGGCAACGGTTACTATTTGGCCCACAATTACAGTCGAGCCATTCCCTACTATGAGAAATATGTCACGTTCAAGGAGAAAGAGAACGGCCAGTCCTACCTGGAGATTCCCAACATGCTGAGCGTCTGCTATCTCGCCATGGGTGAGCCGAGCAAGGCACAGGAGTTGCTGGCCAACCTGATAGCGATGTACAGGAGCAACATAGAGGGCGATGCTGACCTGAAAATAACGGTTCTTCCGTTAAATGCGTAGACGCTTGTCGTGTAGGGCGTATAGCTTTAGCGTGAAGAACTCGTCGTTTCTGAACCCGTACATTTGTCTTTTCAGCACTTTTATCTTGTTGTTAATGCCTTCTGTAGGCCCATTTG
>JBNMMB010000087.1:0-14131 GCA_050875105.1 Prevotella sp. | reverse complement strand
TTTTTGTCGTGTCGGATGAGCATGCGCAGTTTGTTGTAGTCCACGCGGATGTTGTCCTCCACCATGTATTCCGGGAACTCGCAGTCGTTGCGGATGTAGTTGTCGATGAAGTAGAGCACCATCACCGAGTTGTACATGGTCTCCTTGCCGTATCTCGATTTGGCGAAACAGTAGTTGTCATACCACGGCTTCATCTTTTCCACCAGTTCGTCGATGGAGTGGTGGAAGGGGCATACGGTGGAGTAGTAGGTGAGCATGTCGCGCACCTCGTGCTCGGTGAAGCCCATCATGGCGTTGAACTCCGGCTCCAGCGAGTAGTTGGTTCCGATGTTGAAGCCGCTTGTCAGGTCGTCCATGGTCACCGGACTGACGCCCGTCACGAAGACACGGCTCAGCGCAGTGTCGGTGGCCGCCTTCACGGCGTCGAAGAACAGTCGCAGGTAGCCCTCGCCATGCGTCTGTTGGCGATAGGTAAGCATGTGCTGTGGCTCAGCCAGGATCTTGTTGGTGAAGTGGTCGTACTCGTCGATGAAGAGATAAATGTCTCTTCCCGCTTTCTCCGTCTCGCGGCAGAGATACTCCAACTGGTCGATACACCCCTTGCGCTTGTTCATTTCCTCCTTGATGCCTGTTGGCAAGAGGTCGGCATAGAGGTCGCAGAAATCGCAGTAGGCAATGTTGCAGTGCGAGTCGAGGCCCCGCTGATAATCATCGAGCCCTGCCGCTACCACAGAGAAGTTAAGCCGCATGATGAGGTAGCTGTTGCGCTCGGGCGTGGGATGGCTGCCGATGTAGAGATCTCCGAACAATTTCTCAAACTTGTCCTTCTTGTTGATGTCATAGTAGTTTTGGAGCATGGAGATCGTGAGGCTCTTGCCGAAACGACGAGGGCGGAAGAAAAAGAAAAACTTGTTGGCTGCCTCCACATCTTCTATAAAAGAAGTCTTGTCCACATAGTAGCAGTCATCTTTTCTCACCTGCTCGAAATTCATCATTCCGTAGGGGATGCGTTTGCGATAAGGTTGGTTGCGTCGTCTCAACATAGCAGTTTCTTTCTTTGTATTGAAAACTATCGGTAAAGTTACGACAATTATGCATCCCTGCCAAAAAATATTCGCATAAAATAACAACAATGTCGTCATTTTGTTTCCTTTGCAGGAGTGTTGGGGCGCCAAGCCCCCTTGCGCAGGAAACAACAGGGCTAACGACGAATGTCCGCATGTATGATTTTGGGCCAAGCAGGTCGCTTTTCCTCCTGTTTAGCGGCGTTTGGGCCGAAAAATGAAGGGGCGGAAACAAAAATGTCGCGAAATCATACATCATTCCGCATAAGTGTTCCTATATTTGCAAACGTATTACAAATGACTAAGAACCCAACAAAACCATAAACCATGAAAACAAAACAATTGACCTGCATCGGGGCCGTCCTCTTTGCATTTTTTATCCAAGGATTCTGCGACATCGTGGGCATCTCGTCTGATTATGCGCGCGAGGCCTTCGGATGGAGCCAGACGATGACAGGCTTCCTGCCCACGATGGTCTTCGTGTGGTTTCTCCTCTTTTCCGTACCCATAGGCGTCAAGATGAACAAGTGGGGTCGCAAGCGCACCGTGCTGCTCGGCATGGGCGTGACGATCGCCGGCATGCTGGTGCCCCTCATCGGCACGAGCTGGGCCTGTCTGGTGGGCTATGCGGCACTGGGCATCGGCAACACCATTTTGCAGGTCAGCGAAAACTCGCTCGTCAAGAACGTCATCACCGAGGGCAAGTTGCTCACCAGCAGCCTGACGGCCGGTCAGGTGGTGAAGGCCATCTCGTCGTTCTGCGGTCCGCTGATCATGCTTTTCGCCGTCAACGTGCTGGGCGGCGGCGACCACCACAACTGGTACCTCGCCTTCCCCGTGCTCGGCGCCATCACGCTACTGTCGGCCCTCTGGCTCATCCTCTCGCCCATACCCCATGAGGAACCGCAGGAGAGTGGCGTCACCATCCGAGAGACCTTCGGCATCCTCGCTGACAAGACCATCCTGATGCTCTTCCTCGGTATCTTCTTTGCCGTGGCCATCGACGTCGGCACCAACTTCACCTCGTCGAAGGTGCTCATCCAGCGCTACGGATGGGACCTGGCCGACGCGGGCATGGCCCAGCAGGTCTACTTCGTCTGCCGCACGGTGGGCGCCTTTCTGGGCGCGTTCCTCATGACGAAGATCGCCGAGGTGCGCTATTTCCGCGTCAACATCGTGTTGTGCATCGTCGTCATCCTGGCGCTTGCCTTCTGCACGTTCTCATCCACGGTGGCGCTGGCGCTCATCGGTCTCATCGGCTTCCTGTGCAGCTGTGTCTTCCCCATCATCCTCTCCATGGCCGTGAAGAGCGAGCCCGAGAAGGCCAACCTCATCAATGGCCTGATGATCACCGCTGTGGCCGGCGGCGGAGCGGTCACGCCGCTCATCGGCTGGGCCACCGACAGCTTCGGCACCATCACGGCCGGCATCTGTGTGCTTCTGCTCTGTGCCGCCTATCTCGCCTATTGTGCCTTCGGCATCAAGGTGAAATAAGAACGCCTTCTCCGTAACCCCCATCCCCCAACAAGAATAAACAGATCATTGACGATGAAACAATCCATCATCCTGTTGGCCGCCCTGTTGGCCGCGCCCGCGATGGCGCAACAGCCACAAGGGCCACAACAAAAGAAAGTATATATGGTGTCGGATGCCCATCTCGACACCCAGTGGAACTGGGACGTGCAGGCGACCATCCGGGATCACCTGCGCAGCACCATCTCGCAGAATCTCTACCTGCTGAAGACCTACCCCGACTATATCTTCAACTTCGAAGGTGGCGTCAAGTACGCGTGGATGAAGGAGTATTATCCACTGGAGTTCTCCGAGGTGAAGAAGTATGTCACCAATGGCCGGTGGCACCTGGCCGGCAGCTCGTGGGATGCCAACGAGACCGTCATCTGCTCGCCCGAGTCGTGGATACGCAACATCCTGCTCGGCCAGACCTTCTACCGCCAGGAGTTTGGCAAGGAGGGCACCGACGTGTTCCTGCCCGACTGCTTCGGCTTCGGTTATGACCTGCCCACCCTGGCCGCCCACTGTGGCCTGATCGGCTTCTCCTCGCAGAAGTTGGGTTGGCGCACCAACGCCTTCTATCCCGACGGCCGCAAGTATCCGTTCCCCGTGGGCCTCTGGCGCGGCATCGACGGCAGCAGCATCATGATGGCACACGGCTTCAACTACTCGCAGCACTTCGACGACCAGGACCTCTCCCGCAACGACCTGTTGCAGAAGGAGATGGGCGAGAGCTCACTCGGCGTCATCTATCGCTATTATGGCACAGGCGACATCGGCGGATCGCCCGACGTGTCGTCGGTGCGCGCCGTGGAGAAGGGCATCCATGGCGACGGACCGCTGAAGATCATCAGCGCCACCAGCGACCAGCTCTACAAGGACTACCTGCCCTTCGACAAGCATCCCGAACTGCCCGTCGCCGACGGCGAGATGACGATGGACGTGCACGGCAACGCCTGCTACACCTCACAGGCAGCCATGAAGCTCTACAACCGACAGAACGAGCACCTGGGCGACGCCGCTGAGCGTGCCTCCGTGATGGCCGAGCACCTGGGCACAGGGCGCTATCCGCTGCGCGAGATGACGGCCAACTGGCAACGCATGATCTGGAACCAGTTTCACGACGACGTGACGGGCACGTGCATCCCACGCGCCTATGAGTTCGCGTGGAATGACGAACTGCTCTCCTTGGGCCGTTTCTCTGCGGATCTCACCACAGCCATCAAGGGTGTGGCCAGCCGCCTCAACACCACGGGCAGCGGCACCCCCTTGGTGCTCTACAACAACGAGAGCTTCCCCATGCGGTCGGTGGCCCACGCCGTGTTGCCCCAAGGCACCACCGCAGCCACGGTGACCAATGCCGAGGGCAAGACCGTCCTCTCACAGACGGTGACCGACAGCTGGGGCCGACGCCTGTTGCTCTTCGACGCCAGCACACCGCCGGTGGGCGTGTCGGTCTATCACATGAAGACCACGGCGAAGGCACAGCGCCAGGCGCCCGTCGAGGCGAAGACGATCGAGAACAGCGTCTATCGGCTCACCGTCAATGCCGACGGCGACATCAGCTCCATCATCGACAAGCGCCAGGGCGGCCGCCAACTGGTGGCGCCGGGCAAGGCCATCGGCCTCGTCATGTTCGACGACTGCCGCTCGTATGCCTGGCCGGCATGGGAGATTGCCCAGCGGACGCTCGACAAGGCGCCGCGCCCCGTCAACGGCAATGTGCGTGTCACGCTGACCGAACAGGGGCCGCTGCGCCAGACCTTGTGTGTGAGCAAGACCTATGGACAGTCGACCTTCAAGCAATACATCCGTCTCTATGAGGGTTCGCAGGCTCAGCGCATCGACATTTATAATGAGGTGGAGTGGCGTGAGCTCAATGCGCTGCTCAAGGCCAACTTCCCCCTGGCCGTGAGCAACGAGAAGGCCTCCTATGACCTCGGCCTGGGCCACATCGAGCGCGGCAACAACCGCCCGCAGGCCTTCGAGGTCTATGCGCATGAGTGGACCGACCTGACCGATGCGTCGGGCGACTATGGCGTCACCATCCTCAACGACAGCAAGTATGGTTGGGACAAGCCCAACGACAACACCCTGCGCCTGTCGCTGCTCTATGCGCCGAAGGCCAAGGACGGCTATGTCTATCAGGAGCGGCAGGACATGGGTTTCCATGCGTTCACCTATAGCATCGTGGGCCACCCGGGAGCGCTCAACGCCACGCAGGCCGTCGAGGAGGCCACGAGGCTCAACAGTCCCGTCCGCACCTTTGTCACCGCTCCCCACAAGGGCGACCTGGGCCGAGCCTTCTCATTCCTCTCTTCCGACAATGAGAACGTGATGGTCCGCGCGCTGAAGCAATCGGAGCGTGGCGACAGTTATGTCATCCGCGTCTATGAGAACAGTGGCCAGCAGGCGCAGACGGCCCACATCCGCTTCGCTGCCGACATCGTCAGCGCGGAGGAAGCCGACGGCACCGAGAAGACCATCGGCCCGGCCACCGCCGAGGGCAACACGCTCACCATACACATCAAGCCGTTCAGCGTGAAAACCTATAAGGTGATGCTCCGCAACCAGGTACAGCGCGACCAGGCCAGTCAGTCGGTCGTCCTGCCGTTCAACCTGCGTTGCGCCTCGCCCAACGGCTTCCGCAGCGCCGCCAATTTCTCAGGCGGTTACACTTATGCCGCCGAACTCCTGCCCGACACGACCCTGATGGTCGACGGCATCCCGTTCACCTTGGGCGACAAGCATGCGGAGAATGGTGTCAGCTGTAATGGCCAGACCGTCGCCCTGCCGGCCGGCAAGGGCTACAACCGCGTCTATCTCCTCGCGGCTTCGCGCGACGGCGACCGCAAGGCGACATTCACCCTGGGCAAGGCACGCCACGAACTGAACATCTGCGACTATCATGAGTTCTATGGCCAGTGGGGCCATGAGGGCCAGACCGACGGATGGCTGAAAGACGCCGAGGTGGCCTATGTGGGCACCCACCGCCACTCGGCCACTGCCGACGAGCCTTATGAGTTCACCTATATGTTCAAGTATGCGCTCGACATTCCCAAGGGTGTCACCTCGCTCGTGCTGCCTGCTGACCCCGACGTGGTGGTCTTCGCCGCCACCGTCACACGTGAGGACGCCGCACAACAGTTGCAACCTGCAGCGCCGCTCTTCCGCACGGGCAACAAGAGCGATGAGAAACCGGTGGCCACCGCCGACACGCGCGCCAACCTGCTGGCGGGCGCCAAGGTCATCGCCTGCTCTGGCGAGACCAACGACCGCGAACGGGCCGTGAACCTCATCGACGGCAAGCTCGACACGAAGTGGTGCGACGTGGGCCAGGCACCCAACTATGTGGCCTTCGACCTCGGCAAGACCGTCACCGCCAGCGCTTGGCAGATGGTCAACGCCGGCCAGGAGAGCAACACCTACATCACGCGCTCCTGCCTGTTGCAAGGACGCAACAGTCTGACCGACGACTGGACCACCCTCGACATGATCGACGGCAACACCCGCGACGTGGTGAAGCGCAACTTCAACCCTACGGCTGTGCGCTACATCCGCCTCTTTGTCACCGGTCCCACCCAGACCATCGGCACCAATGCCGCACGTGTCTATGAACTGAAAGTGTTCTAAGGGAGCTCACCTTAAAAAGCAAACAACAAGAAAGCCGCACTTGCCCGTTGTGAGACGGGGCAAGTGCGGCTTTTCCATTGCAAGAAACGCCTTGGCCTAACTGTTGGTGCTGGCCTTTAGCCAGAGGTCGAAGAACTTGTCGTAGACCACATAGGCGTCGCCTTGTTGCGTGATGAAGTCTTTTTCCAGCAAGCCTTTCACGGCGGAATTGACAGAGCTCGGCGACGGCAGGTGGTATTTCTTCGCAAACTCGCCACTTCTCACGTTGCGCGCTTTCCCTTCGGCAGAGATGGCCACGAACACGTTGCGTTGTTTCTCGGGCATCTGTCGCAACAGGGTCTCATAGGTGTCTGAAGCCATGCTGAGGTTGTAGTTGATGGCGTCGTCCACCATGTCGGGGGTGCAGGTGCCCTGTGCGGGCGTCTTCAGGAAGAGCACATTCATGATGCGCTGGATGTATGACGTGACACCCTCAAAGCGGGCGTAGACCTCCTCCACCACGCCAGGGGCGAGATGCTTGTCGCGTTCCTCAAATTTCGAGAAGGCAAACTCCTTGTATTTCTCCATGTCCAGCGGCTTGAGGTTCATCAGTGTCACACTTTGGTAGAAGGGACGGGCCGGCGAGGTGAACATCTCTCCCATCAGGTGGCGGTGTGATCCCGAGAAGATGAAGTGTGCGTTGGTGCATCGCTGGATGTAGGTGCGCAGCAGGGCTTCGATGCGCTTGTCTGCATAGTTGGTGATCTGCTGAAACTCATCGATGGCCACCAGGCAAGGCTTGTCGGCCTGGTTGAGATAGGTGAAGATCTCATCCAGCGTGATCTCTGGGTTGACCAGGTTGCCAATGCCCCAGACAGGTTGCCCATTGATGTCGAAAGACACCTCTGAGCGTAGCGACGACAAAATCTGTAGGAACTTTCCCCATACCGCTCGCCCTTTGGGGCGAAGTTCATCGATGATGGCCTTGCCAAACATGTTGACCAAGTCGGCCACCGATGTTGTGGAGTAGATGTCGATGATGAAGGTGTAGTAGTGCTCCTGGATGGCAGGCTGTGCGAAGCAATGGCGGATGAGTTCCGTCTTGCCGATGCGTCGTGGGGAAATGAGGGCCATGTTGTTTTCGTTGGCCAACATTTCTGTGATGTGCCGTGTCTCTTCTATGCGGTCACAGAAATATGCTGGTCCGGCATAGCCATTGGTGATGAAGGGGTTCTGCCTGATCATGTCTTCGCGGTGATGATAGGATTGATGATGCAAAGTTACAACATTCGCTGCAATTATCATAAAATGATAATCACTTTATGATAATGGCCAAAGTCCTTTTGTCTTTTAGCCGTTCCGCAGCGGCCTCATGGTGGGCCTATCGGTCTATCCATTCCTTCAGCAGTGCGGCGCGCTCCTTGCTGACTAGGATGTCGACGTGGGGATAGGTCTTGAGCCTGACGGTCAGTTTGTAGTTGAAACTGAAGTGTAGGCGGTCGATGCTGTCGATGTTGATGATATACTGTCGGTTGGCGCGGAAGAAGCGTGTGGGGTCGAGCTGCGCCTCGATGTCGCCCAGCGAGTGGCTGAGTGTCATCGATCGCCCGTTGTTGAGAAAGGCGCGTGTGATGCCGTTCTCGGTAGCGATGTGGTTGATGTCGCTCACGTTGAGCACCGTGTAGCCGTCGTGGTTCTGCACGAGGAAGTGCTCCCTGTGGGCCGCCGGCTTCTGCAGGCCGAGCGAGGCCAGCAGGGCGGAGAGGTCGGTCGTCGTGCTGTCGGTCGCCAACCGCTTGGCTTTCGCCACCGCCTCTTCCAGTTCCTGTGGCACGATGGGCTTTTGCAGGTAGGCCACGCCATTGCTGCGGAAGGCCTCCAGCGCATACTCGTTGTAGGCCGTGGTGAAGATGACAGGCACCTGGGGCGCCACGTCGAGAAACGCCTCAAACACGTCGCCGTCGTCCAGGCGGATGTCGGCGAAGATGATGCCATAGTCGTCGCCCGCCTTCAGGGCCTCTGCCGTGTCGGCCACATTGGTCACAGGGCCACAGATCTCCAGCGAGCTGTCGATGTTGAGCAACAGTCTTTTCAAGCGCATGAAGCTGCGCTCCTCGTCTTCGATGATCAGAATCTTCATGGTTTCCTTGTTCTTAGTTGTCTGCGTTTGGCTTGTGCCCCTTGCCGATGACGGGCACCTTGACGGTGAAGCGCTCCGCGTCTTCCGTCACGACAGGCTCGAGGCCCAGGAGACCGTAGCGCTCCCGCAGGTTTTTCAGTCCCACCTTGTTGTTGGCGGTCAGCGTCGCCTTCAGCGGTCGCCGCTCATTGCTCACCACGACGTAGTCCGCCTCCCGGCCGATTCTCACGCGCAGCGGCCAGCGCGTCGAGTGGCTGTTGTGCTTCACCGCGTTCTCCACAAGGATCTGTATGGCCATGGGCAGGATGAGGCTGTTGTCGCGCCGCAGGCTGTCGTCGATGTCGAAGGCGAAGTGGTGGGGGTGGCGGATGTCGAGCAGGGCGCAGTAGTCGTCGATGAAGCGGAGCTCGTCGGCGATGGTCACCGTCTCCCTGTTGAGCTGGTTGACGATGTATCGGTAGATGCCCGAGAACTTCAGCGTGAAGCTCTCCGCCAGTTGTGGGTCCTCGCTGATGAGTTCGGTGAGCGTGCTGAGGCTGTTGAACACGAAGTGGGGGTCGAGTTGCAACTTCAGCAGTTCCTTGTGCATCTCCACGTTGCGCCGGCTCTGCCTGATGATGAGTGCGCAATAGGATATGCAGAGATAGATGAGCGAGATCAGCACGGCGATGATGCAGAACACCAGCAGTCGGTCGGCGTGGATGATGTCCTCAAAACTCCACAGGGCATCGACGAGGATGAAGATGATGATGTTGCACAGCGTCACCAGGCTGGCGTGGGTGATGACCTGTGCCGCCGTGACCTCCTTCCTGAAGATGCGCCTGCTCAAGGCCTCGGCCACGCCGAGCGACGCCAGCGAATAGATCATGCTGTAGCTCACGTCGAGCAACAGCTCCCGCGGTGTGTAGGAAGAGCAGGAGTCCTTGTCGATGAGCCACCATATCAGGTAGAACAGCCCATAGTCGGCGCAGGCCAGCGTGAGCCATGTCAGCAGCAGTCTCTTGGTGCCTTTCATGATGTTTGCGATGGATGATGGAGTTTATATGCGTGCAAAGATAACGCAACTTGGCGAGAAAACGGCACACAATCGGGGCGAACACGCCTAAGAGCGGGTTGAAAGGTTGTTCTCGCCGCCTGAAGGAGGGCGTCCGTCGCCCACTCGTGTTGCCCTTTCCGCTTCAACCCCCATTTTGTCCGCTTCACCCACATTGTCACTTATTCTGTCGGCCGACGGCCTTACCTTTGCAGTTCAAACACATAACGACGACAAACCATCATGAAGATTCATGCTATCATTTTGACGATTGTCCTTGCCTCCCTCTTCGTGGGCTGCAAGGACCAGGGCGCCCCGCAGGCGGCAGGCGGCAAGCAGGCCGTTGGCCAGTGGAAGACGCTCGTGGTGCGACCCACCGACACCGAGGTGTCGCAACGCTACACCGCCTCCATCCAGGGCCGGCAGGACATCGAGATCCGTCCGCAGGTGCAGGGCAAGATCGTGGCCGTCTGCGTGCGCGAGGGCCAGGCGGTGCGTCGCGGCCAGACGCTCTTCACCATCGACGCCGTGCCCTACCGCACAGCCCTGGCTGAGGCCACAGCCCAGGTGCGCGCGGCTCAGGCCGCAGCCGCCACGGCCAAGCTCAACTATGAGAGCAAGCGTGGCCTCTTCGAGCACAACGTGGTGTCGCAACACGAGTTGAAGCTGACCCGCAACAGTTGGCTCGACGCGCAGGCGCAGGTGGCCGTGGCCCGAGCCGCCGAGGCCGCGGCGCGCAACAACCTCTCCTACACCGTGGTGCGCAGTCCGAGCGATGGCGTGGTGGGCGTGCTGCCCTTCCGCCAGGGCGCCCTCGTGGGGCCCGACATCACACAGCCGCTGACCACCGTCTCCGACAACTCCACGATGTATGTCTATTTCTCGATGGACGAGAACCAGTTTCTGGCCCTCCTCCGCAAGTATGGCTCCACCGCCGCGGCCATCAGCCAGATGGATGCCGTGGGCCTGCAGCTCAGCGACGGCGGCATGTATGGCGAGCCCGGCCGTGTGGCCAGCATCAGTGGCGTGATCAACAAGGCCACGGGCAGCGTGTCGCTGCGTGCCGACTTCCCCAACCCCAAGCGCCTGCTCCACAGCGGTGCCACAGGCAATGTGGTGATGCGGTCGCGCTACCAGCACGTCATCGTCATCCCGCAGGCCGCCACCGTCACCCTGCAAGACAAGCTCCTGGTCTATCGCGTGGTCAAGGGCAAGGCCGTGTCGACGGCCATCACCGTTGCGCCCTATCACGACGGACGCACCTATATCGTGACGGACGGACTGAAGGCAGGCGACGAGATTGTGGCCGACGGTGCAGGCATGGTGCAAGACGGCATGACCATCCGCTGACACGTGCCCCGCAACCATTCATCCACAAGACAACCATCCCATGAAGAAAGGTAACCTATTCATCAAGCGGCCAGCCATGGCCATCTCTGTCTCCATCATCATGCTGGTGGCCGGCCTCATCTCGCTGTTCACCCTGCCCGTGGAGCAATATCCCGACATCGCGCCGCCCACGGTCTATGTCAGCACCTCTTACACGGGTGCCGACGCCGACGCCGTGATGCAGAGCGTGGTGATGCCCCTCGAGGAGGCCATCAATGGCGTGGAGAACATGATCTACATGAGTTCCAGCGCCAGCAACGACGGCTCGGCCTGGATCCAGGTGTTCTTCAAGCAGGGCACCGACCCCGACATTGCCGCCGTCAACGTGCAAAACCGTGTGGCCAAGGCCCAGGGCCTCTTGCCGGCCGAGGTGACGCGTGTGGGCGTGAGCACCGAGAAACGACAAAACAGTTTCTTGAAGATCGCCGGCCTCACCTGCACCAATGGCAAGTATGACGAGAACTTCATCGCCAACTATCTCGAGATCAATGTCTTCCCGCAACTCAAGCGCATCGAGGGCGTGGGCGACGTGCAGGCCTACAGCAGCACCTATGCCCTGCGCGTGTGGCTCAAGCCCGACGTGATGGCACAGTATGGACTGGAGCCCGCCGACGTCAACGACGCCATCAACCGCCAGAGCTTCGTGGCCGCCGTGGGCTCGCTGGGTGAGCAGAGCAAGAACGCCTTCCAGTACAGCATCAAGTACAAGGGCCGCTATGCCGACGTCGGCCAGTTTGAGAACATCGTCATCCGCAGCGACCAGGCGGGCAACGTGCTCCGCCTGAAAGACGTGGCGCGCGTCGAGCTGGGCGCCACCGCCTACAACTTCCGCGGCATCATCGACGGCAAGCCGGGCGTCAACTTCATGGTCTATCCCGTGGCGGGCGTCAACATGACCGAGGTGAACAACCATATCAACCAGGTGCTCGACGAGATGAGCGGCGAACTGCCCGACGGCCTGAAGTTTGTGACGTTTATGGACACCAACGACTTCCTCTTCGAGTCGATCCACGAGGTGGTCGAGACGCTCGTCATCGCCATCCTGCTCGTCATCCTCGTGGTCTACTTCTTCCTCCACGACCTCAAGAGCACGCTCATCCCTTCGCTCTCGATCATCGTGGCGCTGGTGGGCACCTTCGCCTGTCTGAAGGTGGCGGGCTTCAGCATCAACATCCTGACGCTCTTTGCCCTGGTGCTGGCCATCGGCACGGTGGTCGACGACGCCATCGTGGTGGTCGAGGCCGTGCAGGCCAAGTTCGACGCCGGCTACCAGTCGCCCTATCTCGCCACGCGCGACGCCATGGGCGACGTGACGATGGCTGTCGTCTCGTGCACACTGGTCTTCATGGCCGTCTTCATCCCCGTGACGTTCATGGGTGGCACGGCAGGCGTGTTCTACACCCAGTTTGGCGTCACCATGGCCACGGCCGTCGGCCTGTCGATGGTGAGTGCGCTGACGCTCTGCCCGGCCCTCTGCGCGCTGCTCATGCGCCCCGCGAGCGGCACGAAGAGCGCCCGCAGCATCAACGGACGTGTCAGGGCGGCCTACGACGCCACCTTCAGCGCCCTGCTGGCCAAGTACAAGCGTGGCGTGCTGTTCTTCTTCCGCCGCCGCTGGCTGGCGTGGGCCGGCGTGGCCGTCGGCACGGTGCTCTTCGCCTATCTCGTGGCCACCACGCGCACGGGCCTGGTGCCCCAGGAGGACAAGGGCTTCATCCAGATGATGGTGTCGGCCTCGCCGGGCACCTCGATGGAGGAGATGGGCCACATCATGGAGCGGGTGGAACAGGTGGTCGGCGCCCAGCCCGAGGTGGCCAGTTATGCGCGCATCGACGGCTTCGGCGGTGGCACGGGCTCGTGCTACGGCTCGATCTTCATCACGCTCAAGAAGTGGGGCGACCGCCGGGGCGACGCCCACAGCATCTCGTCGGTCATCGGTAGGCTGCAGGCCGCCACGGCCGCCATCCACGAGGCCACGGTGTTCTGCATGGAGGACGCGATGATCCCAGGCTACGGCGAGGGCAACGCCATCGACCTCAACCTGCAAGACCGCACGGGCGGCGACGCCAAGGTGTTCTACGACCACGTGCAGCGCTTCCTCATGGCCCTGGGCCAGCGCCCCGAGATCGCCATGGCCTTCTCGTCCTACAGCATGAACTTCCCACAGTATGCCATCGATGTCGATGCGGCCAAGTGTGAGCGGGCCGGACTGTCGGCACAGGGCGTGCTCGACGTGCTGGGCGCCTACACGGGCGGCTCGTATGTGTCGAACTTCAACAAGTTTGGCAAGGTCTATCGCGTCATGACGCAGGCCTCGCCCGAGTATCGCATGGACGAGTATGCGCTCAACAGCATCTTCGTGCGCACGGCCGACGGCATGGCGCCCGTCAGCCAGTTTGCCTCGCTGCGCAAGACGGTGGGTGCCGAGGGCGCCAGCCGCTTCAACCTCTATAGTTCGATCGCTGCCAATGTCGACGTGGCCGATGGCTACTCCACCGGCCAGGCCCAGCAGGCCATCCGCGAGGTGGCCCAGCAGACGCTGCCCCGCGGCTACTCCTATGAGTATGGCGGCATCGCCCGCGAGGAGGCCGAGCAGGGTGGGGCGTCGACTGTGGTGGTCTATGGCCTCTGCGTCATGCTCATCTATCTCATCCTGGTGTGTCTCTACGAGAGCTTCCTCGTGCCGCTGGCGGTCATCCTCAGCGTGCCCTTTGGCCTGATGGGCAGTTTCCTCTTTGCCCGCCTCTTCGGCCTCGAGAACAACATCTACCTCCAGACGGGTGTCATCATGCTCATCGGCCTGCTGGCCAAGACGGCTATCCTCATCACCGAGTATGCCTCGGAGCGGCGGCGCAAGGGCATGGGCATCGTCGAGTCGGCCTACAGTGCGGCCGTGGCCCGCTTCCGTCCCATCCTGATGACGGTCATGTGCATGGTCATCGGCATGCTGCCGCTGATGTTTGCCTCGGGTGCGGGCGCCAATGGCAACCACGCCCTGGGCACGGGTGTCGTGGGTGGACTGCTCCTCGGCACGCTGGCGTTGGTGTTTGTGGTGCCCGTCTTCTTCATCGTGTTCCAGTACCTGCAGGAGCGCTACGTGCGCGGGCCGAAGCACGAGGAGACCGACGCGCAGACGCTGGCTGAGCACAACCGGTTCTTGGCAGACAAGGCCGACGATGAGGCAAAGTGAGGTGACGCGGGACACGTCACCCACTACAGGTCAGTTAACGACAGGGTGAACGGTTTGATAAGTTAATGACTGCGTGAGCGGTTTAAATCGGTTTATGGCCTGTTGGTTTTCTGAGTGGCGCCCCAGCGCCACTGTTGTCATGCCTGTGCATGACCGTCGTGAGCTCGCTCACGTAAGGCCATGCACAGGCA
>JBNMMB010000086.1:0-14320 GCA_050875105.1 Prevotella sp. | reverse complement strand
GTGGTGGCGATGGAGCGAAACACCAGGGCGCCCGAGTCGGTGCCTGCCTCGCCGCCCACGCTGTCTTTCACGCCGAAGGCGCCATAACGGGCATAGCTCGCCATGTAGATCTCGCGGCGCTTCCACCATTGCAGCTCGCCCTGTAGCTGGTCGCCCAGCGACTGGGGCAAGGGAGGTGTGGAGGGGTTGTAGGTGCCGTCCTTGTAGTGCACCTCCGCCTCCTCGTAGAGCAGGCGTGCCGCCTCGTTGTAGACCACCGCAGGGAAGTAGCGCTGGATGGAAAAGTAATACTTCTCCATGCACCCGGCCACATTGCCGCCACCCAGCGAGGCCATCTCGCGCAGCATGGTGAACATCATCGTCTTGAGGTCGTCGGCGAACGCAGCCTCCATGAGGTTGTACAGGCCGTTGTCGCCACCGTTCCAGTAGGCGTTGCCCGAGGCGTCCACGTCGTGCTCCTCCACATAGTAGGGCTTGTTCTTACGGCCCACGTTGTCGGTGAGGAAGATGGTGTCGTCGTCGTCGCTCTGGAAACAGATGCGGTGGGTCACGGGGTCGAGGTAGAGGTAGGTGTTCTTGCAGCGGTTGTCGCTCGCCCCGATCATCTTGTGGAAGTTCATCGAGTACATCGTGTCCGTCACGTTGAAGTGCTCGCCCACATGCGCCTTGAAGTCGGCCACACGCCAGGCGATGAACTGTGCGTTGATCTTGCCCCAGTCGTTGCCCGACGGCGTGATGCCCGTCTGCGCCGAGAGGTTCAAGCGGTCATACTGCCCTGCGGTCTTCCGTGCGCTGGCGCTCACCCATGAGGCCGTGATGAAGTCATAGCGGAAGAGGTCATACTTCCTGTACGAGCTCTCCGCAGAGTCTTTCGTCACCCAGTAGGCCTTGGTCTGGTCGAGCGACGCTTGCACAAGGCTCTCGTAGGTGCCGTCATAGTGAGTGATGTTGTTGTTATGGAGAAACACAAAGTTGAACGCCGGCATGAAGTACTGTTCCACCATCTTCTGGTTGCCAGCGTCGAAGTCCCATTGGTTCTCCCCATTGTACTGATACGCCTCCTCGCTCTCAGAGTAGGCCACCTCGTCGGTCATCCATGGCACACGGTGCTCTGTGAGCGGCATGCCGTTGTCAGAGCCTTCGAGCATGCAGTAGTCGGGAAACACCTTCTTGTCGTAGCCGATGGTCGGCTTGTCGGCCTTGCCTGGGCCGAACGTCACGGGAGCGTAGAACACAGGCGCAGCGTCCTCCGTGGCACGCACAAAGAGCAAGAACTTCTCCTGTGCGCACGACACACGGGCGTTGGCATAGGGTTTGTTTCCGCTTTCGTCCGTGTAGTTGGTGATGCCGTTGCCACCCACCACACGGCGCCACAGGTCGGTGAAGAGGTTCACAGAGCCCATCTTGTGCGACTGCATCGACGAGGCCCAGTTGAGCTTCCACACCAGCTTCTCGGCCAGGGGCAGGCCGTCCCACAACTGGTAGACAGCGCCATGGTGCTCACCGTTTTCGTCCACCCAGTCGGTCTTCACCGTGTTGCCGTCAGCGTCGGTGTAGGAGGTCTTGAACTGGATGTTCCACTTCCAGTAGCCCTTCGACGATGTGCCCTGGCCCTTGCCCGACACCTGTTTCATTGTGCCGCTGTGGGCAGGGTCGCCCACCTTGTGGATCTCCACGTCGCCCACCTTGTCGTTCTTGTCGGCATAGCTGGGCAGCGAGCCTGTCCAGAGGATGGTGTTGTACTTCTCACGAGCCTTGGTGTAGTCGATGAGGTTGCCGTCGCCCAAGATGTCGTTGGCCGCACGGAACGCCAGCTTCTCCTCCACGGTGGCCAGCGAGGCCAGGCGGTCCTGCCTGACCTGCTCGGCGCTGATGGGGCGCTTGTAGATGCGGATGCCGTAGATGTCGATGTCGGCACCCGTGCCACCGATGCGGATGCCTTGGGAGGTCAAGACGCCATCCACGTATTGCACGAAGTTGTCGGAGGTGGAATACTCCATCTCGCGGTTGATGACACCGTTGATGAAGAGACGGATGTAGTTCACGCCACTCGACGACAGGTTGTTGACGATGTTCACGGCGATGTGCGTCTTCACGTCGTGCTGGAAGGGCACGTCCTGGTCGCGCCTCGTCTGCAGGTTCGTGGTCATGAAACAGGCGTCCAGCGCCTTCAGCTCGAAGCCCACGGGGTTGCCCGAGGCGTCGTAGGAGCAGAGGCGCAGCAACGGGGCGTCCTCGTCGGTGAGGTTGCGTGTGGCAAGGTCAAACTCCATCGTCATGCTGGCCGTCTTGGCCTGTGCGCCCATGAAAGGCGTGTAAGGCTCATAGTCGATGGCCACCGAGGCGCCCGACGGCACACGCAGGCACTTGTTGCCCTTGCCGTCGGCCACCCATCCATCAGTCTGAAAGCCGAAGCCCGAGAACGTGGCCGAGACCTGCTTGCCATCGGCGCCGTTGACGATGACGGCAGGGTTGGCCTCGTTATTGCTTCGCACCTTCGGGTTGAGCACAAAGTCGGGGTTCGCCGTCGGGGCGAAGTTCTGCGAGTTGTCCACCACAAAGCCGATGATGTCCGTGAGGTCCTTGCCCTGCTCGTCTTGCAGGTGGATGTAGGCATCCACGCTCGTGTCCTGTGAGTCGATCTCCAGGGCTGCGCTGTAGACCGTCACCTCACCGTTGGCCACCGTCATGCTCGACGTGGCGTAGGTCTCCGTGCCCGAGTAGTTGCCGATGACGAGCTTGATGCTGGTCGTCTCCGCCATGGGGTTGTGGACGGCAAAGCGGAGGAGCGTCGTCTGTATGAAGTTGGTGGCCTTGGTCACCACATCGTTGACCGCCACGAGGATGCGCTCGTCGGTGCTGTCTGTCACGACCATCACCTCAGAGAGCACGTCGTCCGTACGCGTGTCGGTGCCGTCCACCGTGATCCATGCCTTCACGTGGTGCACGCCGTGCTGGAGACCGCTCACCGAGATGTCGCGGGCCGTCTCCACATACTCAGCCGTGCCAAGAGCCACCTTGCCAGTGGCCTCACTCTCGCCCGAGGCGCTGCTTACCTCATAGTTGAGCGTCTTCGCCACACTGCCCTGCACATAATAGGACAGGCTGATGTCCGACGACGTGAAAGGCGTCTGCCACTGGGTGGCCAGCGTGAGCAAGAGGCGTGTCTTCGTCACCGAACTGCCGATGACCACATAGGCCGACGTGGCCGTCTTCTTCGCTCCGTCGTCGGCCTCGTAGGTGAAGTAGGCGCGCACACGGATCTGCTGCTTGCCGTTGACAAGGCAGTTCGACAGGTCCACCTGTGTGAAACTGGTCGTGTCGGCATAGTCAGACGAGACGATGGCATTAGGACGCTCGTCCACCGTCTGCCAGTCGCCGTTGCCCGTCTTGCGCTGGATGACCAGCGTGCCCTGCTCGCCCATGTTCAAGCGGTCGCCGCCAGAGTTGCGCACCGATGAGAAACGGAGGTTGACCTTCAGCACGCCGTCCATGACCACGAACTCCTTCGATGCGCTCACGTCGGTGAACAGGTACGCGCCGTAGCTGTCGCCCTGCACGGTCGAGATGGGCAGGGCCTCGTTGGCCAGCAGCAGCGAGGCGTTGCCCTCGGGGTCGGCCAGGTAAGCCTGCTTGTCGTCCTCCGTGGCGAAGCCCCAGAGGTGATAGAAGTTGCTGGCGTCCACTTGCGGAGACCAGCACCATGCGCCCACCTTGGAGCCAAACTGCTTCTTAATGAACCGCTGCACCGACGACCCGGCGAAAGGGAAACCGTTGGTCGGGTCTTTCATCCAGTCGGTCGATAGGGCTGGTATGTCGTTGTATGATTTCTTCTTTGCCATAATTATTTTGTTTTATCCGTTGTTCCACGCATCGTCATCGTCCCATGGCTTGTCATTGTCCCAGTAGCCACTGCCAAAGCAACTGCTGATGGCCTCCCACACGAGCCGTGCCCCATGGTAGACCGCCGCGATGGCCCGTGAGCCGATGTAGCGAGCGGAGAGCTCCTTGCCTTGCTTGATGATCATGGGTTCAGTCCTCCTCCAAGATGTTATACCATGTGTCGGCGTCCACCTTGCCCGAGGCCACCAGGGCGTCGTAGTCGGCCTGCGAGATGGCCACCATCTTCACGGCCGACTGTCTCAACGAGGCGATGTCGGTCTGGTTTTGCCCCACATCCACCTTCACGCCCTCCAGCTCGGCTGTCATGTTTTCCACCGTTTCCAGGTACGCTGTGCTGTCCACCGTCGGGTTGCCTTTCAGCAATGGTTTCCCGTCGCTGTCCACTTGAGCCTCCCATTTCCCACCGTCTGCCACATAGAGCTGTCCCAAGTGGTCTGACGATGCGCTGCCCTCCACGGTCACCAATGCCCACCAGCCTTCATGGGGCGTGGGGTATGCCTCGCGTAGTTGCGCTACGGTCTTGAATAGGCCTTTGTTCGGTCCCTTGATGTTCTCGGCTTCAAGCCAACCCTTCACGGTCAGGTTGTGGCCCACCTTCATCGAACCGCGCACGGTCGCCTTGCCGCCAAGCGACACGTCACGGCCCACGGACACATCGCCGTCTATCTGTTTCGTCGGTATGGAATTGCTCATCTGTCTATCATCGATTTTGCCAAGGCGCTCAACTGCTCCGAACGGTCGCTTGCGCCATAGGCGGTTAATACCAAGGAGGCCGCCGTGTAAACCACGGCCTCGTAACAACGCTCCGAGATGTCGATGCCGTCTTCATCATCTATCTTGGGATAAGGTATGTAGGTGGCTCGCTTGACGTATGCGTCCTCACTGTTGCAGCTGAAGAACTCCAACGCCTTGCCCTCGGCTCGGTTCACCACCGCGCACACGGGCTTCTGCACGCTGCCTCTCACGCCCTTGTATCTTGACGATTGCAGGTCATAGAGTGGGTCGTCCACCGAGATGGCGTTGTAGCAGGTGCGCTCCCAGTCGCTCATGCGGAATGCTATCAGCCGCATGAAATCGTCCGGAAGCAGCACCCAACCGCTGCCGCCAGCTTCCCAATACACACTGTCGCCAAAGGTGTGACCTTCCTCCAACAGCAACGACGGCGCAACGCTCTCCACACGGCGAACGGCCTCCACAACCTTTGAGCGCACAATCTCGTCCAGAGATAAGGTGTCCAGGTCCTCATCGGCAAGGAGAGCCGCGCTCGAGCGGTTCTCATCTATGGCCACGCGAACGTCCTGGCACACGTCTTCGATCTTGTACACCATGTGCTCGGCCTGCTTTAGTTGGCAAAGGTGATCGTCACGCCATACTTCTCGCCCACGCTGATGATCTCAGCACGGGTCTTCGGAGCGCTCTTCAGGCCAAACGTGTTCTGGAGGTAGTCCTTTGCCTCCTGGTTCGTCGTGAACTCCACCTCCGTCTTAACGTCCGGGGCGGATCCCTCGCTTCCAGCCACGGCGCTCGCCTCCGGATCCTCAGCCATAGCCACACCCTGTGTTACAACCCCTCCATCCGAAGGGCCCGCCACACCCTGTGTTACAACACCCCCGTCCGAAGTGCCAGCCACACCCTGTGTTACAACACCCCCGTCCGAAGTGCCAGCCACACCCTGTGTTACAACACCCCCGTCCGAAGTGCCAGCCACACCCTGTGTTACAACACCCCCGTCCGAAGTGCCAGCCTCAGCGCTCGCCTTCTCGGGGTTGCGCTCAATGTGCACATCCTCGTCGAGGTCGATGGCGCGCACCACCTTGATGAGGCCGCGCTTGAAATCACTGCTGTTGGCGATGGCGTGCTGAACCAGGAAGTCGCTCGTCGTGTACAAAGCGGGGTTCTGCCCGTAAGAGGTCATGGAGCCATCCGTGAAACGCACTTTCATGCGGGCCTTGCCAATCTTCACAACGGACTCATACTCCATCATGCCGTAGACTCCGTAGGTTATTCTTTTCTTTTTCATGATATGGGTCTGATGATTAATAAAGGCGGACGGCATTGCTACCTGTCCGCCTTTTAATGGTTGATGTTTTGTTGATGATTGTTGATTACTTCGTGGCCATCACGTCACCGGCATACTCCGTCCAAGCGCTGCCCTTGTACTGCCACATCTGGCCGCTAACAGCCTCGGCATGGATGCCTGGGCAGTCCTGTAACAGGTAGTAGACACCATCTTCAACGGGGCTCTCCGGTGCCTCAGCACTGTCCCAAAGGTGGATCTGGACGGCGGTCGTGTTCTCCGTGTCGCCCTCGCCGTTGATCCAGATATGGCACGAGCCCTTCAGCGCAAGGGCGTCCCACACGAGAATCGACTCGCGGGTGGCCTCCTCACCCTCCACGCGGTCCTTGGATGAGTGCTCGGCGGCATACTGGTAGTGAACCAGGCGGTCAGGAGCAACAACAAAAGCGGAGTTGCTCCACTTCAGGCGGTCCAGTGTCGGGTCATGCTTGAACTCAATGTCGCCAAACACCGTGTGGAAGTTCGTCACTACCCAACCCACGGAGTTGGTCTTCGTCGTGATCTGGATCTCGGGATGCTTCGAGTAGTCGATGCACTGGATGTTCTCAAGGAAGTTCTTGCCTGCAAGGGCGATAACGCTCTTCGGAACGTCCTCGCCGGTGAACGTCATCTTAGCCAATGCGATGATCTCCTCAATGGTCCACTTGCCGCTGTGGTTGATCTCCTTCTTCACCTGGTAGCGGACGCCCTCCGTGAAGTAAATCGTCTGCGGACCCACCTCGGCTGTCTCCACCGTCATCTTGCCGCGGCGACCGGCATAAAGCGTGCGGTTGCCGCGTACCTTGAAGTTGGTGATGGCGGCCTCGGCGATCACCGCCTTGCCAAACGGGATTTTCTTCTTCTGGGCCTCGTAGTAGTCCGACACAATCTGGTTCATGCCGCGCTTCTGCAAGTACACGGTTTGTGCCTGCGGAACAATCAGGTCGGGAGCCACCTTCTTCTGCGTCTCATAAAGGGCGTTCGACAGCAGGATGAGTGTGCTGCCCTGGGGGATCTCGGGTACCGTGCAATACTCGTCCGTCGGAGCTGCCTTCGGACCATTCACAGCACGGCAAATGGGATTGTCTGTGCCAGCGTCACGGCCCGTCACAAACAGCATCAGGTCCTTGCCGGGGGTCTTCGTCACGCCGTCAGCGGCATAGCCGTCTACGCCCTTCACAAGCAACGTGCCGTAAGGCTGGGGGATCGAAGAGTCGTTCGACACAAGGGGCAAGATAAACTGCTTCGATGAGGAGGCCGTCACCTTCGTCATCGTTGTCACGCTCGAGCGGGGCTCGTCAATCATGTAGTGCTCCACCTCGGGAGATTTCACTTTCACCTTGCGTGCCTTCAGCATCAGCTGCATCAGAGGGGTGTCGTCACTCTTAAACTTGTAAAGCTCCTGGTCAAGGTCGGTCTGGATGAGGTTGCCGGCACCAACACCGCCTGTGGCGCCTGCCACGCCGCTGACGGTCGTCGGGGCACCTGGAACTTGACTCTGCACACCGGCGGTGCCGGGAACAGGGGCGGTGGTCGTCGTGCCACCTACTTGTACGCTTTCATTGTCCATTTCTCAATTCTTTTTGTTGGTTTGTAATGTTATCTGTTATCGGTCTCCACAAAATGGCCCGGCCCTATGCCGCCTGTCGACAGCGACAGGGCGCTCACCGTCGCCATGCCGCCCGGAACGTGGCTGCGAAGGCCTGCGCTGCCTCGCGTAGGCTGGATGCTCTTGTGGTCGGATGGAAACTTCACCTCTTCAACCATAGCTACATCGCTTCGTTGGCCAGGTCGAAGATGCTCTGCGACGGCTCACGGCGGACGCCATGGCCGTTCTTGCCATTCAGAGGTGACGTGCCGTCTCCCTTTTCGCGCTTGCGCAGGCCCTCCACAATCTTGTCGTTGCGTCCTGCAACTCGGCCCTCCTCACTGGCGTTGGCCACATCGCTGTCGTGGTTGATGGCATTGACGAAAAGCTCCAGCGTCTCACGAGAGAACTTGCCCATCACGCCATCGCGAACAACGGCAAGGATCGCGTTGGCCACTGCGTCAATCTCATCATCGCTCATGCCGCGCTCCTCCTGGAACTGGCGAAGGGTCTCAAGCGTTGCGTCCATGTTCTGCTCGTACTCCTCGTCATACTTGCGAGACTTGGCCACACGGTCCACATACTCCTTGTTGGCCTCGGCGATCTTGTCTTGCATCTCGGGGTCGTCAAGCACATCCTTGATGTCTACGCCGAAATTCCTCACAAGACCAAGGACGGGGTCCTGGCCATTGTGCATGTCCGCAAGGAACTGGGCGCTACGAGGGTCGGCGGCAAACATGTCCGAAAGGGCCTTCTCACGGCTCTTGTAGCCGTCAAGATCATGCTCGTATTGGTCGTAATCGTCGGAAATCTGACCGTAGATCTCCTCGTCATCATCAAATTTCTTGTCGGGATATTTCTTTCTCAGGCGTTCCAACTGTTGGTCGCGCCTGCTCTTAACTCCGTTGATTTCAGCCATTTTCTTGATTTTATTATGCGTGCGTAATTTTCTATTGCAAAAATAATCATATAAGAGGGGTGCCCACTTTTAACTTTTGTGAGCCGATTTCACTAACTTTGAAAGCACAGATCTACCTACACATGAAATACTTTGGATGCATTCTCGACTTTACAAGGGAAAGAAACAACGACCTCATGAGGGCCTATCGGGAGAAACTTGCACAGGCGAGCTTCATAGCCATGCCCGACATCTTCCAAAGCGTTGCCGACTCACCGGCTGCGCGCTTCTGGGTCAGCGAGGAAAGGGCTACTGTCGTCATCTCATCCATGATAGCAGGGAAGCCTGCGCCAAAAATGAGAAAAAACAAAAGGGAGATGTTCGACGAAATATACAGGAGGTTCATCGACATGAGGACCGATTACCCCGACAAGTCCGTCTTCGAGCTGGTCACCATCATCGTCAACCAGCCGGCGCCAAAGTTCTACCTCACACCACGTACCGTGGGGGAATTCATTTACAGGATAAAGAATGGATGGTATGACAACCAAACTGACAGATACAGAAAGCGAAATTCAGAAGATACTCAAGGAGAATGACAGGAGAAACGAAATCATGTTCGCAAAGTGCGACCCTGTCACAGGCGAGGGATCCATCGGAGAAAGGGTCAGGGTCTGCATTGCAGACTTCGCCATACCCGTACAGTGGATACCAGTGGAGATGATGGACATCCCGCTGGTCAACAAACTCGTCAAAGAGGGGTCCATCGATGACTTCCTCGCTAACGTGATACACGTCAAGCCTAACCACGACGATTACATCAAGGTATCGCGCACATTCATACGGTTGCGCTTCAAGCATGACTTCCCATTCTGGGCAGCTACGCTCGTCTACATTCACAACAAGAATGCGGGAAAGGATGTGCTCTTCCGGCTGTGGTACCCGCAGAGAATTCTCGTCTCACGCTTCGAACAGAAGAGAAAGGCGGGATTGCCCATACGCATCATACTACTCAAGGCCAGGCAATGGGGTGGGTCCACAACTACGCAAATCTACATGGCATGGCTGCAGTTCATGCACAAGAAAGGACTCAACTCGCTCATCATCGCTCACCAGGGAACGGCTTCTGATGAGATCAAGGACATGTTCGACCTCATGATCAAGAGGTACCCCGTCGAATTCTTGCATAAGCTCGGAGAGGCCTACGCCGAAAACGAACCTAAACTGGTGGGAGTCGGCAAGTCGGGATCCACATACCGCGTGCCACAGCGTGGATGCAAGATTAAGGTCGGTACGGCCGAACGACCGAACGGATGCCGTGGAGGCGCATACTCGCTCGTACACCTTTCTGAGGTCGGACTATGGCAAAAGACGGATGGCAAGTCGCCTGAAGACATCGTCAGGTCGGCCTGCTCCGGAATACTCGCCATCGCATACACCATGATCGTCATGGAGAGCACTGCCAACGGGACGGGCAACTTCTTCCACACCGAATACACCGCAGCAGCAGACCCGACGGTACACTCGCAGTTTGAGGCGCTCTTCATCGCATGGTTCCAGATCGAACACTACACCAAACCTTTCCAGTCTGCCGGAGAAATGCGCGACTTCGCAGAAAAACTCTACATCAACAGGAACAACGCATACGCGCCATCCAACCGTGAGGAGAGCGGAAGATACCTCTGGTCGCTTTGGGAAAGGGGGGCGTCGCTCGAGGCCATACACTGGTATGTATATGAGAGGGCCGGAAAAAACGACTTCGCTGTCATGGCTTCTGAGTTCCCGTCAGACGACGTCGAGGCTTTCGTACACTCGGGTACCATGGTCTTCGACAAGTATCTCGTCAAGAAGTTCGAGAAGTTCTGCCGGCCGCCGCGCTTCATAGGGGAGGTCTACGCAGATGCCGACGAGGGCGAGGAGGCGCTTTCCAACCTCCGTTTCCGAGAAGACCGACAAGGCTTGCTCGCCATCTGGGCTAAGCCCGAGACATTCGACGACTACGAGGTCTCGGACCGTTACCTCACCGTCGTCGACGTGGGCGGACGCTCCAACAAGGCCGACTGGTCCGTCATTGTGGTGTTCGACCGTTTGAGCATGATTGATGGCAGTGAACCGCCTTCCGTCGTTGCACAATGGTACGGACATTGCGACATCGACCGACTCGCATGGCGTGCAGCACAGATTGCGGCCTACTACAACGACTCGCTACTGGTCATCGAGAGCAACACGCTCGAGACCCACGACAAGGAACGGCAGGTGGAGGGCGGTGACCAGTCACAATATATCCTCAACCAAATTTCCGACATCTATCCCAATCTCTACGCGCGCAAGCAGTCTGAGGATGAGATACGCGAGGGCGCACCGAGAAAGTATGGCTTCCACACGAACATCGCAACAAAGCCCATGATCATCTCCACACTGGTCAAGGTCATCAGGGAACAGCTTTACATCGAACGAGACAAGCGATGCCTCGACGAGTACGACACCTATGAGCGCAAAAAGAATGGGGCCTATGGAGCAATCGTAGGCAAGCACGACGACTTGCTCATGACGCGAGCCATAGGGCTCCACATCTGTTACCGGGAAATGGATATGCCCGAATTTGTACCTGTCACAAACCGTACCTTCAGAAAAGACAGAAGCCCCGTTTCCGAGGCTTCCATCTGATGGCGTCATTGACCATAGAGCATCTGCTGGGCGCGGCTCGCGGCGTCCGTGTCAGCTACCTGCTGCACCTGCTGGGCAAGCTCTGGAGACAAGCCGTCAGGAACCTTGCCCTCACGTAGCTGTTCCCGCTGCGACTTGATGCTTTGCAACAACTCGTCGGCAAACGGGAACTCACCGTGCTCAAGCAACTGCTCAACACTGATGGCCTTCTGCTCCCACAGCTTCATCAGCATGTCGTTGTTGATAGCACGGTAAGCGGGAGTCGAGGTGCTCTCCACAATCGACAGGTCAAACTCCACATCACGGATCTTCTTCGGGTCATACTCCACAATCGTCGAGTTCTTGCCGGCGATGTTGAACACACGTGGGGTGTCGTAGAACTGCTGGATGTTCTTCACGTCCTTGTAAGCGCCGTCCCTGACAAACGCTGAGAACGTGTCAAGAAGGTCAAGCAGCGACGTCGTCGCGTTTTGCGTCTGCTGGTTGTAAAGGCTCGCTGACATGCCCGAATAGCCGGGCTTGCCTTGGATGGCACCGTTCACGCCAGAGATGTCCTCGAAGAACTTCAGCTGCATGCTCAACAACTCCGAGATGCCTATCTGAGTGCAGTTGTTGGCTATCTGCTGGGGCAGTGCCTGTCCTGCCTTGGGCTGCTTGATCATGATGATGCCGTTGAACCGTGCCCACTCATCCGCCACGTCTTCCATAGACATGCCCTTCGGAAGGCACTCCTCAGGGAACAGCAGCACGCCCTTCGCCGAAGCGCGCATGATCCAGTCGTACATCGTGATCAGGCGGTTCGTGTACCGCTGCTGGTCGATCACGTTGCTCACAAACGAGTGGATCTCGCCGTCGATGAATGGGTAGGCCTTGAACACATAAGGATGGCTCTTGTGGGCGTAAGGGGTCTCGCCCTCTTCCAGGATGTCGCCAAAAGGCGTCAGCATGTAGTAATACCAGTACGAGTCCATGAACCACTCATAACGGATAAGCGGCACCTCGTCATCGCTCATGCCCAACTCACGAGCCTCCTGCATGCGCTTGCTGTTCTCATCAAGAACAAGGGATTGGAAGTCCTCAACGTCAACCTTGAACACGTCGCCGTTGTTCACGTCATGGCAGCGATAGCGAGGCTTGCTCTCCTTGCGCCACACCTCTATCACCCTGCAACGGCTCTGGTTATACGGCACAAGGAAGTCATAATTGTCCTGCAGAGGATGACCGAAGTCGTTGCAGGTGGCGCTCAGGTAGCTCTTGTCGCGAGCCAGGGCGTATATCTCCGCCAGGCGACGGTAATCATCGCCGTCGTGGGCAAAGCGACCGCAAAGGTCATCAAACGAGATGTCATGGATCTCACCGACGCAGTTGCAGTCCCAACCGCGGAAGTCCCTCATGTTGTTGTCGATGAAGAAATTGTTCGGCTGGACATAGTCCGTCCAGCAGTCCAGCTTGTTTTCTCGCCAGCCGTACCACTTCCGTTGCACCACAAATCCAGATATGAGAAACTCTTCCATGCACCTCGCGTTGATCTCCGTCATCCGGTTCAGCTGCATGTTGCACTGCAGCACCGTCGACATCGTCTCACCATAACGCTGCTCGTCACGGTCTCTTGCCGTGCACGTCGGCTCCTTCGACTGACTGCGGTAAACGCCCAACACGGCCTGCACCATGCGCCTGATGAGGTTGTTCTTCAAAGGCACGTTGCCCTGCTTACGGATCAGCGTCTCCTCCTTCACCATCTCACCGTTCACACACACATAGTCATCCCACTGCCTGCCATAGGTGTAGTTCTTGTTACGCTCACGGTCCCTGCGGAACGTCTCCATCGCCAACCAATACTGCTGCGCTTCCCACAGCACCTCAAAGGCACGGCCCTCGCCCAGCGTGCGCCTCGCATGGCTCACGCTGTCCAACTCCTCACGCGGCATCACGCTGCTCGCTTTATGTAATTTTGTTTTTGCCATATTCATCGTGTAATTTGGGACGGTACAAAGACAGTGCAAACGAGCGCAATGAAAACTTGTTTTCAAATTGCCGAGTGCAGCCTGTCTTCGCTTTGCAAAGTTAATTTGCCGTATGTCTTTGGACGCTTTAACTATTGTAGCGTGAAATTTATTACCATAAATATTTTGAGGATATAATTTTATTACCTAACTTTGTGGCGAGAAACAATAAAAACAGAATATGCCTACAATATTTTTCTATTTCGGTTTGAGGTTCTTTTTCTTCACCAACGAGCATCTGCCGCCACACATACATGTGCGCAGTGCCGACGGCAAGGCGAAGTTCAATCTGCTTGACGGAACAATGATGGAGGAGAGCACGTTGAAACCGAAAGACCTTAAAAGGGCAAAAGAGGTGATGCAGGAAAAACGCAAGGAGTTCTTGCAAGAGTGGTACGATATTCACGGTGAATAAAAACAATGGAGGATTTATTATGAACATCAGAAAACTTTGGTTTGCGGATAACCGCATCTATATTCAGACTACAGAGGGCGAGGAACTTTATCAGTCTCTCTATTTCTATCCACGGCTGCTACACGCCACGCCAGAGCAACTTGCCGATTGCGAGCTGTGGGATGATGGCATTCATTGGGATGCGTTGGATGAGGACGTGAGTTTTGAAAGTTTCCGCTATCCAGAGACAAAAGAACCTGCCCCTGGCATGCAGGCCGCATTCCTTACCAACCCGGAACTGAACGTGTCTGCCGTTGCACGCAGGATTGGAATAAGACAAAGCCTGTTGGCAAGTTATATCAAGGGAACTAAAAAACCATCAAGTGAGCGGAAGGCACAAATACTCAATGCCATCCACTCAATTGGGCAATCACTTATCAACGTGACTTTCTAAACGATATAAAGGGCAAGCGAAGAAAAGTGTCGCTTGCCCTTTTTCTATCCGTCCTGCAAGAACTTACCGCTTGCCGCTTCGTACAGCATTCACAGCCCTCACAAGCATGGCCTTGGCCTGGTTCAAGTCTTCCTCCAGTTTCTTCTTCTCCATGTCACTGGCACCGTCACGCTCGGCATCCTTCAACTCCTCGCTGATGTCGTCAATGCCATCCGAATACTCCTCGTAGGTCTCCAGTATGCGGTACTCAGGCGAGTTGTTCAGCCACGCTATCTTATCAGCATAGTCAAACACACCGTCTGCCGTGTCATTCTCGTAGTGGTTCAGCCGCTTGCGCAGTTCCTCGCACGCTTCCTT
>JBNMMB010000085.1:0-14359 GCA_050875105.1 Prevotella sp. | reverse complement strand
GGCCATGAGTTGTTGCGTGCTGGAGCGCATGGCTTGGCATCCGCCACTTTGTCTGTCTTGGAAGGTCGTGACTTTGGCAGCTCCTGTCTCTCCGGCGCAGCCTCGTCTGTAGTAGGATCATATGCTCCTGCGTTATCCTTGAACACCAAACTAATGGTAGTCTCCTCGGCTGTCACAGGAGGTGTGGTGGCCTGGGCGACAGGTGGCGACTTCTTACAAGGGGCCTTGAACGGGTTTCAGATTGGATTGCTCAATCATGCGATGCACGATGACGGCTTCGGCATCACGTATCACCACGACAAGGATGGCAACCAATGTGGAGACATCTCCGAAATCGTCGTAACCCCGACTGACAAGACTGACTTGTTTGCGGTTGCGGAAACAGCAAACACCGTGGTGGGTAGTGTCGGCTCATCAATGAAAAACAATGGCGGCAACTCGACATGGGGAAGCAACTATAAAATTTATTGGCATGCTCAAGGAGAACAAGGATTCTATGGAAACCAATACGTTAAAGCTACTAAATTAATCGTTATTGGAAATAGGCTTACCAGATACACCGGTCCTGTAGGAAAAACCTTAAATTTCATTCAAATTGGGCAAGGGGCATATTCTGATTATGAAGACTACAGTCTGTATGGGTATACTGATGGTTACAACACTATTATGGCTACAGCAAAAATTATTGGCGGAGGTATAGGCGCTATTAAATTAATGGAAATAGGAGCTTACGTCGGATCCATATTTGGACCTGCTGGCACATTTGTTGGTGGGGCTGTAGGGGGAATGATTGGTAATTGGGGCGGTGATGAGTTAGGAAAAATAGGCGTAAACATACTATATGGACGATAATTTACATATTAAAAGAAACAGATTGTGAAAATAACATTTGAAAAGTATGAATACATGCTGAATGCAGTACACTATACTTTGTACCTTGGTAGAGTTCAGTCAATAAAAAAACAAGGCAGGATCATATCCAAGATATTACAATGCGCATTAAGAATGCCATTTGTTAATAGATGGAATAACCAGTTAAGCAAACGTATATATCATAACATAAAGGCATCAGAGGAAAATCTGTATAATAAAAAGACCAGCGTATCTATAGGAATGGCAAATCACCTGTTTGGCTACATTTACTCGGGGTACCCTTCGCTTGTGTCATTAATTCTTGCAGGGACAGCAATTAGAGTTTTTCATACATTTGATTTGCTAATTGGAGTTTTGACGGTTGGTGTTCCTATTTGCGTCAGTTATATCCCCGCCTACAAAGCAGTATTTTCTGATGACCGCTATTTGCAATACTTCAAACAATTTGAAAAAGAGGATGAAGCATGGCACAAGACATGGAAGCGAAGGACAATAGCCTTTTGTGTGGGCTCAGTTTTTGCCACGCTATCGGGCATTGCTGTTGCATTTGCTATTTTGTTTTAGGTTCTGCCAATTGATCGATTCTGTTTGTTCCCACATCTAGAAAGTATTTATATGAGTTGTCGTTTTTATATGGTAATGCCTAATTCTTATGAGGAAAAAGCAGGAAATGCGGATTCCCCTAATTGGCACGTATGCCCACATGTTTATGATGGCGAAGACGTGGATCTCTGCAAGGAATTTGTTTACGAACTAAAGGGAGGAGAGTACTGCCCTTATCTAATGGGACCATGGGCAGTCAACTTGGTAGATGAAGATCTCAAGACTCTTTTAGAAGAGTATGCCGAAAAAGAGTATGTTGAATTTCTTCCAGTGATGATCCATAGTGAGCAGTATGGTGATCGACAATATTACATCGTTCATTTTACAAAAATTTATGATGTGATAGATAAAGAACACACAGTGTATGGACCTGGAGACAGTATCATAAAACTGTGTGTAGATTACAATAAGGTGAAAAACCTTCATGTGTTTAACTCGCAGCCGATTATCAGCGACTTCAACATATCCGCAAAAGTATATAAGGAAATCAAAAAGCGCAAGTTAGACTTTGGAACATCTTTTGGCCGCATCGGCTGCTTTACCGCACCTTCAGTGACAACCACACCATGAGGCTCGCGCCACAGGCAGGGCCCCACATGTGACAAAACGAATAAAATAGAAGACTGGCGCGCAAAAAAGTCATTTTTTTGCGCGCCTTTTGGTTGTTTTTTTATAATTTTGCAAGCACAAGACCAATACCAATTAACAAATGGACGATTATCACGCGGACAATTTCAACCAATGACGTGAGGATCAGACGCAAAGGCGGCTAATCCCCACAACATCCTTAATGACGGAGATTAGCTACAATGAAAACATATTGGAACATTGAGAAGAGCCTGAAGGCCATACCAGAGTGGCAGCCCAACTGCTGGATACAAGTCACTTGTCCCACCGACGAGGACCAGCGCGAACTGGAAGAGAAGTTCAACATCCCCGATTACTTCCTCAGCGACATCAGCGATACCGATGAGAGAGCCCGCTATGAGTATGACGACGGATGGATGCTCATCATCCTCCGCATACCCTATGTGAAGGAGATCCGATCGCGCACGCCCTACACCACCGTGCCCCTCGGCATCATACACAAGCGCGACGTCACCATCACGGTCTGCTTCTACGAGACCAACATGATGATCGACTTCGTGTCCTACCAGCAGAAGCGGGGCGAGGGCTTCACCGACTATGTCGACATGATCTTCCGCCTCTTCCTCTCCTCGGCCGTGTGGTACCTCAAACGGCTGAAGCAGATCAACGCGCTCATCGAGAAGGCCAAGCACAACCTCGACCACGAGGTGAACAACGAGAGCCTCATCGGCCTCTCCAGGCTGCAAGACTCGCTCACCTACTTCATCACCTCTATCCGCGGCAACGAGAACCTCCTGCAGAAACTGAAGTTCAAGTTGCAAGTGGACGAGCTCGACGCCGACCTCATTGAGGATGTCAATATCGAGATGACGCAGGCCCGAGAGACCACCAGCATCTACTCCGACATCCTGGAGTCGACGATGGACACCTACTCGAGCATCATCAACAACAACATGAACACGGTGATGCGTACGCTCACCTCGGTCACCATCATCATGATGTCGGCCACGTTCATCGCCTCGCTGTATGGCATGAACGTCACCAATGGCTTGGAGAACAATCCCTGGGGATTTGCCATCACGCTCGTCATGTCGTTTGCCGTCAGCGCCCTCTGCTGGGTGGTGCTGCGCTACAAGCGGCTGCTGTAGGCCATGCACGGTAGCCATGCCGTGCGCTCGTTCTTTTTGGGAATTGAAGCAACAGGCTCGCAAGTGGGCTTGTTGCCCCAATTCCGTTACGAAGAACAACAGACGCAACACATCTTTTACGTTTTTGTCTTAAAAGTCATCACCACCCCTTGCTCCTCTCCTTTAGTTCCCTTTAACTACAAAACGTTTAAAAAAGATCCAAAATATTTGGAGAGAAACTATAAAACCTTTATCTTTGCAATGGTTTTGTAGAGTACTATCAAACATCTTCCCCACGAGGGAACAATAACAAGACCTCAAAAGACAATCAAGAGGCAACATCTGAAAACCAAACGCACTAATATGTAGTGTATATTACAATATTATTTTTTTAAACCAAGTTTATATGCAACAAGCAATTTTAATTTTAGCCCACAAAAATGTGAATCAATTATGTAGGTTGGTAGAGTATTTCAAAAATGACTGCGAGGTGTACATACACATCGACAAGAAACAACCTATCGGAAATGAGGAAGAGAAAAGGTTACTTGCCTATCCACAAGTGAAACTCGTCTCACGTGAATATGATGTCAATTGGGGCGGCACAAGTGTGCTGGAAAGTGAAATGCACTTGCTACGCGCAGCCGTGAAAATGGGAAAAGCCGATTACTACCACTTGATCAGCGGACAAGACTACCCTACCCGGCCACTTGAATGTTTTCTAAAGTTCTTCGAAGAAAGGCCAGGAAAAGAATTCATCAGCTACTTACACTTACCGCATCCGAGATGGGAAAACAACACTTTTAGGAGGTTGCAATACTTTTACCCGTTCGACTACGCTGCCTGTCATGACAATCCACGCAAATGGGTATGGGAACAAGTGAAGGAACAACGCGACAAGGGTGCCAAACGCCCCATACCCGATGCCTTTGACCATTTATATGGAAGCTCACAATGGTTTTCGATCACCCGCAAGGCTGCAGAGGCTCTGTTAGACTACACTGACCAACATCCGAAGCTTTACGGACAAATGTGGATGACGTTCGCGCCTGAAGAGTGCTATGTGGCAACCGTATTGGTGAACCTCATGGGAAAAGAGAACATCGAGCAATGGAACCATCGGTTTATCCGTTGGAAATATGAGAACGGCAACCGCCCTGCCAACCTGGGATGCGAGCATCTCCACTATCTGCTGGAAAGCGAATGTCTTTTTGCCCGAAAGGTGGAGCTACCCGTTAGCGCTCCATTACTGGACAGGATAGACCAATACCTACTCCAAGATTATCCTATAAAAATAGGAGAAACAGGCAGTTGGATCTACGACGGCTTCCTAAAATACGGATACGACTCGAAATTTGCAGACTATGTGGCAAGGATGTGGTGCGAAGTGGACGCAAGGACAGGATTGGACATGGGATGCGGCGATGGCCTTTATGTATCACAGTGGAGAAGCTGCGGACTATCGTTTGCTGGATACGATGCCAACCCAAAGACAGAAGCCTTGTCAGCCATGCTACTACCAGTAGGAGACACGCCTTGCGGCATTGCCGATTTGACGGAAGACCTGGAAGTGGACAGCAAGTTTGACATGGTAGTGTGCAAGGATGTTCTGCCCTACATACCCCAAGAGTTGGAGCTTGTCGCTCTGCGTAATTTGGCGAAGCTGTCAGCTCAATTCATCATACTAAGCTGGAATGTTCCCGAAGAACTGTCAATGGTGCCACACAGGCAAGTGGCGGAAAAGGACATACTTGACATACTGGAAAAGGAACATTTCGCACAGGAAAAGTACATGACGGCTAACCTACGCGTCATCATGAACAGACAAGATTGTTGCGTGCTGATAAGGCACGAACAAATATAATTCATTTATAAACATTTTTAAAAACATTAATGATGAAAAAACTAAAATTGTACAGTGTCAGTACGCAAAGCGATAATGGCACAGCAACCAAGGGGTCTGCAAGTAACCCCTACACACAGGAAGAGTATGAGGCCATGCTTGACAACGACACATGGCCTGGTGGATATGTTGAAGGATTGGGCTATTGCCTAAAAGGTGTCACGGTCACTCCATCCAGTTCCGGTTCGGGATCCGGGTCCTGGGGCTCAGGTTCAATGTTCGATTCTTGGGATTCAGAAGGGGCTTCTTGGCCATGGGATTCAAGTTGGCCAAGCAATTCTAATTATGGAGAAGGAAACAATGAAGAAAAACAGAAAGATCATGAAAGCAATGGAACTAGCGGAAGTTCAACTAATAATAGGGAGACTTCTTCAAACGTACCGAACTCAACTGGAAAATCTTCTTCAAGAGAAAAGATTATATCTGTTACAGGAAAAGTTTTTGGAATATCGGCTTACTCATATAATTTGCTTAAGACCCTTCCATATTATTCTGGCAATATTCGCATCACCTCTGTTGCAAGGACTCCAGAAGAACAAGCTAAAGCTATGTTGAATAATATAAAAAAGAACGGAATTCAATCTCAGTTAAAAATTTATCGCCTACCCGGCCAAAAAGTGATATTAACTTATAATAAAAATTTAAGTGACGAAGCAAATATTCGCAACATGGTTGCAAAAATTTTAGAAGAAGGTCCTTCAAAAGTATCAAAACATTGTGCAGATTTTTCCGTACTGAATGTATTTGATGTCAGTAGAAGTGACTTATCAAGTGTACAATTGTTGATCAGAGCTCTTAAAGCTGTGGGAATAGACTATATCGATGAGCCCCAAAACGGGTGTGTACACATAGAGATTCCCCAATAAGATCGTTAACATTTATCGTCAAACAGAATTCGGTTGATTTAATGTGCCATATAGTCATCAGACATGAAACATTTTTCTCCCCAATCAAATTCTGTTTGACTAAATCCAACTAAATATGCAAATGAGAAAATCTATAACTATGACGAAAGCATTAGCTGCAGTGCTGTTTGGAATTGGCTTTTTTTCGTGCTCCACGGCGCAAACACTTGACATTGACGATTGTGCAGCCAAATCCGATTCCGTAGTGTATTACCTTTATCAGGAAGAATATGATGAGTGTTCGACCAGCATCATGGAATTATCCTACAAGGACGGGCAAGTCGCAACTGGTTACTTTTGGGGAACCAGCGACGAGTTTACTGGGACCCGTGAAGGCTACTACCCCGGATTTTTTGTCCTTCCAATGGAGAATATTAAAAATCATGGGGACGGGTTTTCATTTGTGCTGGATTCGCGCAAGACGCAATTCTTGAGCGGTCCCGTCAAAGTGACGGTCCACTCCACTGCCGAAGCCCTCAAGCAGAGCGGTCACTTATGGTTGCAAGAGGCAAAGTTTTTCCAAGACAGCGTCGGCTATCAAGCTTCTTTCTCCAAAGAGGGTTTCGTCATCCACAAGCACAAGTCGAAATATGACTATTATGAGGACCATTCCTTCAAGCGGATATCCCTTAACGCCCTCAAGAAAAGATCAAACAAGTGCTCTTATGAAAAAGAAAACAGAAAACTATGGTGAGACATGACGCTCAACATGAGTGAACAGACAAGATTGTTGCGTACCAATAAGGCACGAACAAACATAATTCATCAATCATATTTTTAATAAAAAATCAATCATGAAAAAACTAAAATTGTACAGTGTCAGTACGCAAAACGATAATGGCACAGCAGCCAAGGGGTCTGCAAGCAACCCCTACACACAGAAAGAGTATGAGGCCATGCTTGACAACGACACATGGCCTGGCGGATATGTTGAAGGATTGGGCTATTGCCTAAAAGGTGTTACGGTCACTCCATCCAGTTCCGATTCAGGTTCAGGGTCATGGGGATCAGGCTCAATGTTCGACTACTGGTCATCTATGGATTCTTCTTATCCATGGGACTCTGATCCGACAGACTATCTAAGTTCATTATATCCATCTGAAACAGGAAATGGAAACGGAGCCTGGAGTGGAACAGGAAACAGCAACAGTGGTAGCCACGGCAATGGAAATGGAAGCGGAAGCCACGCAGGAAGCTCATATAATCAGTATCCACAAAAAATCGTAACAGAGACAAACATGGCATGGACTATTCTGCCTGTTGAAGGTGTGGGCGTAAAAGGGTCATTTAACTATCAGTACACCGTAAAAATTACGGGATACAAAATGTTTGTAAGCGCTTCTGTTAATCCTATTAATTTTGATGATCGTCATTTCAACGCAGCCATCAGAATTAATGGTGGAGAATTCAAACAGTTGACACTCGATCCTAACGGATATGCTGTTAGTAGTGGATGGTCACCTATTGGATGCATAGATATCAACTTACCCAAATCTGGGGCTGTTACTATAGTTTTGTATATCGCTTACGACCATGATTCTGGGGCTGGTCATGCAAACTATTCAGTTAAACGCACAATTTATCCATTTTAATAATTTGCATAAATAATCGAAATCACGTTCCCTCTGTTTCTTGCACAACAGCAAGAAACAAGAGGGAACCAATATACAACTAAACAAACACATAAGAAATGACGCGTTTATTTAAAAGGAGCAAACTAAACTTCATGCTTTTGACAAGTTTTCTTGTCATTAGCTTATTCTCTTGCAAGCAAACCAAAGACTTGCAATTAGCAAACAAACAAGAGCTCCTCAAGGATTGGTCACACCTGGGAGGATTGTTGAACGAAAGGGATTTCAAGGCGGCTCTTGCCTACATGGACACCATGTATGTCAAAAGTCCCAAGGACCCGCTTCTTCATTTTGCAGAGGGTTGGACACACGACATGCAACATGACACACTGAAGGCTCGTGCAGCATATGGCCGAGCGTTACGCATTTACAATTCGATCGTTAAAAAAGATCCCAACATGTTCAACTTAGTCAATCGTGCTTTCATCATACAAGCACTCAATGGGAAAAAAGCCTATAACCAAGCACTTGACGAGATATTGACTATCAGACATAACCACAAGGACTCAATGGAAGTGGAACAGTTTTGGAGAAAAACAGATTATGACACGATGAAGTCGCAATTGCATTTTGCGCAATAAGCGGCACAAGAAAGACTCTGTGGAGAAAACGACAACATCCTTCATACAACTAAAACACTGAACCTATGGTAACAAAAACTATCAAGACCATCTTTTTCATGGTGTGCGCACTGTTGCTCACCTTGCTGCTGTGCAAGGTGAGAACCGACAGGCAACAGGAATTCAAGAGAGAACGCACCCAAGCGGGCATACGCATTGCCTCGTTGATGCGCAGCCACGACTTCCGCCACCTATACCCATACCTCGACTCCCTGCAAAAGGCGTTTCCTCACGATCCACAGTTCTACGAAACTGAGGGCATGGCGCGCTACTATCAAGGCGACCGCGCTCGAGCAAACCAAGCCTTCACCAAGGCCATCGAGAAATATGATTATCTCATCAGCACCAAGCACATTTTTGATGCACGCATCTATCGTGCCACCCTCATCCTGCTCAAGGATGGCAAGCTGGCCTATTACCTGGCGCTCGACGAGGTGCTCACCCACGCCAAGACCCGGCAACAACAGCAAGAGGTCAAGATGTTCAGAGGCATGGATTATACTGATATCCTCAAGCTATCCTTCGGCGAGCCCGTCGTTCTCAAGGAGACTGTCGAGTAGTCGCCTGATGACTGTCGCAACGATCTTGCGACAGTCTCATCGTCCTCAAAAATACAAAATATTACCTTTGGGTAACTTACCTTTGGGTAATATTTTGTATTTTTGCACAGCATAACATAGCAACTGCTGACAAAACAAGGACATCATTGAGAAGCAGGGCCAACGATTTGTCTTTGTCGACCCGATGTACTAGCTTTGGTTCAAAAATGAATATTGCAAAAACACCATTATATAATAATGAAACGGAAAAACAACAACGCATGGCGGCCACTGCCCTCGGCAACGATGGGAGCGGAGGGCTATAAAAAGAGCCATGCGACGAAAAAAAATCATCGTTTTGTTGCCATATCCGTTTTTTTTGTTTAAGTTTGCACAAAATTATTTAATTCATTGGAGGTTATGCCCTTCAGTGGCGACACGCGCGCCACGGCATGGCCATGGAACCTGAGTCATAAACTTAAAACAGTGAAATGATGGACTCTCAAGAGAATGTCCTGCAACAGGACAAGATTGAAAACGAGCAGAAGACAGCGCAAACCGCTTCTGAAGTAGAGAATGTGAACACCGAGTCGGCACAGCCCGACAAGGCCGCCCAGCCAGCCCCCGAGGCTCCAGCCCAGGAGACGACAGCACCCGCCAGCCCTGCGGAAGCAGGCGAAGGCAACGAGGCACCAGCCCCTGCCGGTCAAGCCGAAGCGCCCAAGGCCGAGGAGACCTTCAAGAAGATCTACGCCAACAAGCAAGAGGTGCTGGCAAGAGCCAAGGAGATCGCCGCCAGCGACGACAACCCCAACAAGGACGAGGTGGAGCACTTGAAGTCGGCGTTCTACAGGTTCCACATCGCCGAGCGCGAACAACAGCAGAAGGACTACTTGGAGGCCGGAGGCGACCCCGAGAAATATGTCGTCACCCCCGACGAGGCCGAGGAAGACTTCAAGGCACAGATGCAGGTCATCCGTGAGAAGCGTGCCAAGATCTTCCAACAGCAAGAGGCCGAGAAGGAAAACAACCTCAAGCGCAAGCTCGAGATCATCGAGAAGATCAAAGCCATGGCCACCTCGCCCGAGGAGGCCAACAAGTCATACAATGAGTTTAAGGCCCTCCAGCAGGAATGGAAGGAGATCAAGGCCGTGCCGGCCGAGAAGGCCAACGAGGTGTGGCGCAACTACCAGCTCTATGTCGAGCAGTTCTACGACCTGCTCAACCTCAACCGTGAGGCACGCGAGTATGACTTCAAGAAGAACCTGGAACTGAAGACCAAGCTCTGCGAAGAGGCCGAGCGACTGGCCGACGAGAGCGACGTGGTGAGCGCGTTCCACCAGTTGCAGGAGCTCCACAACCAGTATCGCGAGATTGGCCCTGTGGCCAAGGAACTGCGGGAGGAGATCTGGAGCCGTTTCAAGGCCGCCAGCACGGTGATCAACAAGAAGCACCAGCAGCACTTTGAGCAACTGAGAGCCCAGGAGGAAGACAACCTCCAGAAGAAGACCGCCCTCTGCGAGCAGGTGGAGGCCATCGCCAAGGAGGAGAACAAGAACGCCAGCGACTGGGAGAACCACAGCAAGCAGATCATCGCCATCCAGCAGCAGTGGAAGGGCATCGGCTTCGCACCGCAGAAGATGAACGTGAAAATCTTCGAGCGCTTCCGTGCTGCCTGCGACGACTTCTTCACCAAGAAGGCCGCCCACTTCAAGGAGATGAAGCAGCGCTTCGCCGAGAATGCCGAGAAGAAACGTGCCCTCGTGGCCGAGGCTCAGGCACTGACCGACTCCACCGACTGGAAGGCCACAAGCGACAAGCTCATCGCCCTGCAAAAGGAGTGGAAGACCATCGGCACCGTGCCCAAGAAGTTGGGCGACAAGCTGTGGAACGACTTCCTCACGGCCTGCAACCATTTCTTCGAGGCCCGCAAGGCCGCTCACGCTGGCACGCGCACCGAGGAAGGTGCCAACCTGGAGAAGAAGCGTGGCGTCATCGAACAGCTGAAGGCCATCGCCGAGGACGCTGCCGACAACGCCCAGGAGAAGGTGCAGAAGCTCGTCGAGGAGTACAACAGCATCGGCCACGTGCCCTATAAGGAGAAGGACAAGGTCTACAAGGAGTTCCACGACGTGCTCGACAAGATCTACCAGGAGTTGCACATCTCCACACAGCGCCGCCGCCTCGACAACTTCAAGAGCAACCTCAAGAGTGTGGCCAAGCGTGGCGAGGACGCCGTCGACAACGAGCGCTCACGCCTCATGCGCCGCTACGAGCAGCTCAAGCAGGAGGTGGCCACCTACGAGAACAACCTCGGCTTCCTCAACATCGCCAGCAAGCGCGGCAACTCGCTCGTCGACGAGATGAACCGCAAGGTGCAGAAGCTCAAGGACGAGGTGGAGCTGACCCGCCAGAAGATCAAGGCCATCGACACACAAAACAAGCAAGAGAAGACGGCTGACGAAGCCGCCGACAACAAGGACTAAGCGGCAACCGGGTGCTGCGGCGCAAGCCATGAGCACCCCCTACCCCGCCCCCTCATAACGCAACAACCCTCTCCCTGCGGCTATCACGCCACGGGGAGAGGGTTGTTGCGGTTTATCCTGCTCGATGCCTATCACGCTTCCCTATACAGCACAAGGTCGCGTGAGCGTTTGGTCTTGGTTTATGACCAGTCTCATGGGAAGGAGGCAATAGCCTCACTTCTCAAAGTGCTGGTAGTCTTTCACGCTGCGCCAAGCGCCTCCCCACTGGAAGCCCAGCGACACAAAGAGGCGATAAGCACGGTCGGAGCGCGTGATCTTATAAGGGAAACGGGCGCTGCGGTCACAATACTTCAAGGCGTTGGCAGGCTGCACCGTCACCTTGCCACTGCGCTGCTTGCGGTAATAGGGATTGTAGAGGGGGTTAAGGTCCACGGCCATGCCCAAGGCGTGGGCCGACAGCTTGCGCGACCCTTTCACCTCACGATAGCAAAAGCAACTGGTGTTGTTGGCACGCATGGAACGCTCGTCATCAGCCCCGAAGTCGTCTATCAGACGGACGCTGTGGATGGGATAGCCCTCGTCGTACAACTGGCGGAACACCTGCAACACGTCGGCCGCGATCTGCTTGTTGCAGACCAGTTCGCCCATGCGCGTCTGTCCGTCCATGTCGCGGTGCAACAGGCGCACATAGCGGAGGCTCGCCCGGCTGACGCGGCAACCCTCGGGAAACGACTTCCCCTTCATGCGGGCAAACACCTCGTCGGGTATCGGATCGGCGCGGAAGCACTGCGTCAGGCCCATGCGGGACACCTCCTGTGCGCTGACAACCGTTCCGGCACGCCAAACAACGGCTTTCTGCACATGGGTGGGTTGCACGGCATGTGCTGACGGAAGGTCCACCAACAGCGCCAAGGCCATCAGCGGCAACAAGATAGAGGATAATCTGTGGATACGCTTCATGCTCATCTTCACAAGGTGATTAAAACAAAAAAACCAAGTTACTCATGCAAGCAACTTGGTTTCTTGTTGGGGCACACGGACTCGAACCATGAATGACAGGACCAGAATCTGTAGTGTTACCATTACACCATGCCCCAAAGTTTTTTGTTGTGAATTCATTTCTGAATTGCGAGTGCAAAGGTAGTGGGTTTTTGGTTAACCACCAAACATTTCCTTGTTTTTTTTCATTCCGCCCCTTATTTTTTCTCTTTTCTCAACAGAATGGGGCTTTTTCGCCCATTTGCACGATATTTTCACCCACAGGAGGGTACTGTCCCCTCCACAAGGCAACAACCTTAATAATTGCGAAAACACCTCGAGCTATCATTCTCTTCAGGTCCCCAGTTCATAAAAAACATCAAATATGTATGGATTTCCAAGGATTTTCCAAGGAATTGATGTACCTTTGCGGTAAGTATACAAAGATAATTATCAAGACATTCGTATTATTAAGAACATTTTAATGACAGAGACAACAAATCTTGTAAACGCCATTACCAAAGGCATCCAAGAGAAGAAAGGACAAGACATCGTCATCGCCGACCTGAGCCACATCGACGGGGCCATCGCCAAGTGCTTTGTGATTTGCCAAGGCAATTCGCCCTCTCAGGTGGAGGCTATCGCCGAGTCGGTGGCCGAGACATGCCGAAAGGAACTGAAAGAGAAGCCCGTGGGAGTGAACGGACTGGGCAGCAACCAGTGGGTCGCCATCGACTTTGTGGATGTGCTGGTGCACATCTTCGTACCCGAGCTGCGTGAGTTCTACGACCTCGAGCACCTGTGGGAAGACGCTAAACTGACACGGTTGCCAAACATCGACTGACTGTTGGCAACCCAACAGCTAATGTGCCCCATCAGGCACGCATACCAATAAGTTATTATGGAAAATAACAACCATCCCTTCCAAAACAAAGACAACCAGCCGAAGATGCCCCGGTTTAACACAACCTGGATCTACATCATTCTCGCCCTGGTGTTGGTCTTTTTCTTCTTCACTGGCGGAGGAGACAGTCTGGCCAAGTCGGCCGGCGCCAGCAAGGAGGCCTCATACACCGACTTCAGGACCTACGTGGCCAAAGGCTATGCTGACCATGTGGTCATCAACAAGGAGGACAACACCCTCAGGATGTATGTCAAGCCCAAATACATCCGCAACGTCTTCCAGATGCCCGCGCAGCAGGTGGGCGCCAAGCCCTATGTGAAGGTGGAGTTTGGCTCGGTCGACGAACTGGAACGATACCTCGACGCACAACAGAAGAGCGGCAAGATCGCCAGCTTCAGTTACAACAACGAGAAGAGCGGCGACACGCTCAACCTTCTCATCAACTTCCTGTGGCTGCTGCCCCTGGTGTTCTTCTTCTGGTACATGACACGCGGCATGCGTGGCGGTGGTGCCGGAGGAGGCATCTTCAACGTGGGCAAAAGCAAGGCCAAGCTCTACGACAAGGCTGGCGAGATGGGCATCACCTTCAAGGACGTGGCCGGACAAGAGGGGGCCAAGCAGGAGGTGCAGGAGATCGTCGACTTCCTGAAGAACCCGCAGAAATACACCGAACTGGGTGGCAAGATTCCCAAGGGAGCCCTGCTCATCGGTCCTCCGGGAACGGGTAAGACGCTCCTGGCGAAAGCTGTGGCCGGCGAAGCCGGCGTGCCTTTCTTCTCGATGTCGGGTTCCGACTTCGTGGAGATGTTCGTTGGCGTTGGAGCATCGCGCGTCAGGGATGTCTTCGCACAAGCCAAGCAAAAGGCACCGTGCATCATCTTCATCGATGAGATCGACGCTGTGGGCCGCGCCCGCTCCAAAAACCCGTCGATGGGTGGCAACGACGAGCGCGAGAACACGCTCAACGCCCTGCTCACCGAGATGGACGGCTTCGGCACCAACTCGGGTGTCATCGTGCTGGCCGCCACCAACCGCGTCGACATGCTCGACAAGGCCCTGTTGCGTGCCGGACGCTTCGACCGTCAGATCCATGTGGACCTGCCCGACCTGGCGGAACGCAAGGCCATCTTCCAGGTGCACCTGAAGCCACTGAAGACCGACGACTCACTCGACATCGACTTCCTGGCACGACAGACCCCAGG
>JBNMMB010000084.1:0-14515 GCA_050875105.1 Prevotella sp. | reverse complement strand
CTCGATTAGATATCTATCGAGACTCGATAGATGCTCTTCGGAGACTCGATAAGATATCTATCGCAAAACTCTGAGCATGCGCAAAGTTTTCCAAAGGGCACATTTCCTCTTATCGCCCTGAATATCAGCTATTTGCGTAAAACCCTCTCAGAATCGCGTATTTGCGAGCAAAAGTAGGCTTGATTGATTTCAAGCGATTCTGGAGAGACTTTTTGTTAAAATAATTCTGTTTTGTTTTTACAGCATTCCCTACCCTTTCCTACCGATGGCCAACGCAAACAGGTAGTCGGAGAGACGGTTGAGATAAGTGAGCATCTGTGGCGCCACGGGCACCGTCTTGGCCAAGGCCACCATGCGGCGCTCGCAGGTGCGCGCCTGGGTGCGTGCCATGTGGAGGGCAGCATCGGTGAGGTCACGCCCCGGGAGCACGAAGTCGAAGGGCTCATCGGTCTGGCAGCAGCGGTTAATCTCTCGCTCCATCAGGGCCACAGCATCGGCGACGTGGGCCTCATCGGCAGCCGACAACGGGCAGGCAGCCTTCGCCACGAGCGCCATGAGGCCCATGAGCTGGCGCTGCACGGTGGCGTAGGGCTCCGCCTGGCCACTGGCCGCCCGGCACAGGCCGAGGCGAGCCATCAGTTCATCGAGCTCGCCATTGAGCTCTATTCTCAAGTTGTCTTTGTCGACACGCGTGCCGTCGGCGAGCGATGTGGTGCCGCTATCGCCTCTCTTGGTGGTGATGGTTTTCATGGTTTCTTGGATAATAAGACATAGATGATGACCGGTGCGCCGACGAGCGGCGTTACGGCGTTGAGGGGCAAGACGCCCGCCTCGCCCGGCAGGGTGGTCAGCACATTGCAGAGCAGCGCCACAGCCTGGCCCATGAGAACGGTGGACAGGAGCAGCAGGCGGTGGTCGGACGTGCGCACCAACAGGCGTGCCATGTGGGGCACAGCCAAGGCGATGAAGGCGATGGGGCCGCAGAAGGCGGTCACCACAGCCGTGAGCAGGCCCGTGAGCAACAGGAGTTCGCGGCGCAGCGACTTGACACTGACGCCCAGGTTCTCGGCATAGCGCTCACCGAGAAGCAGCGCGTTGAGCGGCTTGACGAGCAAGAAGGCAGCACCGGTGGCCACGAGCGTGAGCGGCGCAAACACCGGCATCTCGTCCATCGGCACATTGCCGAAGTTGCCCATGCCCCAGACGGCAAAGTTCTTGACGCCTTGTTCGGTGGCGAAGAAGTTGAGCAGCGTGATGGCGCTCGACGTCAGGTAGCCCACCATGATGCCCACCACCATGAGCACCACCGGACTGTGGACCCAACGGCTCAGGGCGAAGATGAGGGCCGTGACGGCGATGGCACCCACAAAGGCGGCGGCCACCGACGAGAGATAGCCCAAGGCCACGGGCAGCGTGGCCACAGGCGCCAGCGTGAGCAGGGCCACGGCCAGCGACGCCCCACTGGTGACGCCGAAGATGTCGGGGGCGGCCAGCGGATTGCCAAAAGCCGTCTGGAGCAACAGGCCACTGGCGGCCAGTGCGCCACCGGCCAGCCAGGCCGTGAGAGCTTGGGGCAGGCGCGTCTCCATGATGATGAAGCGCCAGCTCTCCTGGCTGGCGTCGCCAAGCATGATGTGCACCACCTCGGCGGTGGGAATGCTCACACTGCCATGCACCAGGCTCACAAAGAACAGGAGCACGATGGCAAGCGCCAACACAAGCAGGAGAGCGACCCTCCACTTGGGGCACGCAGGAGTTATCTGGGTCATCATCAGACGTTAGGATAGTTTTTGGAAATAGCGCAGGCGACCCAGTGGCGCCTGGGGATGGGCCAGGAGGATCATCTCGCGAAGCAGGTAGTCGGGGCGGAAACTGACTTCCTCAAAATAAGGGGTCACAGAAGCGTTGCACTCATAGATATTGCCCGTCTGGAAAGCCTTCAGGGCCTGGTAGCCATGATACTCGCGCAACAAGTCGGCACGCGACATCGGGTGCTGGCCATTGTACTGGAACGCCCACACATCCGACTGTCCGGCCTGGCTGAGCACCTGCTCGAAGGACAACGGCCGACTGCCACTATGGCCATCGGCGGCAAAGGCGTAAGGACTGTTGGCGTCGGCCATGATCGTGCCCATGGAACTCTTGCCGCCAGGCACATACCACACCGCACCCGTCATGCGCTCGGTGAGCACGCTGCGCCCGCGCGGCAGACGGGCGGCATAGGTCTTCAGCGCCTCATAGGTGGAGTCGACCACGTGGAAGAGCGAGTCGGCGCGACGGGCCTGGCCAAAGAGGCGACCATAATAGCGCATCCACTCAGCACGCCCCAGGGCCGAGGTCTCCATGTAGTCGGCGGCGAAGATGAGGGGGATGCCGAGCTTCTCGAGCCGCCCATAACTGGCGCCCTCAAATGGGGAGAGGATGATGGCATCGGGACGCAGGCTCACGATCTTCTCCACATTGGGGTTCATGGCATCGCCACAGTCGGCTATCAGCCCTGCCTTGACACGGCGCTGGATGTCGGCAATGTGGATGTACTGCACGTCGCACACGCCCACCACACGGTCGGCGAGGCCAAGATATTCGAGCAACTGGCAGTGGGCGGTGGTGAACACCACCACGCGGCGCAGCGGGCGCAACACGCCACGGCCTGCCGAGGGGCCCAGCGTGAGGCGCTGCAGGGTCTGGCCCTGGTGCCAGGGGTCACCGACGGCGACACGGGTCTCCGCACCCCTCTCGACGAGCGTGAGCAGGTCGGAGTGGCCGAGGACCAGCGTGTCGCCCTGGTCGCCACTGCCCGCCGTGCGCGAACCACACGCGGCGAGCAACAGCACACAGGTGAGAAAACAGATAGTGCTACGCATCTTACTTCAGGAATACGATGGCATGGGGATTGGCACCATGAGAAGAGAACTTCGTCTCGTAGTTGCCCTTGGCGTCGAACACATAGATGGTGCCGTCGCTCACATAGTCGGCAGCCGATGTGGCCACATAGACCTTCTTGCTGTAGGGGTTGACGCTGATGCTGTAGACAGAACTGGTGGCGAGCTCAGCAGGCTGGTTCTTGAAGAAGTTGGCATCGGTCTCGCCGGTCTTCACGTTGTAGGTGCCGAGCGTGGTGGTCGTGGTCACTGGATCAACATTCCAATTACTCTCGCTGTAGGCGGTGTAGATGGTGTTGCCGTCCATGCAGACAGATGAGGCATGGCCCAGTTCGGTGTAGACGCCCGTTGCGGGATCGTAGACGCCCCAAGGATTGTCGAACAGGGCGCCGTAGCCGGTGACATAGATCTTGCCGTTGTCCTTGTAGACCCGGACAGGATCCTTCATGACGGTGACATAGTTGATGGTCTGGAAGTCGGAACCGACGACAGCCATGCGGTTGTCATCATAGGTGCCCTGCAAGGTGACGTAGAGCTTGCCATCCTGCTCCACCACGTCCTCGGGACGGTCGCCCACGCGCAGCGAGTCCATGTAGACCAGCTGGTCGCCCTGGATGCGCAGACGACTGACGTAGCCGCCATAGGAGGTGGCATAGACGATGCCGTTCTTCTCGTCGACCGAGCGCACCTGGCCGAGGTTCTTGTAGGGCTCAAAGCTGACGCGGCTTTTCTCCACGCCATAGCCGTCGAGCAGCGTCACATAGTTGCTCACGTTGACGGCCACCACCAGGCGGTTGTTGCCCACGGTAATGATGTCGTTGCCGGTGTCGCCAAGCAGGAGGCCGTTCTGGGCCTTGAAGAGATCGTTGCCGTTCACCACGCCTGTCGACCAGTCGAAATAGATGAGGTTGGAGTTGTTGTTGTTCATAGTGCCCTCATTGAGGATGAAGGCGCGGGCCGGTGTGGTGAACTCCACTTGGCCGTCGCCCTTGGTGTTCCACTCGTTGTCGTCGTCACAGGCGGTGAAAGTGAAACCGGTGGCCAACAGGGCCACAGCAAGATAAATCTTTCTGAACTTCATGAATTGAATGATTATGATGTGAATAAAATGTTTGGCTTGTGCTCCCTTCCTCTCAGAAGCTGACGGCTGCCGAAACGGCATACTGCCGGCCGGGCATGGGATAGTATTGTATGATGGCATACTGCTCATTGGTCAGGTTGGTGACCTTGACGCCCAATGAGAGGTGCGTGTGGCCCAGCGTCATCTCGCGCGAGAGACTGACGCTGTGCTCCCAGAAGGCGGGCATGCGATACTCGGGCTTGTTCTGTGCCAGGCTGTAGCGGCTGCCCTGCATGAGCAGGCTGTAGCCCAGGGTGAGCCACGGCGTCACCACGGCCAGCGAGCCGCTACCGCTCCAGCGCGGCGTGTAGGGCAGTTGGTTGTTGTAGCTCTGGGTGGCCTTGTTGGTCTTGTCGACAGCGTGTTGCCACGTGGCCGACAGCGAACCGTTGACGCTCCAGCCACGGGCCACGTCAGCCTGGGCGCCCAGGGTCATGTCGGCGCCCAGGATGTCGACCTTGCCAAAGTTGGCCATGCGCCACACATAGGTGCTGGGGAAGGCCACGATCTTGTCTGTCACGTTGTGGTAATAGCCGTCGGCGGTGAGCGTCAGGTAGCGCAACCACGAGGCATGAGTGGTCCACGTCAGGCCGAGGCTCCACTGTCGGGCTGTCTCGGGCTTGAGGTGGATGTTGCCCAATCGGCGATAATAGAGGTCGTTGAACGTGGGCACTCGGAAGGCCTGCTTGTACATGGCCCTTATATATAAAGGTGTGGCAGACAGCACTCGGTAGCTCACGCCGAGCGAGGGCGTGAGGCGATGCTTGTCGGCGGGCTTGTCGCCCACGGCCACGTGCTCGGCGGCGTAGGTGTAGGCCAGGTGACCGTCGACCTTCAGCCCACCCCACTGGCCTTTCAGGGCCAAGGCCGAGATGGAGGTCCACCGCGAGGGATGGGGCACATCGTAGTTGATGTTGACATAGACATTGTTGCTCAGGCGGTTGTAGGCCACGTCTTGCGCCACGGCCATCTGCAGGCCGGGCATGACCTGCCAGCCCAGCGTGGCGGAGCCATAGGCCTCATCCTGACGGTCGACGTCGGTGCGCTCACCGCCGGAATACTCGGAGCCCCAGTCGCGATAGCGGTTCCAGGAGTGGGTATACTTCAGGCGGGTCTGCAACCGCAGGCGGCGACCGAGGCGGCGACCATAGGCGGCCTGGGCGAAGAAGTCCTCATCCCACATGCGCTCCTGCGAGGGGTTGGCATAGAGGATGACGGCACCGGGCAGCCCGCGTTGCGAGCGATACCAGTAGGCCTTCAGCGACAGGTCGCCACCATCGGCAAACGTGTGATAGGCGTTGGCCTCGGCCTGCCACGCCGTGATGTCGGAGTTGTAGCGGCGCTCGCGGGTCGAGGTGCGGCCATTGATGAGCGTGTAGGGGTAGATGCCGTCGGCACGGGTCATCTTGGCCGAGAGCGAGAGCGACGTGCGCTCGCCGGCCTTGACCCACCAGCGCAGCGAGGGTGACGCCAGGCCAAACGACCCGGCACTGGCCCCCACGCGGAGCGACTGCCACTGGCCTTCGGCAAAATGGGGTCGCTCGGTGGTCATGGTGAGCACACCGGCAGCGGTGTACTGGCGGGCGGCGATCATCAACTGGTCATCGTCGCCCACCGAGAGGCTGATGCTCTGGAGGTTGTCGGCGCCATAGCGGCCGATGTCGATCTGGCCGGCCTGGGTGTTGCTCAGGGTCACGCCGTCGTAGACCACGGCGGTGTGCTGGGCGCCCAAACTGTGGATGGACACGGTCTTCATGCCGCCCATGCCGCCATAGTCTTTCACGCTGACGCCGGCAAAATGCTTCACGGCATCGGCCACCTGGTCGATGCCCAACTGCCTGAGTTGCTGGGCGCTGAAGGTCTGGGTGGAATGGCTACTGCTCACATTGCGGTCGAGGGCGACAGCGGTCACCTCCACGCCGCGGAGCGAGATGGAATCAGTTTGCGCAACGGCCGCCAACGGGCACAGCAGGAGCGCAAGGGGATAAGCTATTTGTTTTCGCATTCTTCCTCGAGAATTGAAAATCGTCATTTGTGGCAATGGCAGGTCTTCTGGCTTACGACCATCCACACGTCTTCCCGGCTGTGGGCGGCGCCCTGATGACGGCTGAGACCACGGGGGCCCGGCCTGGCGCCTGACCACGCACCAGTGACATGGGTGTGCGGATGAAAAATGTCGCTTACAGCAGCGGGACTGCCCAGGACTCGCACCTGGTTCCCTATTAATCTCCTCGCGGAGAACCGATTGCTGACTATGTTGGTTGCAAAGTTACGAAAAAAGATCCGCGCGACGCGGACGAGGGGGCACTTTTTTATCCAAGCACCTTGGCGCAAAACGCCTCGCCCAGGCGGAAGCCCTCCTCGTAGAGGCGCTCGAGCTTGCTGGTGTCTTTCTCCATCCGGCTGACCTCCACGGGTCTTTGGGGCCGTATGACGGCGATCTCGCCCTTGCGCTCAAGGTCCTCCACCAGTTGGAGCTGCTCGTTGTAGGCCTCAATGCGATGGCTCAACGCCACACGCAGGCGGGGGTAATGGCGATAGATGAAACGGGGCGTCTTGCGGTCGCGGCCCGTCTCGCGATAGCCGTAGTTGCGGGTGGAGACGACCACATTGAAGGCATGGCCTGTCTCCTGGGCGTGGCGCACGGGGATGGAGTCGACGATGCCGCCGTCGAGCATGGGCTTGCCGTCCACCCAAACGATCTTGCTCACATAGGGCAAGGAACTCGAGGCACGCACAATGTCGATGGCGCGCTGGCGGTCGCCTGTATCGGAGAGATACTCGGCACGACCCGTCTGGCAGTTGGTGGCAACCATCTCAAAACCTGAAGAATGCCTGAAAAACTCATCGTAGTCGAACGGGATGAGCTCATTGGGGAAACGATCATAGAGCAACTTCTGGTCGAAGATGCAACCCTGGGTCACCAAATGGCGCAGACCAATGTAGTTGTACTTAGGCAGGAAATCGATGTTGGACAAACGGGCCCTGCGGGGTTGCCTGGAAATATAACTCATGCCATTGCACGCGCCGGCCGATACGGCCACCACATAATGGAAGTATAGCTCATGCTTCATGAAGGCATCGAGCACGCCGCTGGTAAACACGCCGCGCATGCCGCCTCCTTCAAGAACCAAGCCTGTATTTCTGTCAATATGCATAAAATATTATAAATTCGATTGCAAAGTTACGCATTTCTATCGAAGTTTTTTATAACTTTGCAACATAAAACGTAAAAATATCAGTTTATGTTTAGCAAAGAGACCTACGTAAGCCGCCGCGCCGAGTTGAAAAGACTTGTGAAGAGCGGCATCATCGTGCTGTTTGGCAACAACAGCTCGCCCGCCAACTTCCCCAACAACGGATACTACCCATTCCGCCAGGACTCATCGTTCCTCTACTATTTTGGGCAGAACCGCGACGGACTGGTGGGTGTCATCGACATTGACAACAACACCGAGACGCTCATCGGTGACGACATCTCGATAGACGACATCGTGTGGTACGGCTCTGTGGACAGCGTGCACGACATGGCACAACAGGTCGGCGTGGACAACTCGGCACCGATGAAGACGCTGAAGACCATCTGCAACGACGCCCTCAGGCAGAAGCGCAAGATCCACTTCTTGCCCCCCTATCGCGCCGACATCAAGATACAGATATTCGACCTCCTGGGCATCCATCCCAACCAGCAGAAGGAGAGCGCCAGCATGGAGCTCATCCAGGCTGTGGTGAAGATGCGCTCATCGAAGACCGACGAGGAGATCGAGGAACTGGAGCGCGCCGCCGTCATCGGCTACAAGATGCACACCACGGCCATGAAGATGTGTCGCCCGGGCGTCACCGAGAAGGAGATTGCCGGCACGCTCGATGGCATCGCCAACGCCTACGGAGCCATGGTGAGCTTCCCCACCATCCTCTCACAACACGGAGAGATACAGCATGGCGCACCCTCGCCCGCCCCACTGCAGGCTGGCAAGCTGATGCTCTGCGACGCTGGTGCGGAGACGCTCAACAACTATTGCTCCGACAACACGCGCACCACACCGGTCAGCGGCCGATTCGACCAGCGCCAACTGGAGATCTACTCGATCGTGGAGGCCTGTCATGACTATGCGCTCAGCGTGGCCAAGCCCGACGTGAAATGGTGGGACGTGCACTTCGGCGTCTGCCGCCTGATGACCGAGAAGCTCAAGGAACTGGGCCTCATGAAGGGCGACACCGACGAGGCTGTGGCCGCTGGCGCACACGCCATGTTCATGGTGCACGGACTGGGCCACATGATGGGCATGGACGTGCACGACATGGAGAGCCTCGACCAGATCAACGTGGGCTTCGACGAGGAGGTCAGACCCAACCTCAAACAGTTTGGCACCAACTGCCTGCGTATGGGACGCCGCCTGCAGAAAGGCTTCGTGGTCACCGACGAGCCGGGCATCTACTTCATCCCGGCACTCATCGACGACTGGAAGGCCAGCGGACACTGCAAGGAGTTTATCAACTTCGACAAGCTGGAGACCTACAAGGACTTCGGCGGCATCCGCATCGAGGACGACCTGCTCATCACCGAGGATGGCTGCCGCTTCATCGGCAAGGACCGCATCCCCTATCATCCCAAGGATGTGGAGGCATTTATCGCTAACAACCAATAGACATAGGAAAAATCAATAACAATATTAGAAAAGAAATGAAGAAAATCATCCTGGCGGCGATGGCTGCCATGCTGACCCTCTCAGCGGGGGCAGCAGAGAAGAAGGACAATGCCAAGGCAAACGATCCTGTCTTCACCACCATCAAGGAAAACCCCATCACCAGCATCAAGAACCAAAACCGTTCGGGCACCTGCTGGGACTACAGCACACTGGCTTTCTTCGAGGCTGAGATCCTGAAGAAGACGGGCAAGACCTACGACCTCTGCGAGGCTTTCGTGGCCAACAAGACCTACATGGACCGTGCCATCCAGGTGGTGCGCCTGCACGGCGACTGCCAGTTCTCACAGGGCGGTAGCGCCTATGACCCGCTCTATGCCATCCAGCACTATGGCATCTGCCCCGAGAACGCCATGCCGCAGACTGGTAGCCAGTATGGCGACTCGCTGTTCAACTTCAACGAGTTCTTCAAGGTCATGTCGCCCTACGTCGACGCTGTGGCCAAGAGCAACGCCAGCAAGCTCTCTCCCGCATGGAAGAATGGCCTGCAGGGCATCCTCGACGCCTATCTCGGCAAGTGCCCCGAGACATTCAAGTATGAGGGCAAGACCTACACGCCGAAGAGTTTCGCCGCCGCCATCGGCCTCGACTCTGCCGCTTGCAACAACTATGTGAGCTTCACCTCTTACACACACCACCCCTTCTGGACGGCCTTCGCCGTGGAGGTGCAGGACAACTGGCGCAACCCGCTGTCGTGGAACGTGCCCATGGAGGACCTGACCAAGATCATCGACAACGCCATCATGAACGGTTACACCGTGGCTTGGGGCGGCGACGTGTCGGAGGAAGGCTTCACACGCGACGGACTGGCCTACATGTACGACACCAAGAAGCTCGAGAGCCTCGAGGGATCGGACATGGCGCGCTGGCTCAAGCTGTCGTCATCACAGAAGAAAAACCTCATCGACTCACTCGGCGTCAACGTGCCTGAGGTCGCTCCCACACAGAAGCAGCGCCAGGAGCGCTACGACAACTGGGAACTCACCGACGACCACGGCATGCTCATCTACGGCATCGCCAAGGACCAAAACGGCAAGGAGTACTACATGGTGAAGAACTCATGGGGTGAGACTGGCAAGTACAAGGGCATCTGGTACATGACCAAGAACTTCATCGTGGCCAACACCATGGACTTCATGGTCAACAAGAACGCTGTGCCTAAGGACATCCGCAAGAAGTGTGGCTTCTAAGTAGCCCACTTGCATAAAGCACTTTCAAACAGGAGAAAAACCTTTGTGGCTTTTCTCCTGTTTTGTTTTTCTTCCAATGTTGCCACCACTTCAAAAAAATCATTGCAACATATTGCTTTCTTGGAAAGAAAAATTTATATTTGCAGAGAAATTGTAATTTACACGCTTAGAAAACATCATGGCGCGAGGAAAGCAAAATTATCTAGATGAAAACAATGGATGGCATGCCCTATGTACATCCATCCTCCTGACGCTCGTCCCCCTCACGTGCGTCTGGGCCTTCTTACCCAGTTGGCACGGAGCATTGTCTTCCATCAAGGTCGCCTCCTTGTCGCCCAGCCTTGCCAACACAGCCGACACGACAGACACGACCGCCACGCCGCCGTCTGCCGCCCCGCAGGTCATCGGTTCCATAGACTTCAACCCGAGCCTCGGCGGTGACACGCTTCTTCCCGGTCCGCCCCGCGACACCCTCATCTTCGAGCCCATAGGCCCCAAGGGTTCCGTGGGCACGCCCTCTGGCGCCGTCTCCGTGAGTGAGACGGGCGCCGCGGCCTACAGTCTCGCCATCGAGGCGCCCGACGGCGGCGCGCTGACGCCCCACTTGGCCCTGGCCTATGACAGCCAGCAGGGCGGCTACGGCCTGGCGGGCTACGGCATTGGCCTGACGGGCCTCTCGGCGATCACCCGCGGCGGCCGCGACCTCTTCCACGACGGCGAGCAGCGGGGCGTCAGCCACACGGCCGACGACAACCTCTTCCTCGACGGCAAGCGCCTGGTGCCCCTCTCGGGCACCCGCGGCCACGACGGCGCCACCTATGTGGTGGAGGGCGACCCCTACACCCGCGTGGCGCTCCACGGCGACATCGGCGCAGGAGCGTCCGCGTCATGGTTCACGGTGACCGACCCCACGGGCATGACCTGCGAGTACGGCCGCACGGCCGACTCACGCCTGGCCTACACCAACGGGCGCGGCCAGGCGCGCGTCGCCTCGTGGCATGTCAGCAAGGGCACCGACCGCCACGCTGGCACCATCGCCTACCACTATGCCACCTCTGGCCTCTGCGTCAGGCCCGTGTCCATCGTCTACGGCACCAACGAGGCCAAGGCGCGCGGCCTCACCGGCAAGGTCACCTTCACTTACCGGAGCCTGGGCGCGAGCGCCCGTCCCTTCACACTCGAGGACCGCCGCGGCCTGTACGACCAGTGCCTCTCCACCGTCACCACATCGCTCAACGACTCCGTCTTCCGCACCTACACGCTCACCTACGACGAGGGCGCCGACGGCTCCACGGGCAAGTGGACACGCCTGTCCAAGGTGGAGGAGGCCAACGGCCGCGGTGAGAAGTACCCGCCCGTGAGGCTCACGTGGCAACCCCTTCCGGCTTTCCAACCCGCGGCCACGACGCTGAGGGTGGCAAGCAAGGAAGTGGACAGGTCGGTCACCGAGAAGGACAAGCGCTTCCTTGCCGCCGACCTCAACGGCGACGGCGTGAGCGACATCGTCCGCGTGTCGTCCGTCGGCGTGCCCAACACGGACACGGGCGGCCGCTCGCATTACACCCGCGTGTACGTCAACCGAAGCCGCGTGGGGGCCACGGGCGAGGTCACCTACGACAACCCGCCCATCTTCTTCACCCTGCCTCCCAGCTTCTCATCCCTCGCCGTCAGGTGCCTGCTCTCGGGCGCATCCGTCATGGACTTCGACGGCGACGGCTTGAACGACCTTTTCTTCGCCTTCGGCAGCTCCAGTGATGGGGAGGCGGGCAATGGCAAATGGCACGAGGCCGTGCTCTATCTCATCAGGGGCTGCGACGTGGCCACCGGCAAGGGCGGCGAGCCCGCCGGCCAGTACGTCCGCCTGGACTCCATGGACACCGAGCCGCTCTTCGCGACCCTCGACCTCGACGGCGACGGCCGGGACGAGGTCGCCTGCATAGGCACGCGCCAAGTGGGCGGCCGCTACCCGTGTGTCATCCTCAAGCACCAGGCGGGCGGCATGCTGCGCGACGTCGGCAAGACGAGCCTCACCCTGCCCGCGGGCGTGAAGAAGGACATCGCGAGGGTGTTCACGGGCGACTACAACAACGACGGCCTCATCGACCTCATCCTGCTCTACGACGGCGGCTACAAGATCTACTTCAACAAGGGCGGTGGCGCCACCGCCGGCCGCTTCGGCGAGGACAGCGCGGCCTCAGGCACCGCCATCGGCGACAGCTGGCGCATGGAGCAGGGCGACTTCGACGGCGACGGGCTGGCCGACTTCGTCCTCAACAAGCGCGGCGAGCGCACGCTGCGCATCGCACGCAACAACGGCGACGGCACCTTCACCCTCACCCAGACGGCCGACCTGGGCGTGGGCGACCACGCCTCGCTCAAGGACGACGACCGCTTCTCCCTGCTGACGGTCGACCTCGACCACGACGGCCGCACCGACGCCGTGGTCTGCAAGGCTGGCTACGTGCACCACGGCTTCCCCAAGTTCGACAACGAGTACACGGGCACGAAAATCCTCTGGCTGCTGTCAGACGGCTCGACGCTCAAGACCGCGCGCGTCCTCACCAAGACCCGCGAGGACGACGCGCTCGAGGGCAACCTCTTCACGGGCGACTTCGACGGCGACGGCAGCGCCGAGCTGGCCAACTGCGGCACGCGCCTGACCGACCCCGACGACACGGTGTCCACCAAGGTCAACTACTACAAGACGGGCGGCGACCTGTCACAGGCCGGGCGCCTCACCGCCGTGACCGACGGCCTGGGCGCCACGACCGCCATCCGCTACGCCTTCACCACCAGCCCCGCGGTCTACACGAGGGAGGCGCGCGGCGCCTACCCCGTGAACACCTACACCCTGGCGCAGCCCGTCGTGGCCAGCGTGACGCGCCCGCAGGGCGTGGCGGGCGGCCAGGAGACGCGCTACCGCTACCGGGACCTGCGCATCCACATCGCAGGGCGCGGCGCGCTCGGCTTCGGCGCCGTGACCGCCGAGAACACCACCCTCGGCACAGTGGAGACCAGCCGCGTGGACCGGTGGGACGAGAGCCTCTGGACACCCACGCTGACGACCGCCACCACCACCGTGGACGGCGCCACGAGCACCGTGGCGTCACAGTACACCATAGCACGAACGGGCGGCACCCACTTCGCCTACGTCTCGCGCAAGGACATCACCGACCTCGACGGCCACACCGCCACGACCGTCACCGGCTACGACACGGACAAGGGCGTCGTGACCGGCGAGACCGTCAGCAACGACGGCGACAGGATGTACAAGCGCGTGGCCTACGCCGACTACCGGCTGAAGGGCGGCATGTGGCTGCCCGGCCGGATGACCCTGACACAGAAACACGCCGACGACGCGGCGCCCCACACGTCGGTCACCACCTACCAATACGACGACCGTGGCGACGTGCTCAGCACCACGGTGAACAGCGGCACCGACCTGGCCCTCACCACGGCCTGCACCCGCGACGCCTGGGGCAACACGCTGACGGCGGTCACCACGGGCCGGGGCGTGAAGCCCGTCACCCGCCGCTACGGCTACGACCCCACGGGGCGCTTCACCGTGCGCGCCACCACCAGCCCGGCCTCGACGGTCACCACCTACACCCGTGACCTGTGGGGCCATGCGCTGGCCGAGCGCGACGAGACCGACCCCTCGCATGTCCTCACGACGCGCCACACCTACGACGCCTGGGGACGGCCCCTGGCGACCGTGCGCCCCGACGGCACGCGGACCGACAGCGAGACGGGATGGGGCATCCGCGGCGACAGGTACTTTGTGAAGGAGACCGCCACGGGGCAGCCGCCCGTCACCACCTGGCGCGACGCCGCGGGACACGAGCTCTCGCGCGAGACGGTGGGGCCCAAGGACGTCAAGCTCACAACCACGACCGACTATGACAAGCAGGGGCGCGTCGCACGCGTGACGGACAAGCGCGGCAAGCTGACGCTCACCACCGACTACACCTATGACGGGCGCGGGCGGCTGACAGGGACCGTATCGAGCGCGGGCCAGACCGTGACACACACCTACAGCGGCCGCACCGAGACGACGACCGCTGCCGGGCGCGCCTACTCCAAGACCTACGACGCCTGGGGCAACCTCGTCCGCGCGGAGGACCCCGCCGGCGTGACGCGCTACCGCTACTCGTCGCTGGGCAAGCCGCTGCGCGTGGAGGCATCGGGTGCCGTGACGACGATGGACTACGACGAGGCCGGCAACCGGCTGGCGCTCACCGACCCCGACGCGGGCACCACACGCTGCACCTACGCCGCCGACGGCACGCCGCTGACCGAGACCGACGCGCGAGGCGTCAAGACGACGCACACCTACGACGACCTGGGGCGGCCGGTCAAGACGCAGGTGGGCAAGGAGACCATCACGCGCACCTACGGCACACAGGGCAACGAGCGGCTGCGGCTGGTGGGGGAGGCCCTCGGCGGCAACACCGTGGCCTACACCCACGACGCGCTGGGCCGCGTCATCACGGAGAGGCGCCACGTGGAGGGCGGGGGCGACCTCACCTTCACCTACGCCTACGGCGGGGACGGGAAGATCGCCCGCGTCACCTACCCCGGCGGACTGGCGGTGGACTACCAGTATGACGCGGACGG
>JBNMMB010000083.1:0-15368 GCA_050875105.1 Prevotella sp. | reverse complement strand
GGAGCGCATCGTCGACGTGCTGAAGACCGTCTACGACCCTGAGATCCCGGTCAACATCTGGGACCTCGGCATGATCTATAAAATCGACGTGAAGGACGACGGAAACGTCGACATCGACATGACCTTCACCGCGCCGTCGTGCCCAGCGGCCGACTTCATCCTGGAGGATGTGCGCACCAAGGTCGACAGCGTCGAGGGCGTGAAAGCCGCCAACGTCAACCTTGTCTTCGAGCCTGCCTGGGACCAGAGCATGATGAGCGAGGAGGCAAGGGTGGAACTGGGATTTGAGTAACATCATCACTACGCTTATGGCAAAGAACGTGTATTTTCTGAGCGACGCCCACCTGGGCTCGCTGGCCATCCCACACCGGCGGATGCAGGAACGCCGCCTGGTGCGTTTTCTCGACAGCATCAAGGAGAAGGCTTCGGCCATCTATCTCCTCGGCGACATGTTCGACTTCTGGGACGAGTACCGCTTTGTCGTCCCCAAGGGCTACACCCGTTTTCTCGGCAAGCTGTCGGAGCTGACCGACAATGGCGTCGAGGTGCACTTCTTCACGGGCAACCACGACATCTGGACCTATGGCTACCTGGAGGAGGAGTGTGGCCTCATCGTGCACCGGCAGGCGCTCACCGCCGACATCTACGGCAAAGAGTTCTACATGGCCCACGGCGACGGCCTGGGCGACCCCGACAAGAAATTCAAGTTCCTGCGCTGGATGTTCCACAGCCGGACGTGCCAGCGGCTGCTCAACTTCGCGCACCCCTGGTGGGGCATGCAGCTGGGTCTCAACTGGGCCAAGCACTCCAGGCTCAAGCGCGTGGACGGCAAGGAGCCGCCCTACATGGGCGAGGACCGGGAGCACCTGGTGCTCTGGACCAAGGAATACATGAAGACCCATCCAAACATCGACTATTTCCTCTATGGCCATCGCCACATCGAGCTCGACCTGAGCATGCCACGCGAGAACGGGCACACCGCTCGCATGCTCATCCTCGGCGACTGGATCACACAGTTCACCTATGCCGTCTTCGACGGCGAGCATCTCTTCCTCGAGGAATATGTGGAAGGCGAGAGCCGACCCTAAACAGCAAGCGGGGGCCGACACACCCATATGGGTGTGTAGGCCCCCGCTTGCAATTTTAGCCCTAATCTTAATCTCTTGATATACTTGATATAAAGGCAGCAAACTCAGCACGCGAAACGTCTTGTTTTTTCGCACCCCTCAACAAATATAACTATTTGATTTTATGGCAGATATACAGCCAATGTATACAAATAGTCATGAGTTCGTTGCAGCGTTTGGCTGTAAATCGTTGCAACGTTTGGCCGTAAATCATTGCAACGTTTGGCTGTGATTCGTTGCAGCGTTTGGCTGTGATTTGTTACGGCGTTTGGCGCGAAAACAAGAGGTCAAAAGCAGAAATTAGCGGTCGATGCGTCCGCCACGCGAGGTCATGTTGGCCAGGATCTCTTGCTCGCTCACCAGGTTTTGGTCGCCAGGAATGGTGTTTTTCAGGGCCGATGCCGACACCGAGAAGTCGAGGCAGCGCTGCTCGTCGTCGGGCCATTTCAGGCGGGCGTGTATGTAGGCAGCCACCCAAGCGTCGCCGACACCCATCTGGTCCACGATGTCGTTGATGTCGTAGATGCGCGAATAATAGATGTCGCCATCCACCCAGAGCACGCCGCAGTTGACATGGTGCTGGAAGGAGAGGATGTTGCGGTGGGCCATGAGCATGCGGTGGCAGCGTGGGAACATCTCGTGCAGGCGGTCGAAGTAGCGGCGGTAGGCATCCTTGTCAAACTCATAGTCCTCGCCGAGGGCCGTGAAGGGAATGGGGTCCATGCCGCTGGCCACCTTCCACTCGTTCTGGTCGCCGAAGATAAAGGAGCTGTGGCTCATCAGTTCGCGCAGCGACTGCTGGGCGTTGGCGCCAGGATACTTCCAGAGGTTGCCCCGATAGTTGATGTCGCAGGTGAGCTCCACGCCCCGCACGTCGGCCATCCTGACAGCCTCCATGGTTGTGTCGAGTGCGTCGCGCGAGGTGGCGCAGGTGATGCCCGAGCAGTGGAAGAGGTCGGCCTCACGGAAGATAGGCTCCCAGTCGATGTCGCCATAAGCCATGGTGTTGAACGCCGAGTCATCGCGGTCGTAGACCACCCGCGAGCCGCGCATGGCTGCCGAGGGTTCAAAGTAATAGGCGCCCAGGCGCTTGCCGCCCCTCACCGTGTGGCTGACGTTGAGCCCCAACTCACGCAGGTGCATGAGGGCGGCGTCGCCGATGGCATTGTCGGGCACGCGGGTGACATACTCCACGTCGTCGCCGAGCTGTGCCAGCGACACGGCCACGTTGGCCTCCGAACCGCCATAGGCGGCGTCGAGAGGTCCGTTCTGAAACAGGCGCTGGCCCGCATGCTTGGAGAGGCGCAGCATAATCTCACCGAATGTAACTATTTTCATTGTGTCATTGCTTGTTGGGAGGTGTCTTTCCGGAATACCCCTGACTCCTCCATGGAAAGGCGCTCACCTTTATATATAAGGAGAGGCCGTCGTTATTGACTGCAAATTTACGTCTTTCGCATGAGAACGCAAAGGGCAAGGCCATAAAAAACGCCACCCCAATCGCTTGGGATGGCGTTTTTTATGTTGTCACCTTGCGGTGTTGCGATGGTGTCGCGATGGTTGCTTAGTCGAGACCCTTGCCGCTGACGAGAGCCAGCGTGTCGCGTGCGATGACGATCTCCTCGTCGGTGGGGATCATCACGACCTTCACCTTCGAGTCGTCGGCAGAGAGCACCTGCTCGACGCTGCGGCAGTGGTTGCGTTCGCGGTCCATCTTCACGCCGAGATACTCCAGGCCGCTGCAGCTGTCCCAGCGCACACCCTCCTGGTTCTCGCCGACGCCGGCAGTCCAGACGATGATGTCCACGCCGTTCATGGCTGCGGCATAGGCGCCGATGTACTTCTTGATGCGATAGTTGTACATCTCCAGGGCCAGGTGGGCCATCTTGTTGCCCTCGTTGTCAGCGTTCTCGTTGTCGCGCATGTCGCTGGAGATGCCAGCCAGGCCGAGCACGCCACTCTTCTTGTTGAGATACTCCGACATTTCCTGCGGGGTCATGCCGCTCTTCTGCATCATGTAGGTCACGGCCGACGGGTCGATGTCGCCCGAGCGCGAGCCCATCATCAGGCCGGCGAGCGGCGTGAGGCCCATAGAGGTGTCAATGACCTTGCCATACTTCACGGCAGCCACAGAGGCGCCGTTGCCGATGTGGCAAGTGATGATCTTCTGGGTCTTGATGTCCACGCCCAGAAACTCGCACACACGCTGCGATACATAGCGGTGGCTCGTGCCGTGGAAACCGTAGCGGCGCACGTGATACTTGGTGTACCACTCGTAAGGAATGGCGTAGAGGTAAGCGTAGTCGGGCATGGTGCTATGGAAAGCATTGTCGAACACGGTCACCTGGGGCACGTTGGGCATGAGCTCGTCGACGGCCTTCAGGCCGGCCAGGTGGCCCTTGTTGTGCACAGGAGCCAGGTCGATGAGGCTCTCGATGCCCTTCTCCACCTCCGGCGTGACGATGCAACTCTTCTCGAAGAGGTCGCCGCCCTGCACCACGCGGTGGCCGACAGCACCGATCTCGTCGAGGCTCTTGATGGCACCCAGCTCAGGGTCAAGCAGGCACTTGAACACCAGCTGCACGCCCTCCTTGTGGGTGGGCAGGTCGGCCATGATCTGCTTCTTCGAACCGTCGGGCAACTTCACCTTGATGAAAGCCTCGTCGAGGCCGATGCGCTCCACACCGCCCTGTGCGAGAACCTTCTCGCCGTCCATGTCGTAAAGTTTGTATTTGATGCTGCTGCTACCGCAGTTTAAAACCAAAATCTTCATTTCTTATAATGTTGAATGTTAATTGTTAAATGTTGAATGTTGAAAATGGATAATTGAATAATGATAAATGGATCATGACACAAGGGTGCGAGACGTTCAAGTTGAAAGACTTTCGGAAGTCGTTTTTGTAATCGTTCCTAATATTCTCCGTAGCTCATTGGCATCCTCGTACATCGAATCGTATTGTTTCTTGACGATGGTTCGCGTTCTATAAAGTAATTCCAGCCAATACAAAGTCTCATTACACTCCTTTAAAGCGATATAGATTTTGGCCAGAAAATCTTTCTTGCTGATTGCACTCTGAGCTTCCGCCACGTTTGCCCCAATACTTGTTCCACTCCTAAAAATCTGATTGGCAATATTAAATTCTTGCCTTTCAGTCCTCAAGAATCGCGCAAGATTGACTATTCTCACAGAAAAATTCATGCACTTGTCTTGAAGCAGCTTGGCGAAATCACTCATCGAACATCCTACATTATATAATTAAGCATTGCAGCATTGCGAAGCAACCCACTCGTCATTTCACACTCCACATTCAACACTTTTTAGCGTCCTGTGCCTGGCAGCTTGTGATGGCCACCATGTAATAGATGTCGTCGACCGAGCAACCGCGGCTGAGGTCGTTGACAGGACGTGCGATGCCCTGCAGGATCGGGCCGATGGCTGTGGCACCGCCGAGGCGCTGCACCAGCTTGTAGCCGATGTTGCCCACCTCGAGGTTCGGGGCGATGAGCACGTTGGCCTGTCCGGCAATGTCGGATCCGGGAGCCTTCTTGGCGGCCACGGCAGGCACGAGGGCTGCGTCGGCCTGCATCTCGCCGTCGACCTTCAGCTCAGGATACTTCTCCTTAGCGATCTTGGTGGCATCGACCACCTTGTCGATGATGTAAACGCTCTTGCCAGTCTCCTTGTCCTTGGCGTCATTGGCAGAGCCCTTGGTGGAGAAGCTCAGCATGGCCACGCGGGGCTCAGCAAAGCCAGCCACACTCTTGGCAGTCTGGGCGGTGGTGAAGGCGATCTGTGCCAACTGGTCGGCTGTGGGGTTGGGGGTCACGGCCACGTCGCCCATGACGACCACGCCATCCTCACCAAACTGATGCTGGTCGGTGATGAGCAGCATGGCACCAGAGACACAGGTGATGCCGGGGGCGCACTTGATGATCTGAAGGGCGGGGCGCAGCGTGTCGCCTGTGGTGGAGAGGGCGCCAGAGATCTGTCCGTCGGCGTCGCCAGTCTTGATGATCATGCAACCGAGATAGAGGTTGTTCTTGGTCACGAGCTCACGGGCCTGGTCGACGGTCATGCCCTTCTTCTTGCGGAGCTCGGCGAGCAGGGCGGCATATTCCTCGGTCTTCTCGCAGTGGAGCGGGTCGACGATGGTAGCCTTCTCGATGTTGGTGAGGCCCCATTGCTCAGCCTCTTTCTTGATGTTCTCGGGGTTGCCGATGAGGATCAGGTCGGCGAGATCGTCGGCCAGCACCTTGTCGGCAGCTTTCAGTGTGCGCTCTTCCTCTGCCTCGGGAAGAACGATGCGTTGTTTGTCGGCCTTAGCGCGCGCGACAATTTTCTCTAATAAACTCATAAGTGTATGTTTTAATCGATTAAAATCTGTTGTCTCATGGCTCATGTGGTCATCTCCCTGGCGAGGATACCCTCGAGCTCCTCGGCCGAGAGGCGCAGCCGGAACTGTCCTTTGATGGCCACACTGATGCGTCCGGTCTCTTCCGAGACGATGATGGCGATGGCGTCGCTGTCTTGCGAGATGCCGAGCGCCGCGCGGTGGCGAAGGCCCAGTTCCTTGGGGATGTCCATGGCGTGGCTCACGGGCAAGATACAACCGGCGGCCTTGATGCGCTTCTGCGAGATGATCATGGCACCGTCGTGGAGGGGCGAGTTCTTGAAGAAGATGTTCTCGATGAGCAACTTGTTCACGTTGGCCCCGATGAGTTCTCCTGTCTGCACGATGTCGTCGAGCGGTGTGGCACGCTCGATGACGATGAGCGCTCCGATCTTGCCTCGCGCCATGTCCATGCAGGCCCACACGATGGGCATGATGGTGGCCTTGTCCTCCTCGGGGCTCTTGCTCTTCTTCGACGAGAAGAACTGCAACACGTTCTTCACGCGCTGGTGGGCGCCGAGCTGGTAGAGAAACTTGCGTATCTCCTCCTTGAAGAGCACGATGAGGCCGATGACGCCCACGCTGACGAGCTTGTCCATGATGCTTCCGAGCAGTCGCATCTCGAGCACCTGCGACACAAAGAGCCACACCAGCACAAACACCATGATGCCGATGAAGACGTTGAGCGAGCGGCTCTCCTTCATCAGTCGGTAGAGGTAGTAGAGCATCAGGGCGACAAGGAAGATGTCGATGATGTCCTTTATGCCAAATTCGAAGAACATAGTGCGTTGTATAATTTCACGGCCTCCACGGCCGGCTTCACGTCGTGCACACGGATGATCGACGCGCCGCGCATCAGGGCCATGGTGTTGACCACGGTGGTGCCATTGAGCGCCTCGGCGGGCGTGCTGTCCAGGGTCTCAAAGATCATGCGCTTGCGCGACATGGCGGCCAGCACCGGCAGTTCCATCACCTGGAGCTTGTCCATCTCGTTGAGGATGCTGAAATTGTCGGCACGGGTCTTGCCGAAGCCGAAGCCCGGGTCGAGGATGATGTCTTTCTGGTGGAGGGCACGCAACTGCTGCACACGCGCGGCAAACTCCAGGAGCATGTCGCGCAGCGTGGCTTGTTGAGACATGAGGATATAGGGGGTGCCTGTGGAGGCGGTGAGCGGAAACATCTCCGGGTCTTCGCCTCCCGACACGTCATTGATGATGTCGGCGCCAAAGTCCTCAATGGCCATGCGCGCCACCGGAGCCCTGAAGGTGTCGATGGAGATGATGGCGTCGGGCACGGTGGCCTTCACGATCTCCAGGCCCCGCCTGACACGGTCGGCCTCCTCGGCCTCGGTGGCTATGGCCCCGCCCGGCCGGGTGGAGCAGCCGCCAATGTCGATGATGGCGGCTCCCTCGCCGACAAGCGTCTTGGCCCGCTGGGCGATGTCGTCATCGCTCATGGCACGGCTGCCGGCAAAGAAGGAGTCGGGAGTCACGTTCATGATTCCCATCACCAAAGGCGTCTCCAGCGACAACAGGTGGCCGCGGATATTCAATGTGTAGTTCATATTCGTGGCAAAAATAATAATATTAATTGAAAAATCAAATGCATTTTATGTATTTTTCCACTATCTTTGCACAAGAAAAGTTGCACTTGGCCATTTGAGGGCAGGTTCCCCATGCCTCACTTGTGCCATCGCCACGCTTGGCAGGCAACATGGCCTTGTGCACAAAACCTAAACAAAAGATAACCAACCATACTATTATCCTAACATCACATGAAGAAAACCTACGCATTATTCATCCTGCTACTCTTCTGCGCCACGGCCATGGCACAGGGGGTGTTGCCTGAATTTTCCACCGAAGCCAGCCCCGTTTGGTATCGTGTGCAATTCAAGACGGGCAGCGCATTCCTGACCGACCAGGGCAACGGAGCCACTCTCAAGACGGCCGACGGCAGTTCGGCCGACGCACAGAAGTGGCAACTCATCGGAACGAAGAGCAACTTCAAAATGAAGAGCAAGAGCGGCCGTTACATCAATTGGAACGGAAGCAAGTACACCACCAGCACCTCCAGCAGCGTGGCCCTGAAACTCGTGCAGAGCACCAACGCATCGGCCACCGACTGTTGGGAGATCCAGCGCGCCAGCGGCAGCCAGTCGATGAACCAGTGGGGAGGCGCCGGCACCGGCAAGGAACTGGGCGAATGGACACAGGGCGACCCCAACAACCCGCTCACTTTCGTGGCCACCTCGACCAAGTTGCCCACCTTCAGCAACGACGAGAGCGAGACCTGGTACTTCATCCAGTTCCGCAACGGCGGCTACACGCTGCAAGACCAGGGACAGGGCCAGTGCATCCGCCTGGCCACCGCCGACCCCATCGACGAACAACTGTGGAAACTCGTTGGCGACGCCTCCAACTTCCAACTGGTCAACAAGGTGGGTCGCTACGCCGTGGTCAGCACCACGGGCGCCTCATCGGAGTCGCCGGCCAACAACACGCCGCTGCGTGCCGTCACCATACCGCAGACGAAAGGCTTCAAGCTCGTCGAGTCGTCAAACGCCACCTACATGCCCGCCTGGGAGATCCAACCCAACGGACAGACCAGCAACGCGCTCAACCAGTGGGGCGGCGCACAGCTGGGCCACAGCATCGGCGTGTGGACCGTCGGCGACGTCAACAACCCCTTGGCCTTCGTCTCGCCCGACGAGATGGCTTATCCCGACTACAAGGCCGTGGGCATCCAGGACTTCACGCCCGAGAACAAGCTCACCCTTTGGTATGACAAGCCCGCCACGCTGACAGGCGTGGGCAACACCTGGATGGAATACAGCCTGCCCATCGGCAACGGACAGCTCGGCGCCAGCCTCTTCGGCGGCATCAACAAGGACGAGATACAGTTTAATGAGAAGACGCTCTGGAGCGGCAGCAGCACCGACAACGGTGGCAACTACGGCTATTACCAGAACTTCGGTTCGGTGATTGCTGAGGACATCAGCGGCACGTTCAACTACAGTTCGGCCGGCGCCGCACAAGACTATTGCCGGCAGCTCGACCTCACCAACGCCACGAGCAAGGTGACCTTCAAGAGTCCCGACAAGTCAGTGACATTCTCTCGCGAGTACTTCGCCTCCAAGCCCGCGGGCGCCATCGTGGCGCGCTACACGGCCGACAAGGGCGGCCAGGTGAGCCTGCGCTTCACCCTCAACGCCGGCAAGCCCGGGCTGAAGGCCTCAACGAAATATGCCAACGGCGAGGCCGCCTTCGCCGGCAAGCTCGAGACGGTGAGCTACAACGCCCGTCTCAAGGTGGTGCCCACGGGTGGCGAGATGACCACAAGCGATGAGGGCATCGTCGTGAGAAACGCCGACGAGGTGCTGGTCGTGCTGTCGGGCGCCACCGACTACGACCCGTCGGCCAAGAACTTCGTCAGCAACACGTCGCAACTGGCCTCTGCCGTACAGGCTCGCGTCGACCAAGCGGCCGCCAGCAACTTCGAGACCTTGAGAGAGGAGCACGTGGCCGACTACCAGAGTCTGTTCGCTCGCGTGGACTTCGACCTCGACGGCACCGCCAACACCGTGCCCACCAACAAGCTGGTCGACACCTACAACCAAGGCAATGGCACCAACGCCCACATGCTGGAGATGCTCTACTTCGCCTATGGACGCTACCTCGAGATCAGCAGCTCGAGAGGCGTGGACCTGCCGTCGAACCTGCAAGGCATCTGGAACAACGTGAGCCAGGCGCCCTGGCACGCCGACATCCACTCGAACATCAACGTGCAGATGAACTACTGGCCTGCCGAGCCCACCAACCTGAGCGAGACGCACCTGCCCTTCCTCAACTATATCATCAACATGGCCGCAGGCAACCACAAGGAATGGGCTGGCTATGCGAAAGCGGCCGGACAGAGCCGCGGCTGGACCTGCTACACGGAGAACAACATCTTCGGCGGCGTGGGCTCCTTCGCCCACAACTATGTCATCGCCAACGCATGGTACTGCTCACACCTCTGGCAGCACTACCGCTACACCCTCGACCGCGACTTCCTGAAGCGCGCCTTCCCCGCCATGCTCAGCGCCGCACAGTTCTGGCTCGACCGACTGGTGCTCGACCCGAAGGACAACACCTATGTCTGCCCGAAGGAATACTCGCCGGAGCAAGGCCCATCGCAGGAAGACGGCGTGGCCCACGCCCAGCAGCTCGTGTATGACCTGCTCTCCAACACGAAGAGTGCCATCGACGTGCTGGGCAGCGACGCCGACATCACTGAGGCCGACCGACAGCTGCTCGAAGACCGCCTGTCGAAGCTCGACCGCGGCCTGGCCACGGAAACCTACACCGGCAAGTGGGGCAGCCCGAAGAATGGCGTCAAGACGGGCGACGTGTTGCTGCGCGAATGGAAGACCAGCGATTACACCGCCGGCGAAAACGGACACCGCCACATGTCGCATCTCATGTGCGTCTATCCCTTCAACCAACTGACACCGAGCAGCCCCTACTACCAGGCCGCCGTCAACTCGATGAACCTTCGCGGCGACGAGTCGACAGGATGGTCGATGGGTTGGAAGATCAACCTCTGGGCGCGCCTGCAAAATGGCACCAAGGCTTATGGCATCCTGACCAAGGCCCTGCGCCACAGCACATCATACAACACCGACCAGAGTCGCGGTGGCATCTACTACAACCTCTACGACTCGCACGCTCCGTTCCAGATCGACGGCAACTTCGGCGCCTGCTCGGGCATCGCCGAGATGTTGCTGCAGAGCCACACCGACACGATACAGGTGTTGCCCGCCCTGCCCGCGGCATGGAAGACGGGCCACGTCACAGGACTGAAGGCCGTCGGCAACTTCACCGTCAGCATCAGCTGGAAGGACGGAAAGGCCACCCGCATCACCGTGGTGAACAACGGAGGACAGGTGGGCACCGTGAAATATCCGGGTATCAACACGGCCATCAAGTATGTTGACGGCCAATCGCAAGAGGACCGGAGCCCTGAGGCCGACATCGACCACGTGTCGGCCGAGAAGGGCAGCATCACCGTGTTCGACTTCGACGGCAGCTACAATCCCACGGGCATCACGGGCACGGAGGTTGGCACGCCGACATTCACCGTCAACGGTCGCACCGTCACCGTGGGCGGCTGCAAGGTGAAACGACTGCAAGCCTTCGACCTGCAAGGACGCCTGGTGGCCAGCACATCGCGCCCCACCCTCACGGTGGGCAAAGGCGCGGGCGACGTGGCCATCGTCAACGTGACGACAACAGACGGCCACAAGCAAAGCCATAAAGTGAAATTCTAATCACACTCGCAACGGACCGAACACGGAGCAACCTCCTGTTCGGTCCGTTTTCTTATCTGCCCCAAACGACAAAAACGCCCCGACGCGAAAGAATTTACGAAGGAAAGAAGGGCATTTTCATATTTTATGTTTACTTTTGCCCCGTGCTACGCTCGTATGGGCCCGCCTGTTATCCAGCCCGCCTAACGGCTATTGGCAGAAGACATTTTGATTAGAACAATGAATGCAACTGATTTGTACAACATCTACCTGCGCCATCCGCAGGTGACGACCGACAGCCGCAGCCTTCCGGCCACGGCACCGACAGACGGGAGTGATTGTGGAATATTCTTGGCCCTGAAGGGCGCGTCGTTCGACGGCAACAAGTTTGCGGCGATGGCCCTGGAGCGTGGTTGCAGTTACGCAATCATCGACGAGAAGGAATACATGGTGGAAGGCGACGACCGCTACATCCTGGTCGACGACGCCCTGGTGGCGTTCAAGCAACTGGCACGCGAGCACCGCCGCCACTTCCACATCCCCGTGGTGGGCATCACGGGCACCAACGGCAAGACCACGACCAAGGAACTGGTGTCGGCCGTGCTCGCCAAGCGTTATCGGGTGATGCACACCGAGGGCAACTTCAACAACGATGTGGGTGTGCCCAAGACGTTGCTGCGCCTGTCGGCCGACGACGAGATTGCCGTCGTGGAGATGGGCGCCTCGCATCCCGGCGACATCCAGAAGCTCGTGGAATATGTGGAACCCACACAGGGTCTGATCACCAACGTGGGACGGGCCCACCTGCAAGGCTTTGGCTCCTTTGAGGGTGTGATGCAGACCAAGGGCGAGCTCTACGACTGGCTCAAGGCTCACGGGGCCGAGGTGTATGCCAACCTGGCCAACCCGCACCTCACGAAGATGCTTGCCGACCGACACATCAGCCACGTGCTGTCATACGGACAGAGCGACGACGAGGACCACTATGAGGTCACCGGACGCGTCGTGGCCTGCAACCCCTACGTCAAGCTGCAATGGGAATACACGCCCAATGGAGCCAACGCCGCACAGGGCCGCCAGCAGTTTGAGGTGCAGACACAACTCGTGGGCACCTACAACGCCGACAACCTCCTGGCGGCCATCGCCGTGGGCCTGCACAACGGCGTGACGCCCGAACAGGTCAACGAGGCGCTGGCCGACTATCGGCCCACCAACGACCGCTCAGAACTGGAGCGCACCGCCAGCAACCTGCTGATCGTCGACGCCTACAACGCCAACCCGTCGAGCATGGCCGCAGCCCTCGACAACTTCGCACGCATCACCGTGACGGAGCCGAAGATGGCCATCCTCGGCGACATGCGCGAACTGGGACCCACCAGCACCGAGGAGCACCAGCGCGTCATCGACACGCTGGAGAAGATGAACCTGACGGACGTGTGGCTCGTGGGCAGCGAATTTGCCAAGACCAACACCCACTTCCGCAAGTTCAACAATGTGGACGAGGTGAAAGCCGCCATCGCCGCCAACAAGCCACAGGGCAAGTGCATCCTGGTGAAAGGCAGCAACGGAACGAAGCTATTCCAACTGCCCGAACTGCTCTAAGCTCAGGCGGAAAACGCAAATGGGGGCGTGCCAAGACGCAGATGATGTGGTCTTGACACGCCCCCATTTGCATGATGGCGCCTCCATCGAGATGACAAATGACGGGGATCCCATAAAACGAAAAGTCCGGCCTCGCAAAACGAGAACCGGACAGAATGAAAGGAGGAAGTGGTACCTCTTGGAGTTGAACCAAGGACACATGGATTTTCAGTCCATTGCTCTACCACCTGAGCTAAGGTACCCTCTTTTGTGCAAGAGAAGCGTGGCGTGATTGCCGTATTTCTCATTTGCGAGTGCAAAGGTAGTGCTTTTTATCGGAACCTGCAAATTTTTCTCGAAAAAAATGCACGTGTTTCAAAAAAATGATGTAACTTTGCAGTCGTCTTCAAGTGATGAAGGCTCCAAGCGGGCTTCATTCACGCAGAGACCATCGGGATTTAGCGCAGTTGGTAGCGCACTACGTTCGGGACGTAGGGGTCGCTGGTTCGAGTCCAGTAATCCCGACTATCACCACAAAGGCCAAGTGACAGGACATGTCGCTTGGCCTTTTTTCAATGACTTCATTCAGTCCAATCCAAGTGAAGAAACGTTTGCCTTACAAAATCGCCTTTACTTGAACGGAGAGGACTAATCGAGTTTCATGAACTCGAAGTCGTATTTGCTGCAGTTGCTCTTCTTGTAGTCGAAGTGATACATGCGCATGTACTGCTCCTGTATCTCTTTCGCTCCGTTGTAGAAGGGATCTGAGGTGTACGACTGTGTCGTAACCGTAATCTCCATATCAGGAGTCAATACTTGCCCGTTGGCTCTCTTGACGCGCACGGGTCTTACTTTAAATACATTTCCCATAGTCTTAATAGCTTAACGTTTGACTTTTATTCTTAAAAGTTATATCCTTTATCAATTCTTTCAGTTTCTCTGCGACCGCTTTCGACTCTGTCTCTGTATTAGGTTTAGGCGTATCAATCGTGGCGATTTCAGCAAAGCAATTCTCGGTAGTGTCGATACTCTTGTCAGCGTATCCAATACGTTCCAGTGTCTTTTTTAGTAATTCCACATCATTGGCCCTATTGCCCAACTTTACAATAACCTTTGAGCCGTCTTCATCGTCGGGCATGGTATCCATATACACCTTGCCTTCATCGTCATTCTGAAATTCGCAAGCCAAGGTAGACCAATACCATGTGAAGATTTGCCAGTCTTTATGCTCGCCCACAGTCTTCATCCATTGCATTGTGCGGTGCTCCTTCATGATAATGTCCATCAGATAGTTCACTCTCTTGATGATGTATTGCTGAAGTTCCTGTGAAGACTTGAATTTTTCTACAAAGCCACCTCTTGGCACATCCATAGACAGCGGAGGATATTCCCACCACATCTCACGCTGCCGTTTGCCGCCATTATCCCACTTCAGGCATTTCGAGAAGTTGCTGTCGCCTTCGTATCGTGCCTGAAGATAATAATGGTTGTCGTAGAAGCCCATGTCTATCATGCCGGGATTACCGTCGTTGCGAGTTATCAGTAACGGGCAGTCCTCACTTTCCAAGGCCTTGACCGTCCAGCCCTTATTTTGCCAGTCTTTGACAGCCTGATTCCAAACAGAAGTATTGTATGCCTCTTGTTTTTCAGACGACCCAGACATAATGGGGCTTGTTCCTGTCATGGATTCAATCTTACCAGTTTTAAGCATACAACTTATGTCTGATAAAACATTCAAGTCAACAGACAGGTGCTGTTTAGTGTCTTCAACATCAGCATTACCTTCCTTCGCATTACTATAAGCAACATTGAAATTGTTTATGGTTCTACATCTCACGTCATCAGAGAATGTCTTGATATTATCTTTGGCATACAAATCCTTGCGTAATGCCTCAACAACATCAAAAAGTGTTTCTAAAAGTACGTTGTCATTAGAACTTGTTTGCCGGTCGGGTTTGCACATCACAGTAATAACCTTTTTGACGGCTTCACTAAGTTCAAGGATATTCTCCGGTTCGCAATGCATCGCAACAAGCGAAGTTTGATATTGCAGTTCTGTCTTTTCTTTATCTGTCAGTTCCTCGTCTTTTACGGCATTATACAGCGTGTCAAGAAAGTTCTTGTAAATCTTGAGTTTCTCACAGAATATGGTATTGTTCCTATCGTGGTCTATACGCCATTGTTCTGCTTTCTTATCTTGTTCTTCTTGCCATTTTCGTGTTTCAGCAGCCAATTTTCTTTGACTATCTTGTTTTTTGGTTTCCTGATCTTCCTGCCACTTTTGTTGTTCTTGCCTGAGAGTTATCTCCTTATTCGTTTGACTGCTCAACAACAATTGGGTTATTATTGCAGTAATAACTACACCCAAAATTGCAGCCAGCATACGACTTGGCACTTCATAATCAGTAAAGACCTGAAAATACCACGCACCAAGCAAAATACAGACTCCCAAGATAATCGTTATCAGAATAGAATTATTGTTCTTCATTTTCTTGTAGTTTAGGTTTGTTGTTTTTCTGTAAAGCTGCAAATATGAAGACCTGCTTGCCGTCGCTTCTTTTGATTAGTTCCTGCCCGCTACGTACCGCGTCAGGAGAAAGAGGTTTCAATCTTTCCATAGGTTTAGGTAATCATGTCCTATGGCTCCTGTTCGGACGGTTAATAGTTTATACATACGAAAAAGCGCGGAGCCAGTTCTGTCACTCGTTCCACGTGTAGAGGCTCTGGCATCGCCCAATTTGTCGAAACGAGCAACGCCGAAAGCCCCACGCCAGTGTAAGTATATAAAATGCACCCATAACAACGGGCGGTAAAATCGTCCGAAGCCAATGAGGACAATATATAACTCAAGTTTCGGATTTAGAATGAGCTGGTAAAAAAGTACATAAAAAAGGCTTTGAGTATTTCCGCATGTCGCGGAAAATGAGTAAATTAGATGTGACAAAAAAACATTACTCAAAACCCAAAGCCATGAGCAAAAAT
>JBNMMB010000082.1:0-15499 GCA_050875105.1 Prevotella sp. | reverse complement strand
GGTCTGCTGATGCAACTGCTCGGTCTGCTGATGCAACTGCTCGGTCTGCTGATGCAACTGGTGATCTCGCTGCTGTATTTGCTCGGTCTGCTGATGCAACTGCTCGGTCTGCTGATGCAACTGCTCGGTCTGCTGATGCAACTGCTCGGTCTGCTGATGCAACTGCTCCTCTTGCTTTTTGATTTCTTCCTCCCGCTTTTTGATTTCCTTTTCTCGCTGCATGATGGCGGTGTCGCGGTCTTCTATGGCCTGGTAATACTCGTCTTCAACGTTCATGTCCTGTCGCATCTCCGAGTCAGCGGCGGCAGCGGTGAGCATGTGGAGCATGTACATCATGTCGGCATCATCCTCATAGCTTTTCTCGTCGATGTTGAGCACCTGGCTGTCGGCAGAGTCCTTGCGCGACTGGTCGAAGACGCTGAGCACCTTTTCAAGACGATTGTTAATACGTCCTTTCAAGAGTGGTATCTGCACAATGATGCTATTATGAGTGAGGCTCTCCACAAACGGCTCTTCCTTGCCATCCTTCACCACCTGGCCATTGTAATCATAAACGTCATGATTGACATAGACCACGGGCTCCTGGATGTCACCCACCCTGTGGCCGAGCAGATAGACCGCCACCATGGGATAGGCAAAGCCTTTGGCTGAGTCCTTACGGATATTGACCTTGTTGCTGTACTGAGCACCCAGGTATTGGCGGAAGCGCAAGGTCTCTGTGTCGAGCCATGTCTTCTGTAGTTCGATCAGAACGACGCGGTCTTGCATCTCACCGCTCTCGATGTCCTTCTCGCGCACCGTGGCTGCAAAATCGATGCGAAACATCGACAACGTGTCGCGTGTCGTGTTAGCATACTCGTGCGGGCGCATCTCCACCTTCACGACATCTTTCTTCAGCAGTGCTGAGATGATCGTTTTGGAGATACGCTCGTCCGACATGATGTACTTGAACACCGAGTCGTAGATGGGGTTGGCTACATGTAGTATCATAAGCGTTTCGATGATATAGACTATGGATGTTGCAAATCTACATATTTTTTGCGAAATACACATAATATAAACACCAAAAGTGGGTGAAATCGCAAAGAAAATGTTTCAGCACCATGCTAAGCCAACCAACAAGAACCGAAAAAGCCATTCCCCTTCACGAATGAAAAGGAATGGCTTATGTAGTCAGCGGTTAACCTTCACGAGGAAGGCAACACCACTATTCAGTCTGGATAGGACCGTTGCTTAGTCGCAGTTGGCCAGCTTGTGGTCAGAACCGAGCACGTCCTTGATCTTCTCCTCGTACATCTCGGTCATGTAAGCGCGAGCGACCTTGCCATACTGGCGAGGATCGAAGTACTCAGGATGCTGAGCCAGCGTCTCACGCACACCAGCGGTGTAAGCCAGACGAGAGTCTGAGTCGATGTTGATCTTGCAGACGGCGCTCTTTGAAGCCTCGCGGAGCTGATCCTCGGGGATACCAACGGCGTCGGGCAGGTTGCCACCGAACTTGTTGATGATGTCGACATACTTCTGGGGAACAGAAGATGATCCGTGGAGCACGATGGGGAAGCCAGGGAGTTTCTTCTCGATCTCATGCAGCACATCGAATGCCAATGGAGGAGGAACGAGGCGGCCAGTCTTCGGGTCGCGTGTGCACTGCTCGGGCTTGAACTTGTAAGCACCGTGGCTTGTGCCGATAGAGATGGCGAGGCTGTCGCAGCCAGAACGCTGGCTGAAGTCGATGACCTCCTCAGGCTTGGTGTAGTGGCTCACCTCAGAGGCGACCTCATCCTCAACACCTGCGAGCACACCCAGCTCAGCCTCGACGGTGACGTCGAACTGGTGAGCATACTCCACGCACTTGCGGGTCAGCTCGATGTTCTCCTCGTAGGGCTTGCTTGAGCCGTCGATCATGACGCTTGAGAAGCCGAGGTCCACGCAGTCCTTGACCAGCTCGAAGGTGTCTCCGTGGTCGAGGTGCAGGGCGATCTCAGGATGGTGGCAGCCAAGGCTCTTGGCATACTCAACAGCACCCTGTGCCAGATAGCGCAGCAGTGTGGGGTCAGCATAGTTGCGGGCACCCTTGGAAACCTGCAGGATCACCGGGCTGCGAAGCTCAGAGCTTGCCTTGATGATAGCCTGAAGCTGCTCCAGGTTGTTGAAGTTGAATGCAGGGATAGCATAACCGCCATTGACGGCTCTCTTGAACATCTCGCGAGTGTTCACGAGACCCAGTTCTTTATAATTTACTGCCATTTTATGAAAATGTTTAAAAATGAATAGTATTCTCTAATTAACCAATTGCAAAAGTAGCATTAAATTTCGTTCCCCACAAACGCTGAAGCATTTTTTTAACGTTACATAATCATTATAAAGCATAATTTTCCTTTATGGAAAAGTGCCCATGAGGATTTTGCCACCTTTATTTTGCATTCCGACAAAGAGTGTTTCATTGTCAGGCCATGCATCGTGGGAGCCAGGTAAGAGAGTGTGCGTGTGGCAGTGCCGTTCAGTCCTTCATGTTGATGATGATGGTGATGGTCACCTCGCCAGTGTATCCGTTGCCTTTATAGCGCAGAGTATAGATGCGGTTTTGCTTGGCGCCCTCCACGGTGAAGATCATCGTGGTGTAACCATCGGCTGATTTCGTCACGACGTCCTTTTGGCGAGCCGCCTCCTCCTTGAACGTACTGACAAACTGGTGGGTCTGCAGGCCATTGGCCGTGAGCCGTTTCACCACTTTCTCCACCTTACGGGTCTTGGGATTGCGCTTCACCGCTGTGACAAACGAGGATCCCCCTATGGTGGAGTAGCGCTCCACCATGCGGTCGATGCTGTTCTGTGCCGTGGCCACCATGCAGGTGAACACCAGCAACAACGTGAGCAAATATCGTTTCGGCATGATTCTATTCGTTTAAGAGTCGTTCTATTTCCTTTCTTTGGCTGGCGGGCACACTTTGCAACACGTCCTGCTCAGCATCACTGATGACCTGTTGGCCCTTGGCGTGTGCTTCGATGCGGTTGGCGTCGGCCAAGAGCGCTCCCACCTCATCCTTGATCTTCACCAGGCTGTCGGTGCGTTTCCCGTTCACAATCATGTAACTGCCGCCATAGGTCTCGGCCAGCAACTGGTTGTCGAGCCTCAACTGTAGCCCTGCTCCGCCCATGACAAACGCCACGACGACGGCTGCCGCAGCGGCCCACCGGATCCATGGGAGGCGCCGGCGGAGCGGCGTCTCGGTGACGGGCAGGGTGGCCATGTCGAGGAAGAAGTCAGCGTAGGGCGCCAGCTCGGGCGGCACAGGGCCCGCCTGAAAACGGCGGCAGAGCGCTTGTTCCTCTTCGACGGTCGTCTCGCCGTCGAGAAATCGGTTGATCAGTTCTTGCGTGTTCATGATGGCGTGTGATGGTTGTTGTATTGTTGGAGCAGTGTGCGACGCGCCCTACTGGCGATCTGGCGCGCCGAGGCCTCGGTAAGGCCCGTCAGCTGTGCGATGTCCTCGTAGGACATGCCGTCGGCGTGGCGCAGGCGAAACACAGTCTGCCAGGTTTCGGGCAGGCGCGCGATGAGTTGGGTGATGCGCTCATAGCGCGGGTCGCCAGGCGTGTCGGGACTCACGGCGAACGCCAGTCCCTCGATGGCCACATGAGGGCGTATGTGGCGCAGTCGGTCGATGGCAAGGTTGCGGGTGAGCACCTGCGCCAACCGTCGCACATCGGGCTGCAGGTGATCGCTCATCTTCCACAGGCGGACGAGCACATCTTGCACCACGTCCTCTGCCTCGGAAGCGTCGTGCAGATAGCGGCGCGCCGTGGCCAGCATGCTGCCACGCATGTCCACCGCCACCTGTTGAAATTGTGCCTCGTCCATCGGCCTCTGGTTAGCAGATCAGTATTGGTTCAGGCCACGGGTGTCGATGGAGGCCATGCCACTGTTGTCAACATTGGTCTTGTCGGCATGTCCCTTGAGCTTCAGTGTCGACTGGCCGCTGTTCTTGGCCCGGATCTCATCACACTCCACGTCGACCACGGTGCTGCCCACCCCACTGTTCTGGATGTCGGCCACCTTGCCTTTGAACTTGATGTCGCTGTTGGACACGCCCGAGGCGTGCACATAGAGGTTGTCGCCCTCGACTGTGGTCTTGACATCGCCCACGCCCGAGATGTTGATATGGGTATCGTCGCTCTTCAGCTGATCCACCCTGAAATTGCTGACGCCCGACAGCCGAAGGTCGAAGCGTTTGGCCGTGAGCGTCTTGGCCTCAAACGAACCCACACCACTCACCTTCAGGGCCGTGAGCTTCGGTGCCGTGATGTAGATGTCACATCCCTGATTGACATGCGTGTTCTCCTTGCTGACATTCTTCACATAGAGGCAGCCGTCTTGCACATAGACCTTCACACGGTCGAGGTTGGCGGCAGTGCCCTTGCCCTCCACCGATCGCTTGGCGCCCTGCGTGAAATGGATGTTGGACACGCCCGACATTTCGATCTTGTAGAAGTCGCCGAGGTTGTAGGTGCGTGTCGTCCAGCGGTCGCCATCGTAGGTTGTGGTGGGCTCGGCGTTCACATGCTGCGTGCGACATGAGCTAAGGCCAAAGGTGAACACGGTCACCAGGGCGAAGATAAATAGTTTTTGCTTATTCATACGTTTGCTTTTTGATTGATGTTCTGCCTATAGTACGATTGGGCGGACCTGTTTGTGACAGAAAAACGAGAAAAACACAAAAAAACTTTTTGCTGCGCCCTTATCGGCCGTCCCGTCGCCAAAATGCATGAGGCCGCGCCTTTGCAGGTGCGGCCTCATGCATTGCTTGATCACTCCCAGGGATTTCTGGGTTTGGGTTTCTTCATGCCCGAGTTGAACTTATAGGCCAGGTGTGCCATGACATAGCGCGGCAGACTGTTGTGCCAGGTCTCGGTGCGTCCCTGCGAGTTGAGCGCGATGGTGGTGCTCTTCAACTGGCCCAGGATGTCGAAGGCATCGATGGAGAGGGTGAGTTTCTTCTTCAGGAATCCACGTGTCAGGCGTGCGTTCCACACCCACTCACTGGTGTTCATCTGGTCGTCGTTGTATCCGCGGCGGTTGTAGGATGTCAGGTCGGTCGACAGTTCGAAGCTCCAGGGCAGGTGCACCATGCCCGAGAAGCGCACGTTGTAGTTCCACGCCGACACCTTTGTGAAGTCCTCGCGGTCGCTGGTGGCGCGCTGATAGGTCACCGAAGGCGTGAGGTTCAGGCGCAAGCCATCGCCAAGCTGATAGGTCATGCCCACGGAACCGTTGGCCGTGGTGTTGTGCACGTTGCTCCGCATGTTCGCCATGCCCTCCACCGTGGTGAGGTCCACGCTGTTGTCATAGTTGGCATAGAGGTTGGCCTCGAGCACGAGGTGCTTCTTCTTGTCCACCGCACGCTGCACGAAGGCGTTGCCGCCCACCTGCCAGTTGCCATTGATGTTGCGCTGCTGACTGGTCGTGATGCCTGTCTGCTTGTCATAGACGACGGCTGTGGCGAGGGCGTTGCGCGTGACGCTGTAGTTGGCGCTCAGCGAGAGGAGCGACTGCTCGCGCATCCGGAACTTGCCCCAGCGGGCATAGACGCTGTGCGTGCGCGCATTCTTCAGGTCGGGGTTGCCGAGTGTCACATACAAGGGGTTGGCGTCGTCGCGGATGTCGAGCATCGACGTCATGCCGGGCTGCGACTCCGAGGAGCGGTAGGTGAGCGAGGCAAAGACATTGCCCGTGGAGTCGTTGAACTGGTACATCATGCCCACGTTGGGCTGGAAGAGCACATCGTGGCGCGAGGGGTTGTACCTGCGCTGGCGGTAATAGTTGAGGTGGTCGTACTTGAACGACAGTCCGAGGTTGCCATGGACCATGAAGCGCGGACGCTGCACGCCATCGCCCGAGTTGAACATCATCATGAGGTTGGCGTCGTGGGTGCGGGTCAGTTGGTCGCTCCAGTAACTGTTGTTGTGGTCCTTCACGGTGAGCAGGGCCTCGCGCGTCGAGGGCAGCACCCCCATGCCATACGAGGTGGAATCGTAGTCGGCCAACTGGTCGAGGCGATAGAGGTCGTAGGTCTGCGAGTTGTAGCTCTGACTATATGCATAACTCGGGCGCACATAGAGGTTGCGCGCTCCTGCCGAGTCGTTGAGGAGGAAGTGGGTGTATTCGGTCGTCACGCCGTAGCCATATCTCTTGCTGGGCGACTGCGAGAACTGGTTGCGGTCGTCTTTCTTGCCTGTTGACAGGTAGTCGATGCGGTTGAGCGCAAAGTTGTCGTTGGAGCCGTGCCCATAATTGGCGTTGGCCTCAACATTGATATTGTCTTGCGACCAGAAGTCGTCGCCCTTGCCAAGCTTGAACCGATAACTGAAATAGCCGTTGAAGTCAGTCGACTCGCCCTGGTATTTGCTGACGTTTCTCACACGGTTGATGACGGTCTGCATCAGCGCGCGGTCGGAACCGAGCATGAAGATGCTGTCGAGGGCCGACATGCCCCACGGCTTTTGGTCAAAGCGGCCGCTCAAGCTGCTGTTCCAGCCATGGTTGTGTGTGTGGGTGGCGTCGGCGTAGCCATACATCATGCTGCGCTTGAACATGCGCGAGAACTCATGCCTGGTGAACAGCGTGTAGTTTTTCGAGCGATTGACGTTGCTGCTCAAGTTATAGTAGTCACCTCCCGTAAGGAAGGTCTGCGCATTGGTTCGCGACGCGTTGTCGTTGTCCACGGTCGTGTAGGAACTCGAAGTCTTGTAATAGTCGTCCTCGGTCTTGCCCTCATAGCGATAGTCCAAGCCGACCGACTTGCGTGCCACGAGACCGTTGCCGGCATCTGGCAGGTCGCCCGTCACATCGTCTTGTCCAGGCACACGATTGTTGTTGACGTTGTTGACGTTGCCTGTCAGTGTGAGGCGCGACTTCTTGCCATAAAACATCGAGAACAGGCGGGCCTGGTAGCGGTCCTTGGAGCCGAGGGCCAGGTCCAGGTTGCTGATGTTTCCATGCTTGTATTGTTTCTTCAGGTTGACATCGAGCACCAAGTCCTTGTCGCCCATGTCCACACCCTGGAAACGGCTCTCGCGGCCAGCCTTGTCGTAGACCTTGATCTTGTCGACGGTGTAGGCGGGAAGGTTCTCCAGCGCCTTGGAGGCGTCGCCGCTGAAGAAGTCGCGGCCATCGACAAGCAGCGAGCTCACGGTGCGGCCGTTGACCTTGATCACGCCGTTCTCGAGCGTGGCGCCGGGCATCTGCTTCACCAGCGCGTCGAGCATCGACCCTTCGCTCAGGTTGAAGGCCGAGGCGTCGTAGACCACGGTGTCGCCCTTCATCACCATCTTGATCTTGGTGGCTTTCACCACCACCTCGCTGAGTTGGTGGGCATTCTCTTCGAGCACGATGTCGTCCACCTCTTGCTCATTGGCGCGGGCAGCCATCTTCACATCCACCTTTTTATATTTGGTCTTGTAACCTAACATCGAAACGCGCAGCAGGTAACTCTTGTTGTTGTCCACATCGAGCTCATAGACCCAACGCTTCCATCCCCACAGTTCCATCTCCTTGGTTTGGGTGACGCGGATGACCGAACTGTCGGCGACAGACAACAACTCGACGGTCGCTCCCTCCAAATCGCGGCGGTCGGTGTCGAGCACACGACCGATGATGTGACGGGCCTGGACGGACGTTACGGACAATAACAAAATAAGCAATAAGAATAACTTGCGTGACATGATGTTGGTTTTATGCAATCAGATGCTGTTTCATATAATATGTGCAAAAGTATACAATAAAGCCAACACGAAGAAATCACCCTCCACATATTAACGTTTTCTACCAAGAATTAACATAGGGAAACTTTTGGCATGCGGATGTGGCAGGTGGAGCCCCATAAAAAAATGCCAAGGACCTGTCAACCATGATGTTGGCAGGTCCTTGACTTGCGAAAGGGCGGGCGACGTCCCTACCCCATCAGAGCATCAACACCTGGCTCTTTCCCTTGCGGGTCAGCTCAGAGGCGAAGAGCAACACGATGAAATAGCCCAGGAAGGGGATGATGAACGGCAGGCTCTGCATGCCTGTCGTGTCGGCCACCAGGCCCATGAGCAGGAAGCCACAGCCACCGATGGGCGTCATCATCAGCAACGACGAGGCACTCTTGGTGAGGTTGCCCAGGCCACGCAGGGCCAGGGAGAAGATGGTGGGGAACATGATGGCCTCGAAGAGGTAGTTGCACACGAGGGCCACCATCGACACACGGCCAAGATTGAGCAGCACCAGACCGATGCAGACGACGCTGCCCACGGCACAGGCGAAGAGCATGACCTCGGCACTGACCCGGCGCATGATCCAACTGCCCAGGAACCTGCCCACCATGAAGAAGCCCAGTGCCACGGTGAGCACGATGGAGGCGGTGTTGTCGGTCATCCAACCCTTGCCCGTGACAAAGTTGATGAAGTAGCTGTTGATGGAGATCTCAGCCACCTCGTAGGCCAACAGGGCAAAGAGTCCGAAGACGAACATGGGATGGTGCTTGAACAGCTTCTTGATGCGGGTGTCCTGTTGGCGGTCTTCGTCGGTCTCCACGTGCTTGATCTCGGGCAGGTTGACACGCGAGAAGATGACGGCGATGATGAGCACCAAGGCGCCGAGGATCGAGTAAGGCAACACGATGTCGTTGGCCTGGCTGTTGCCGCTGAAGAGGAACTGGCCCACGACAAACGTGGCCGAGAGCGATCCCAGGCCATTGAACGACTGTGAGAAATTGAGACGGGCCGTGGAGGTCTCACGGTCGCCCAGTTCGGTGACATAGGGATTGGCCGAGGTCTCGAGGAACACGAGGCCGCAACCGATGATAAACAGCGCACCGAGGAAGGCATAGAACGTGCCGGCCAAGGCGCTGGGGATGAAGAGGAACGCACCGATGGCAAACAGCATCAGGCCGAACACCACTCCCAGGCGATAGCCACGTCGATTGATGAACCATCCGGCGGGGATGGCCATGAGGAAATAGCCAAGGTAGGTGGTGACCTGGATGAGCGACGACTGGGTGATGCTGATGTTGAGCTCGTTCTGGAAATGCTTGTTCAGCACGTCGAGGATGGCGCGGGCGAAACCCCACAGAAAGAACAGCGACGTGACGAGGATGAACGGAAGCAGATACTTCTTGTTGGTTAATGACTGGCGACTCATGACATGACTACTTGGCTGGTTCCACGATTTTCCACACCAGTGCGGCCAGTGCGGCGCCCACGAAGGGTCCCACGATGAAGATCCACAGGTTGGCCAAGGCGGGGCCGCCCTGGAAGAGTGCGGGGCCAATGGATCGTGCAGGGTTGACCGACGTGCCTGTGTAGCGGATGCAAGCGAGATGGACCAGCACCAACGACAGGCCGATGGCCAGGCCTGCAAAATTGTTGGTGGCGCCATTGGTCTTCGACGTGGCGCCCAGCACCACGAGCACAAAGACACACGTGAAGACGATCTCAGCCAGCAGACCGCCAAAGACGGTCACCGTCACACCGGCCTCATTGACCGCCTGCAGGTCGTTGGCGCCCGTGCCTGTCAGGCCGGCGGCCTGCGTGAGGGCATAGAGTATGGCGGCGCCCAAGAGACCGCCAATGACCTGGAAGACCATGTACATGCCGGCATCCTTGCCGCTCATGCGGCCACTGAGCAACACGCCGAGCGTGATGGCGGGATTGATGTGGCAACCCGAGATGCCACCGATGGTGTAGGCCATGGCCACCACCGAGAGGCCAAATGCGAGGGCGGTGCCGACCACCGATGCCTGGTTGCTGACGGGGTCGCACCCCAATGAGACGGCGGCGCCACAGCCCATCAACACGAGCACCATCGTGCCCACCATCTCTGCTAAATACTTTTTCATAAGCTCTATAGTTTAGGTTCTGTTTATTTCTTAACCAATCTTAATAACGAGGAGGGGCGCTCATTATTATAATCAGGTCGGGAAAAATCCCGGGTTCTTATTCTCCGAAGGCCCTTGGCAAACTGCCACTGCCTCATGGTCAGCCCAGGATTTGGCGCAAGAGGTAGGTGGCGTTTTGGTTGCGGGCCACGCCGGGCGTCACCTTATAAGAATAGGTGACGCGTTCGCCCAGTCCGATCTCGAAGCAATAGTTGTGGAACTGTGCAGGATGGCGGTCGGCCATCTCCGAGAGTTTCAGGTCGTGGGTGGCGATGATGCCAGCTACATCCTTTTGGCTGATGGCTTCGAGAAACATGCGACTGCCGTTGAGCTTGTCGGCCGAGTTGGTGCCCTTCAGTATCTCGTCGAGGATGATGAGGGTGGGCAAGGCCTGGCCGTCAGTGCCCACCACCTCGTGGTCGCAGAAGGCGATGAGCTGTTTGAGCCTCAACAGTTCGGCGTTGAAATAGCTGATGCCATGGCTGAGGTCGTCGGTGGTGCGCATGCTCGAGAAGAGCTTGAAGCGACTGACCGACAACCGCTCGGCAAACACGGGCATGCCGGCCATAGCCAACACGTAGTTGACACCGACGGCACGCAGGAAGGTGGACTTGCCGGCCATGTTGGCACCCGTGACGATGTAGAAGTTGCGGTCGGCGATGCTGAAGTCGTTGCGCACGGCCTTCTCTCCCAAGAAGGGGTGCCACAGGCCTTGGGCCTCATAGGTGAGCGCGCTGCCTGCCACCCACTGGGGCCACACCGTGGAGGGGTGGTTGTGGCGGAAGGTGGACACCGTCACCTCGACGTCCTTTTTGATCACGCGCTCCATCCACGCCTCCACCTCGTCGGCCTCACGGCCACGCCAGGCCACAAAGCGGCGCACGACACGGAGGTCGCTCAGGTAGAGGGCATCGGTGAGCAGGAGGCCCAGGATGTTGCCTCGCTTGTCGAGGTCGTCGAGCAACGCCTTGAGCCGCTGAAACGAGGCCACGGGCGTGGGCGAAAGGAGCGCCACGACCTCCATGAGCTGTCGCAGATGACCCTGCAACTGGCCCAGCACACCGCCAATGCGGCGCAATGTGACGTTGCACAAGGCGTAGGCGGCAAAGAAATGGATGGTGCCCCACCACATGGGCAACATGGCGCTGACCTGGCCCATGACGGCCAGGACCACGCTGGCCAGGAAGGCCGCCACATCCACACCCACCAGCATGCGCAACCAGGGCGAGGAGAAGAAGGTGGGGACAGACAACTGGCGGACGGCCGCTATCGACTGGGCAATGGCCTCGGTATCGATCTTGCCTCGGGCGCCTTGGGCGATGAAGGCCATGCGGAAGGGTTCGTCGGCGGCCAAACGGTCGATCTCGCCAGGCGAGGCGGACAAGGGCCGAAGGTCGCAGAGGTGACGGGCCAGGGCATCGCCACCACCCGTGGTCACCGCTCGACTCAGCCGCTGGTAGAGGCTGTCGGGACCGAAGAGGTCGAGGTCATAGCTGAAGGCATGGTGGGGATCGGCATAGCGTGTGCCATCGTCGAAGGCATGATGGTCGCCGCGCTGGGCTTGGGCCTCGCGCTCATAGACGGTCTGCAGGTCTTCGAGGTGACGGGCGCGCCTGTCGTTGCGCACGTCGAGCCGACGCAACACCACATAACCGATGAGAAACGCCACGGCAAGGACAATGCTTGCCATGCGCCAAGCGCCCTGCCCCGCCTGCGTGGCAGCGGCCAGAGACGCAACAAAGGCCACAAAGAGAATCACCTCGCCGATGACAAAGCCACGGCCGCGGTTGCGCAGCGACTGCACCTGCTGGCCATAGCCGTGGGCTTGTTGCTGATAGGATTGTTCGAGTGTCATGATTGTCTTTGTTGTGGTTAGGATGCCTGGGGCGTCGGCGCTGTCTCTCCTTCGGGCAACAGCACGGCGCCCTCCTGCTTCATGCCGTCCATCATGATGCGCAGCGGACGGTCGAAGCGCACGTGGCGCACCCACTGGGTCTCCTCCACGGCGGGCATCTGGTCGAGGAGGTCCTTGCGCAGGAGCCCACCCTCGCCGGGATGGTTGGTGTCGATGGTGAAATAGCCCACGCCAAACGACGTGAGGTTCTGGAAGAAATGGGTGCCCTGGCTGGGGTCTACGCGATAGTTGCTGAGCACCACCTCGACGATGACGCGCGCCGCCGAGATGTTGGGCCACTTGATGGGCACGCCGAGCCACGGGTCGCTCGAGCCCCAGCGGCCGGGGCCGATGAGCACATAGTTGCGCCCCTCATCGAGGAAGTGGCGGTTGATGCGCTCGATGTCGGCGGCCACCGAGGGGTTGTTCATGGCGGAGAACTGGTCGTCGTATTTCACATACACCACATCGGTCACGTCGTCCATGATGCCATGTCCGAGCGAGTTGTGGCAGCGCAGCAGGCAGTCGGCGTCGGGCAGGGCGGCCACGTCTTCCACCAGTGTCTGCTTGGAGTCGACGATGGGGCGGATCTGCAAGAGGTAGAAGTCGCCGGTCTTGTCGTCATTGAGGTTGCAGGCAAACTCGATCTCCACGGGGCGGCGCATGGCCTCGGCGCCATACTTCATCGACATCTGGAGGATCTGGGGCAGGGGGAACACGTCGTGCTGCAACACGCCACAGAACGAGATGACCTTGCGCCCGCCCTCATAGAGGCCGTCGCGGATGACCTGATCGTAGGGGTCGAAGGTCGAGGCGATGTAGCGCAGGGCACCGTCCTTGTCGGCCTCCTTCACCTTGAGCTTGAGGATGTTGAAACCGTCGTCGACCTTAAAGTCGGGACCCACATGCTTCATGTCGAGCGCATAGAAACGGGTCTGTGTCTCGCGAAGGGCCATCTCCATCTCGCTCATCTGGAGCACCTGGCGGGGATGATAGGGCGACACGCGGAGGGTCTGCCCGCCGTCGACGATATACTTGCCGAGGCCCAGGGCCAGCGAAGCGATGCCCTCCTCGGCGGTCTCGTCGCCGATGGGGTAATAGTTGAGACTGCGCAGCACGCCGGAGATGTTGGGATAATAGTGGTCGCCATAGGTCTTGCCCACCACCTCCTGGAGGATGACGGCCATCTTCTCCTGGTCGATGACGTTGCTGGTGGCGGTCATGTAGGCCTTCGAGTCGCGGTAGAACACAGAGGCGTAAACGCCCTTGATGGCGGCGGCGAGCATCTGGAGCATCTCATACTTGTCGTCCAGGTAGGGAATCATGTAGGTGCTGTAGATGCCGGCAAAGGGCTGGTAGTGGCTGTCCTCGAGGAGCGAACTGGAGCGGATGGCGATGGGGCTCTTCGTGGCCTCGAAGAAGGTGAAGAAGTCGTCGATGTAGCTGTCGGGCAACTGGGCCTTGAGGAAGTGCTCGAGGATGACGTCGTCGGGGGCGTCGCTCAAGGCGATGTCGTAGAGGTTGTTGTGTTCCATGAACTGGTCGAAGACGTCGGTGCAGAGCACCACGGTCTTCGGGATCTGCACCGTGGCGCCCGCAAACTGGTTGAACTGGGGATGGGTCTTCACCACGTTGTCGAGAAAGGCCAGGCCACGGCCCTTGCCGCCCAGCGAGCCCTCGCCGATGCGGGCGAAGTGGGCATACTTGTCAAACTTGCCGCGGTCGAAGACGGCCACCACGCCGATGTTCTTCATGTGGCGATACTGCACGATGGCGTCGAAGATGATCTGGCGATGGGCGTCGACGTCCTGCAACTTGTGCCAGGTGACGTGCTTGAGGAAGTTGGACACGGGGAAGATGGCGCGTGCCGTGAGCCAGCGGCTCATGTGGTTGCGCGAGATGTGGTAGAGCATGGAGTCGCGCGGTATCTTGAAGATGTTGTCTTGCAACTCCTTCAGGGTCCTGATGCGCATGATCTCGGCGTGGGTCGTCGGGTCGCGGAAGATGAAGTCGCCGAAGCCCATGTGCTCCTCCATGAGGTGGCGCAGGTCAACGCTGAGCATCTTCGAGTTCTTGTCTACGAAGCGGAAGCCTTCTTGCTCGGCGCGCTCCCTGTTGGCGGCCTCGGAGCTCTCCATGATGAGGGGCACATACTCGTCCTCGCGGCGGATGGCCTCGAGCAACTTGAAGCCGGCCTCGGGGTCTTTCTCGACCGACGAGGCGCCGGCGCCCACGATCTGCGAGCGCTTGGTGGCGTGCAGGGGGAACCGCACGTCGCTGATCACACCCAAGCAGTTGTCCTTGTGGCGCTCATAGATGTCCATGGCCTCATCATAGTTGCGCGCCAGCACCACCTTGGGCCGACCGCGCATGCGCAGGTTGGCGGCATGGCGGTTGAGGGCCTCGGTGGCGAAGTTCTGGCTCTGCTTGAGGATGTAACTGTAGAGGTTGGGCAGGATGGAACTGTAGAAGCGGATGGAGTCTTCCACCAGCAGGATCATCTGCACACCGGCCTCGCGGATGTCGTGCTCGAGGTTCATCTTGTCCTCAATGAGCTTGATGATCGACATGATGAGGTTGGTGTTGCCCAACCAGCAGAACACATAGTCGAAGATGCTGAGGTCCTCGTCTTGCATGCGGCGGGTGATGCCGTGTGAGAAGGGGGTGAGCACCACGCAGTGGATCTCGGGAAACTTGCCCTTGATGGCGCGCGCCACGGTGAAGGCATCGTTGTCGGCGTTGCCGGGCATGCAGATCACGAGGTCGATCTTCATCGTGGCCAGGGCTGCCTCGGCCTCGCGGATGGTCGACACCTGGGTGAAGGTGGGCGGATAGCGAAGGCCGAGGCCCATGTACTCATTGAATATCTTCTCCTCCACGCGACCGTCGTCCTCGAGCATGAATGCGTCGTAGGGGTTGGCCACGATGAGCACATTGTAGATGCGACGCATCATCAGGTTGACGAATGTCACGTCTTTCAGTATAAACTTGTTCCACTCCTGTGGGATTTGGCTCTCCATGTCGTGTTGTATATTAAGGTTGGCGCCGACCATTCGGCATTGTTTCAGATGGGTGCCGCCTGCGTTGTCGGCTAGACATCACCTTGCAAATATACCTCATTTTTTCAAGAAGACCATGACTTTGCAGGGAATTATTCATCTGAGCCGCTATTTTTATGGCCGCCATCACGCTCAATGGGTCCCGTGCGACATCCATTCTTCATGATTGCCTGTTGGTCTTTGCAGTGGGTGACGTGTCTCACGTCACTCTAAGGAAAAGGACTTGCTCGTGACGTGGGACACGTCACCCACTACAGAACTTAGAGTGACGTGGGACACGTCACCCACTGCTGGTCAGTCAACGGCTGCGTGAGCGGTTTAATAAGTTAACGACAGCGTGAGCGGTTTAAATCGGTTTATGGCCTGTTGGTTTTCTGAGTGGCGCCCTAACAAGACAACAAGCCGACAGGCTCAGAAAACCAACAGGGGTTTAACCTGGTTTTTGTTCCCCTCCGCTTTGTCTTGAAAATTCTGAAAAAACAGGCACCTGGCGACTGCACATTCTAGAGGAAATAAGTGCCCTCGTTCTTCTTGAATTTTCCTTCTTTCCAGTCATAACACACTGAATTCCACAAATCATTAAATTCGTGTTCAGATATGGGTTGTAATTGAAACTGCCTCTTGAAGTC
>JBNMMB010000081.1:0-15705 GCA_050875105.1 Prevotella sp. | reverse complement strand
TTTAATTCGGTTTATGGCCAGGGTGTCGGGAAGGCGGCGGGAGCCGCCCATGCTGCTGAGTCAACCCTTGGGGGTTGTGAGCTCGCTCACGGAGCCCAAGGGTTGGCTCGCCAGCATGGGCCCGTCAGGGCTTCCCGTCACCCTGGGGTTTATATCGGTTTTTGTCTATAGCAACGTTCCCCACAACACACAAAAAATCCCCACTCCGAACGCTGACGGAAGTGGGGAAACGCCTATTGAAACGTAGAGACTAAAACTATAAACTTTATGTAAATGAAACGGAATGACGCGGTTATCTCAGGCTCTTCACCCACTGGTCCAGTTCCTTGTCGCTTTCGTTGTTGAGCAGGCGAGCGGCCTTGAACTGCAGGGCGGGATACTGTGCCTTCAGCTCCTTGAGCGCTTTGTCAGGCGTGCTGCCGCCCGAGGTGGCAAAGAGGATGATGGTCTTGCCCTTGAGGTCGTAGCTCTCGAGGAAGGTGTTGATGATCGTCGGGGCGGTGTACCACCAGATGGGGAAGCCCACGTAGAGGGTGTCGTAGGCGTCGATGTGTTGCAGGTCCTTCACGATGGCGGGCCGGCTCTTCTTGTCGTTCATCTCCACCGATGAGCGGCTCTGCTTGTTGGTCCAGTCGAGGTCGTCGGCCGTGTATTTCTTCACAGGCTTGATCTCGTGCAGGTCGGCGCCGGCCACCTTGGCCAGCCGACCGGCCACCTCAGCTGTGGTGCCTGTGGCGCTGAAGTAGGCCACCAATGTCTTACTCATGTTCTTGTTCTCCTTCTTTGTGTTTTGTGCGCAAGCCGTGAGCGCCACGAGGCAACACACGACCAGCAGGTTGAAAATCTTCTTCATCTTTCAATCTTGTAGGTTCACGGTGCAAAGATACGACAATTATTCAGCAATCGACTTACCAAAATTACAGATTTGCTTACCCATAAAGCAGAAATACACAAAAAAGAGGCCCATCCTCCGCCCCGTGAAAGGGCGAGGGATGAGCCTCATGAGTGTTTGCGCGGATGGCTACCTTAGAGCGGCTTATACTCCACGAAGGCCTCCATGGCCTCGTAACAAGCCAAGCCCAGGTTGTCGTAGATCTTGGCGGTGTTGCGGTTGCGGTCCTCGGCGCGCTGCCAGAACAGGCGCTCGTCGTTGCCCAGGAACGGGGCGCTCTCCATCTGGCTCTGGTGCTTCAGGATGGCGTTGCGCTTGGCGCGCAGCTCCTCGGGGCTCATGGGCACGCACATCTCGATGTTCTCGATGTCCCACTCGGCCCATGCGCCACGATACATCCAGATGCGGCAGTCCTTGAGCCACTCGGCCTTGGCTTCCTTCTCCAAGTCGATGGCGGCCAGCACGGCGTCGGTGCACTTGCGGTGTGTGCCGTGAGGATCGGCCAGGTCGCCGGCCACATAGATCTGGTGAGGCTTCACCTCGGCCAGCAACTTGCGCACGATCTGCACGTCTTTCTCGGTCATCGGGAACTTCTCGATCTTGCCGCTCTCATAGAATGGCAAGTCGAGGAAGTGCACGTGGTCGAGGGGAATGTGGTTGAAGGTGCAGGCGGTGCGGGCCTCGCCACGACGGATCAAGCCCTTGATGGTCAGGATGTCGCGTGTGTCCATGTCGCCGTCTTTCTTCTTCTTGAAGAACTCCTTGATCTCCTTGTACTTATTGGAGATGATGCTATCCTTGGAGTCAGCGAAAATCTGGTTGAATCCATTGATGAAGTGCATGAAGCGTGTGACCTCCTCGTCGCCCACGGCGATGTTGCCGCTGGTCTCATAGGCCAGGTGCACGTCGTGGCCCTGCTCCACCAGTCGGCGGATGGTGCCACCCATGGAGATGACGTCGTCGTCGGGGTGGGGTGAGAACACGATGACACGCTTGGGGAACGGGTTGGCACGCTCCGGGCGATAGGTGTCGTCGGCGTTGGGCTTGCCGCCGGGCCATCCGGTGATGGTGTGCTGCAGGTCGTTGAATATCTTGATGTTGGCGTTGTAGGCTGATCCGTAGATGGTGAGCAGCTCCGACAGGCCATTCTCGTTGTAGTCCTTGTTGGTGAGCTTCAGGATGGGCTTGCCTGTCACCTCGCAGAGCCAAACCAGGGCGGCGCGGGTGAGCTTGTCGGTCCATGTGCAGCTGGTGACGAGCCAGGGGTGGACGATGCGCGTCAGGCGGCCGGCGGCGGCCAGGTCGATCACCACGTGGGCGTCGTTGTGGGTCTGGAGGAAGGTGGCGGGGATGGTGTCGCTGATCGGGCCCTCGACAGTCTTCTGGATGATGTCGGCCTTCTCCTCGCCCCATGCCGTCAGGTAGATCTTGCGGGCCTTGAGGATGGTGGAGATGCCCATGGTGACTGAGCAGGGCGGCACGGTCTCGTTGGTCGACTGGCTCATTGACATCTCCTCGCGTGTGAGGTTGTCGATGAGGATGATGCGTGAGCTTGAGGTAAGGCCTGAGCCAGGCTCATTGGTGGCGATGTTGCCGATGCGGCCGATGCCCAGGAGCATGATGTCGATGCCGCCGAAACTCTGGATGCGCTGCTCATAGAGGCGGCAGAACTCCTGCACGCGCTCCTGGGGCACCGTGCCCTCGGGCGAGAACACGTTCTGCGGGTTGATGTCGACATGGTTGAGCAGGCGCTCCTTCAACTGGTTGAGCGTGGAATTCTTGGCGCCGGCCTGCAAGGGGAAATACTCGTAGGCGTTGAAGACGATGACGTTGCTGAAGCTCAGACCTTCCTCCTTGTGCAGGCGGATGAGCTCATTGAAGACGGGCGTGAGCGATGAGCCCGTGCCCAGGCCCAACACACAGTATTGGCCCGACTGCTGCTTCTGGCGGATTGTCTTCTCGATGGCGTTGGCGATGCTGCGCGCGCCCTCTTCCGACTTGGGGAAAATGGTGGTGGGAATCTTCTCGCAACGTGTCAGCTCAGACAGTTCCACAGCGGTTTTAGGATGATAGAACTCCTCAGGTACCTTGTTGAGTACGATCTGGGATGTTAAGTTTAACTTTACCATAATGATTAATTTATTAGGCTTTTCTGTTAGTCGGCAAAGGTACAAAACATTTCAGTCACTTGGCACGCTTTTGCAAAAAAGGTGCAAATTTTAATGTTTTTTGTCCTTTCAGCACCTGATAGCCCTGGGGCGCTTCTACCCTGGGCGTAGCTGTCGGTGGATGGCTCTGTGAGGGCAACAGCCATAGAGAGTGGAGCAACTGCGAAGGACAAGAATGGCGGCGCAGTGGTAAAAACATTAATTTCCCTTACCTGCGTCAATCCAAACTAAAACGCAGAGTATCAAGAACATCACGAAAAAAAATATCATATCGGTCTGATTATTTTGTTTGGTTGCAAATTTACAAAATAATCATTGCCCAACCTCCCTTTTGGCTCAAAATATTCTCTCTTTGCTCCAAGTTTTTCCGCCCCAAGTTTTTTCCTCACGCCCGAGCAACGAAAAGGTTATAAGGTTACAGGTAACAGTTCATGCCGTCAGCATTGGTCAGCTGATGTGTGAGTGGTTTAATGAGTATCCCTCCAGAGGGCGTGAGCGGTTTCAATCGGTTTATCGCCTGCTGGTTTTCTGAGTGGCGCTGGCGCCACTGGCTGTCTTGTTTGGAACTGGCCGTCGTGAGCTCGCTCACGTAAGGACAGGGCCAAGCAAGGCGGCCAAGCCGTCAGGCTCAGAAAACCAGCTGGGGTTTAATCCTGTTTTTGTCAAACACGCGGGTTTTAGTCAACAATCACAGCAAACGCAATATTGTTGCATGGCTGCAAGCTCCGATTTTGTATTCTTTAACGTGGCAGGACACCCTGCAGACCATGGATTTTTGTAACTTTGCATACTATGAGTGAACCATTGGCAGAGCGTTTGCGCCCCCACACGCTCGACGATTACGTGGGGCAAGAGCACCTGGTGGGACCGGGTGCCGTGCTCCGGAAAATGATAGAGAGTGGCCACGTCAACTCCTTCATCCTCTGGGGCCCTCCAGGTGTGGGCAAGACCACGCTTGCACAGATTGTGGCCAGCACGCTCAAGGTGCCGTTCTACACGCTGAGCGCCGTCACCAGCGGCGTGAAAGACGTGCGCGAGGTCATCGAGCGCGCCAAGAAGGGGCGCTTCTTCAACTCGGAGTCGCCCATCCTCTTCATCGATGAGATCCACCGTTTCTCCAAGTCGCAACAAGACTCGCTCCTGGGTGCCGTCGAGAAAGGCGTGGTGACGCTCATCGGGGCCACCACCGAGAACCCCTCATTCGAGGTCATCCGTCCGCTGCTCTCGCGTTGCCAGCTCTACGTGCTGAAGCCCCTCGGCGTCAGCGACCTGGAGAAGTTGCTCCACCGCGCCATCACCGACGACGTGGTGCTGCGCGAGAAGCACATCCAACTGCAAGAAACTGGCGCCATGATGCGCTACAGCGGCGGCGACGCGCGCAAGCTGCTCAACATCCTGCAACTGGTGGTCGAGGCGGCCGAGACCGATCCCATCGTCATCACCGACAAGGTGGTGGAAGACCGGTTGCAACAGAACCCGCTGGCCTATGACAAGCAGGGCGACATGCACTACGATATCATCTCAGCCTTCATCAAGAGCATCAGGGGCTCCGACCCCGACGCGGCGCTCTACTGGATGGCGCGCATGATCGAGGGTGGTGAGGACCCGCAGTTCATCGCACGCCGACTGGTGATCAGCGCCGCAGAAGACATCGGACTGGCCAACCCCAACGCCTTGTTGCTCGCCAATGCGGCTTTCGACGCTGTGATGAAGATCGGTTGGCCCGAGGGACGCATCCCCCTGGCCGAGGCTGTGGTCTACCTCGCTACCAGTCCCAAGAGCAACTCCGCCTACCTGGCCATCGCCGAGGCCCTGGGCGAGGTGAAGCGCAGCGGCAACCAACCCGTGCCACTGCCCATCCGCAACGCGCCCACCGAACTCATGGCCAACCTGGGCTATCACGACGGATACAAGTATCCGCACGACTATCCCGGACATTTCACGCAACAACAATATCTGCCCGACGACCTGCAGGGCTGCCGCTTCTGGCATGCCCAGCACAACCAGGCTGAAGACAGGCTCTACCAACACATGGTCAACTGTTGGGGAGAGCGATACAAAGAACCAGACACAACGACAAAATGAACATCGTAGAATTAGACAGTTATGCGGCCAATCCCGGTGACCTCTCATGGGACGGGCTGAAAGAGTGGGGCACGCTCACCATCTATCCGCGCACAGCCCCCGAAGACGTGGTGGCGCGCGCCAAGGACGCCGACGCCATCCTCATCAATAAGATCAACATCACCGAGGATATCCTCGCACAGTTGCCCAAGCTCCGCTACATCGGCGTGCTTGCCACGGGCTACAACGTTGTGGACATCGAGGCCGCTCACCGCCATGGCGTCACGGTGACCAACATACCAGCCTACAGCACCGAGTCGGTGGTGCAGATGACCTTCGCCCACATCCTCAACATCACCAACCAGGTGGCACACTATGCCGACGAGGCGCGCGCAGGCCGATGGAGCGAGAACCCCGACTTCTGCTATTGGGACACGCCCCTGCCCGAACTGTCGGGCAAGACGCTCGGCGTCGTCGGCCTCGGCCACATCGGACAGCGCGTGGCCGCCATCGCCCACCTGTTTGGCATGGACGTCTTCGCCGTGACATCCAAAGACGCCACCTCGCTCCCCGAGGGCATTCACAAGACCACGCTCGACGGCCTGCTCGGCGCCAGCGACATCGTGTCGCTCCATTGTCCGCTCACGCCCACCAACCACCACTTGCTCAACGCTGAGAAGATCGGCCGCATGCGCCCGGGGGCCATCCTCATCAACACGGCACGCGGAGCGCTCGTCGACGAACAGGCCGTGGCCGACGCCCTGGCCTCGGGCCGACTGGCAGGCTACGGCGCCGATGTCATGGAGAACGAACCGCCGCGCGAGGGCAGTCCTCTCTTCGACCAGCCTCACGCCTATCTCACGCCCCACATCGCCTGGGCCACCAAGGAGGCGCGCCAGCGACTGATGCAGATCTGCGTGGACAACGTGCGCGCCTTCGTCGAGGGCCATCCGCAAAACGTGATCTGAGCGCCGCGACAGCCCTCAGCATGACCGCCAACCATACAAACCCAACAACAAATTCTTCTTTCTGAGCACAATGATCAACGCCGACCCTGTCGTGGTGCATACCATGCAGCAAATCATAGAGATCCTGGGTACCCTGGCTTTTGCCATATCGGGCATCCGTCACGCCGCCGCCAAGCACTACGACTGGTTTGGCGGCTTCGTCTGTGGCATCGCCGTGGCTATCGGCGGTGGCACGCTGCGCGACGTGATGCTGGGTGCCACGCCGTTCTGGATGACCTCGCCGATGTACATCCTCTGCACGCTCATGGCCCAGTTTATCGTCATCGTCTTTGCCCGCTCGCTCAAGCGGCTCGACAATGCCTGGTTTGCCTTCGACACACTGGGCCTCGCCTCGTTCACCATCACGGGCCTGCAGAAGACCCTCGACTATGGTCATCCCTTCTGGGTGGCCATCATCATGGGCTGCATCACCGGAGCTGCCGGTGGCGTCATCCGCGACGTGCTGCTCAACAAGACTCCCGTCATCTTCCAGAAGGAGATCTACGCCATGGCCTCCATTGTCGGCGGCCTGCTCTATTGGGTCATGATCAGCCTCCACATCAACCTGGCCATCACAGCCGTCGCCACCTTTGTCTTCATCGTCCTCATTCGTTTCCTCGCCGTCAAGTATCACATTTCCCTTCCTGTGCTCAAGGGAGAGGAGTAGAGGCGCCTTTGTTTCGCCTGAGGCTCACGACTCCTTTGTTTCGCCAGTAGCTCACGGCTCATGCAAATATAAAGCCCCCGCATAGTGTTTGGCATCATGCCATGCGCCATGCGGGGGCTCTAACGTTTGTGGGCTGTCGATGGGGTTACTTCATCGTCACCTTGCGTGTCGTGGTCACGCCATCGGCGGTGATGCGGATGACGTAGACACCATGGGTGGCCTTGTTCACTTGGCGACCGTTCAGGTCATAGACCTTCATCTCGATGCCTGCTCGGTTGAGGTCGTCGATGGTGATGCGGTCCACGCCCGTCACCATGATCTGGAAGATCGTGATGTCGCGGCGCAGCATCTTCACGGCTTTGTCGATCACGTCTTGGTCAGTCGACTCCAGGGCTGCGCCGTTCTTCTCCAGACTGGCCTTTAGGTCGTCGAGATACTCGGGATAGTAAGTGATCTCGCCACGCTCAGCCTTGCCGATGAGGTCGGTGGCCTCGTCGACGAGGGCTTGCAGTTCGGTGTAGTCGTTGCGGACACGACTGTTGAGGAACGCTGTCACAGCCTCGTTGAGTTGTTGGGCCGTGGTGGCCACGGCAGCTTGGTTGAGCAGGTTGTCGCGCATGGCGGCCTGTGCCTCGGCGATCTTCGTCTCCAGCGAGGTGAAGTTCTCAGCAGGGATTTTGCCCGCGCCCTCGCCCTTGTAGTCGGCGTTGTCGGCCAAAGCCTTTTGTGCCTCAGCGATAGCCGTCTGCAAGGCGGCGTAATCGATGGTCACCTTCGTGGTGGCGAAGTTGGCCTCAGCCTGTTTCAGCGTCTCCAGTGCAGCGTCGATGTTGTCTTGCGTGGCGTCCTCTTGGTCGGCCACAGCTTGAGCGTCGATGATGGCTTGTTGCAGGGCCATGATGGCCTCGGCAGGATATTGGCCATTGCGGTCGCCTGCGACGGCGGCGTCATGGGTCTTGCCGGCCTTGACGAGTTCGGTCTGGAGGTCGTTGCGGTTGAGGATGTCGGTCTGATGGGCCTTGCCCTTGTAGGTCTCGATTGCCGTGGCCAACTGTGCCGTCACAGCGTCGAGAGCCTCTTGCGTTTGGGCCTTGCTGGCACTCGAGCGCAGCGAGGCGAGTTCGGTCTTGAACGCGTCGAGGTCAGCCTGGAAGTACATGCCCTTCTTGTAACCGATGACGGTAGCCTTCACGAGCGAGTCGGCGATGGCCCAAGTGGCGTTGAAGTTTGTGCGGTCGAGCACCACGGTGATATTGGGCTCGATGGTCCAATAGGAATTGCTGACGGCAGCCTTGTCGAAGTAGAGCAGCGACCCGTCGGTCGTTGCGTCGCTACCGAGATAGGTGCCCGACACGATAAACTGCAAGCCCAGGTACTTGCCGTTGAGACGTTCCACGCGGATGATGGTCGAGTCGTTGGCGTTCGAGGGAGCCCACTCGGTGTTCCAGTCGCCAAGAGCCGAGAGATAGGTACCGTCACTCACCGAGCGTAGTGTGTATTGGTTGTCGAGCGAACCAGCCTTCTCGAGGGTGAACAGTTGCTGTTGAGACGCCCCTTCGGCGGCCACGGTGGTAATGGAGGCATTGCCGGTGGTGGTAGCCGTGAGGGCCAGTCCGCTGCTGTGGCGGACGATGTAGGTCTGTCCGTCGGCAAAGTCGGGCAGGGCGTTGAAGGCATTGTTAAAGGTGGCAATGGCCGTCTGCAATGTGTTGTAGGCGGCTTCAGCCTCTTCGAAGGTCACGCTGGGTGTGCAAGCGGCGGTCGCAGTGCTAATGGCGGCCGAGAGTTCATCGGCGGCCGACTGCGGCACCTGGTAGTACTCAGTGCCCACCTCGGTCCCGGCCAGCAACTGGCGAGCCGTGGCGATGAGCGTCTCCAGGGCGGCTGTCGGCGTGTGCTTCGTGAGCACCCATTGGTGGGTGGCGGCCCCACCGTTCTTGTCGTCGTAGACCGATGCGCCATCGGTGGTGGCGTCGGTGCCCAGGTTAGCGCGGTTGGCGTTCTTGATGAGCACATACGTGTCGTTGTCAACCACGGTGAAGAGGGCGTCCTTGCTGGTCAGGTCGATGCCCGTGCCCGACTTCATCTCCCAGTTGCTGTTGGGATCCTTATAGATATAGGTGCCGTTGGCGTCGTGGATGTTGTAACCATCGCCCGTAGGTGCGGGCACAAAATAGAACACCTGGGTACTGTCGGCGGAGTCGGGGGTCTTGATCTTCACACCGCCGTCGAGTGCCGTCAGGTTCATCTTGGCGCCTACGTTGGCGATGTTGTAGCCCACGCCCACCTGGAAAGGCGGGTTCTTCTGGGCCTTGTAGGTCGTGATGGCCGTCTGCAGGGCGGTGTTGGCCTCGTTGAGTTGTGCCTGTTCCGTGGCTGTTGAGAGCACGCCCTCGGCCGTGGCGATGGCCGCCTGCAACGCGCTGCGCACGGTGGCAGCATATTGTCCCTTGCCGTCGCCCTCCTCAGTATTGGCCAGCAACTCCCTGGCCTCAGCGATGGAGGCTTCCAACTTGTCGGTGGAGAGCTCCGAAGAAGCGGTCACCTCGCCCAGATAGAAAGCAGTGAACGACGATGCGGCGTTGAGCCACCCGAGGTTGACCACCAGATAAGGGCGTGTGGCCTTGAAGACGATCTGCGTGAGTGCCCACGAGTCGCCCTGGTAGTTGATGGTGGCGATCTGCTCGTTGGTGCCCGTCTCCGAGTCGGCCAGATAGAGTCGGCTGTACTGGGTGTTGCTGGCCATGCCCGAGGCTGTGCGATAGGCATAGCAACGGAACACATAGGTCTTGCCCGTTTCCAGCGCCCAGCCGGTCTTCACGCTCTGGGCCGACCCGCTGCCCGCGCCCTTCAGGGCGTGGAGGCACGAAAGGCCCGCAGGCCCGCCCGCGGGTTGCACTTCAAAGTTGGTCTCGCTCAGCGCGCTGCCGTCGCCAGCCTTCCACCCCGTGAGCCCTTCGGCAAAATTGGGGTTCGAGATGAGGTTGGGACCTGAAACGACATAGACGCCTTCGTCTGTGGTGACCTTGTCGCCCACCTGAAGCGTGTACTGAGCCTTTGCCGAAAGCCCAAACGTGAGCAGGGCCAACAGCATCAACAAGAGTAGATGTTTCTGTTTCATGGTTGTTGAGTTATTTGTGATGATTGTTTTGGATAGTTATTTGCGCTGGGTTAATAGCCCACAGTCTGCCGCGAGGGGTCGAGGCTGTCGGCATGGCTCACGTCATAACCGCCTTCTGGATGAAGGAGGGCCGATCCGCCATATTTGACGGGTGTGGCCTCACGGTTGATGCCACGTGTCAACTCATTGATGCCAGGCTCGACAGGACGCACCATGAACTCGGGCGTGTTGTAGCTCTTGAAGAGGTTGAGGTCGTGGTCGGGATCTTCCTGTGGCAGGAGGAAGGGCTTGTGGACGTGGCCCTGGCGGTCGAAATAGGCCATGTAGAGGCGCGTGTAGTTGCCATCGCCACGGCGCGAGGTGAACAGGATCCATCGGCCATTGCTCGACCACGCATGGTAGGACTCCATCTTCGGACTGTTGGCGGCTGTAAGGGCGCCAGCCTTGCCTGTCTTCAGGTCGAGGGCCCACAGGTCGCCACTCTTGTGCCAGACGTGGAACTGGCCGTAGTCGCCGAGCGAGAACAGCAAGTAGCGCCCGTCGGGCGACACGCGGGGGAAGGCGGCACTCTTGCCGATGGCGGCCGCGTCGAACACCAGTTGGCGGTCGCCAAAGCGCATCGTCTTGCTGTCGAAGTGACGGCAATAGATGTTGTATCGCAGTTGTTGGTAGTGCTCGCCCAGTTCGGCGTCGATGTTGTTGGTCTGTTGCTCATAGTGGGCCGAGACGTAGTAGAGCGTCTGGCCGTCGGGGCTCCATGCGGGGAACGACTCAAACTCATCCTTCCGCTTGTCGATGTCGTAGACCATGTTGTGATCGATGTCATAGAGAATGAGGTCGCTGGCGAAGTCGATGACCTCCACCTTCTGCGCATCCCGTGTGTGGAACACCTGTCCCGTCTCATTCACCGAGTAGGCTATGAGGTTCTTCGTCGGGTGCCAGGCCGGGTAGACGCCCGCCGAGAGGGTGCTGTCGGTCTTGAGGTTGACCTTGTTGACATGGTCACCCTGGATAAAGACCGTGCCGCCTTGGAATTGGCGGACATGAAACATCGAGCGCTCGTCGCGGTTGTAGTTGCGTGGCACATGACAGTTGACGCATTGGCCGTTGTCGCCATCCGAGAGCATCATGTTGTTGTAGAGTTCCTTTTCCTCAAACGAGGTGAGCGACCGTTGGTTGATGCTCATCTCCTCATAGTCGATATACCCCGGTTCGATGAGACGATAGGTGATATAAGGGTCGATGTCGTCGGTTGCGATGTCGTTGACCAAGGATTGATACTTCGTCCACTTGCCGTTCCGCTTGACGTAGACGTCACAATGAAGGGTCTTGCCCTTGCTGGCCTGGACTAAGGCGTGCCATGCGTCCTCATCCATCCGGACCTCGGGACCATTGACGAGAAAACCTTCACGATCGGCATCCGACCAGAAGTGAGACAGGTACTCGTTGCCTTTCTCCAGGATGCGGAAGTTCATCGGGGCGATGTTGGGTGGCAACGTCGCACTGTCGTTGTCTACCGAGAGCAGGGGCTTCTGGTGGCAAGGCGTGGCATGCTCAGGCAACGTCGGCGAGCATGCGGCCATCCACAGTCCAAGGACGAACAGCAGGGCGATATGTGAGATGTTATAGTGCTTCATGATAATTGGTTGGTTGAAGGTGGTCAGTTGGCTTTGAGACCGTCGACAAAGAAATAATAATACCAATAGGTGCCGCCAAACTCGGGGCGTAGGGTGACGGCGTTCTGCTGGTTGTCGCCATTCTGCGCCGAGGCCTGGATGAGACGCTCAAAACTCTGGCGGATGCCCGCGTCGATGGGCAGCTGGCTGATGTCGGGCTTGCCCTGGAGTTGCGAGAACAGGAGGGCAGCCTCCTGGTAGTGCACGGGGATGTGGCCCTTCCAGGTGGGCAGCAACTGGAAGAAACGGGGCCAGAAGCCCGGTATGTTCTTGGTGATGAGGTTGCACATCAAGCTCATGTCCACCATCTCGCGCGAGCCGCCCTGGCTGAGCGCCATGCTCTGAAGGCAATACATCTCCACCAGGCCGCCGTCGCCATCGAGCATGTCGTTGTAGCGGAGCAGGGGCTGCAGGGCTTTCATCTCCTTGTCCTGTTGGTGGGCCGACGCGAGTTGGACATAGTGGTTGGCCACGTCATCATAGAAAAAGGTGTGGCGCAGTTGAGCCAGGCATTTGTTGGCCAAGGCCGTCTCGCCATTGATGAGCGCACACTTGGCCATATACAGCAGGTAGGTCGGGCGGTGGCCATACTCCACCATGTCCTCCATGCACCAGCGGTAGGCAAAGTTGATCTTGCCGAGATAATAATAGATGGTGCGTCCGACCATCATACGCAGATACTGGTTGTCGACCGGGGCGTTGTAGGGAGCACTTCCGTCGGGATAGGTGAAGAGCTTGTCGGCGGCCTGCCCCGTCTGCCAGAGGGCCACGCGTGTCAGCATCACCTGGGCGCGCGTGGGCACGTCGGTGGTTTGCATCGACAACTGGAGCACCCGCCCAGTGTCGCCCTTCTCGAGCGCCTGGCGCATCTCGAGGATCGAATAGAAATTGTTGTCGCGGAAGGTCTGGTGGTAGGAGAGCACCCCTCCCACCACAAAGACCATCAGCCCTACGAGCTCCAGCGCCCAGCGAGCCGTCGAGCCTTTCGGCTCACGAAGGGGGAGCAGGGCGTAGACCGCCAGGAGACCTGCGGCGATGCGGATGGGGGCCGCCAGGTGAGCGTTGACGGCGCCTCGCATGAAATCGGGCAGTCCCTGTACATACAGGTCTGACTGCCTGACGTGAAACCACCCCAATTGATAGCATATCATCGGGATGGCAAGAAAGGAAACAAGGGTAATGAAGATTTGGAGCAAGCGATAGGCACGTTCAGTCTTCAACAGCGTGACCGTGTGAAGGATCAACAACAAGCCTGCCAACAAGACATAAACGCCCAGCAGGCAATAGCCAACAAAAGCCGTGAGGACGATGGCCACTAAGGCTAACGTTTTGCCCATCCGACCCTGTTGGATGACCATCACCCGGAGCAGCCATGCCAAGAGCAAGGCCGACAACGCGCCCAAGACCGGCGTGAAGGCCACGGCCGGCGTCTTGAGCGTGTAAAGCGAATAACCTATCTGCGTGAAATTGGCCAGCAAAGCCAACGAGGGCAACCAACAAAGGGCCTCGTAACGATCGGGCACACGGAGCGCGCCCTTGACCGCATAGGCCAAGGCCAGCAACAGCGCCAGTAGGAGCGTGGTGCCCACGAGCGGGCGAGCCATGCAACTCTGAAGCAGGCTGGCAACGTAGAACAACCCGCCCGCAGGCCGTAACAGCATGTGGGTGAAAAAGTCGCCTGTGGTGAAGAACGGCGTCATGTCGGCCGTCTCCACAAGCAAGGGGCTCACCACGCCCATCAACAGCCAGTAGCCGAAGATGAGAAACAGAATGGGATAAGTGATTCGTCGGATGATGTTCATGGGTCAATGCGTTTATCTTACCACTTTCTTTCCGCCAACAATATACAGGCCGTGAGGCAGATTGCCTGGGTTCATGCGGATGCCCTGCAAGTTATAGATGGCGTCGTCGGCCTCATGCGAGGTGACCGTCTGGATGCTGGTCTGCACAGCCATCTTGCGGCGGTTCTCCTCCTTATAGCTCGCTGACCACATGTCGGCCTCCTCATAGTCGGTGTGAACCTCAGAGTCGAAGTACACGCCAAACTTCTGATGGATGCTTGTTTCTGGTGAGTGGAGATACACGCTGGTGCCAGCCGTGGTGGCGTTGCCCGATACTGAGAGGGTTATGCCGTCGTTGGCATTGCTGATGGCGTAATAGCCGTCTTCCTGAAGCGTGAACACCCAGTTCTGGCTGGCGTCGTCCTTGGCGGTGTTCCAGCGCAGTGTGCCGTAGATGCTCTGCATGTATTTGCCGGTCGTCTTGTCTTCAATCTTCCAGGTGTAAGGGTCATCGGTGGCGTGAAGGATGAAGCAGAGGTTGCTGGCACCGTCATCATCGATGACCAAGGTAGACTTCGGGCGCGACACCAGTCGGTTGCTGTAACGGTCGAGCAGGTAAAACTCCATGCCGTCCTGCAGGTCCTTGGCGCGTTTCATGCGGTACATGTCGTCAAACACAGAGAGGTCCCACGAGTCGTACCAGCGCACTGCCGGGTAGCCTGAGCGCACGCTTAGGGGCAGCCACACGTGCTTGGAACTCTCAATGTTGCTTGAGTTCCAACGGTCGCCACAATAGACGAAGCACTTGTCCTTGCCCTGCACGGGAAACACATAATTGCTTTGCGAGTCGTAGGTGGTGTTGGCCTTGTTGTCCACGCAGAAGTTGGTGCCGGTCGAGCCGTCGCTTGCCTTGAAGTCGGCGGGTGCCTCCCATGTCTGGTTCATCAGGTCGTTGGTCCACATGGTGCGGCCAGGATTGGCGTTCCAGCCGGTGCAACCCGAGAAGAGTCCATAGTAGGTCTCGCCCACCTGGAACAGCGAGGCGGCCTCGTAGCGGCGGCCCTTGAGTTGCACCACATAGTCGGGCTCGGGCGTCAGGAAGTCGTCGGAGAGTCGCTCACAGTTGGTGTTCGAGTTCATGTTGGTCGAATAGATGTGGTAGGCCTGGCCGTTGGTGTCGAGGAAGAGGGTCTGGTCGCGCGAGTCGCAACCGTTGGGACGAAACACATCCACCAGTTGGTAGGGTCCCTCCACCTTGTCGCTCGTCAGCACGGCTACCTTCGCCTCGTTGTAGTTGGTGCCGTTCTCCCAGTGGATCCACATCACCCATTTGCCAGTTTTGGCGTTATAGATGACCTTGGGGCGCTCCAGCGTGCGGCCACTGGCTATGTCCTTGCATGCGTCGGTCATTGTGCCTGTGGGTGTGACGGCCTTGTTGAGGCGCTCCCAGTTGTAGAGGTCGGCCGAGCGGTAACAACTGACGCCGTCACTCTTGCTGCCGCTGCGGCTCTCGCCGAACCAATAATAGTAACCGTTGCTGTACTGGATGCAACCGCCATGGGCATTGATGGCGGCACCCGACTTGTCGTTCCAGGTCTGACCCGGCTTGAACGTGTTGTCGGCATTTACCGAGAGCGCAGCAGACAATAACAAGCCCATGCTCCATATCCTAATGGTTGAGGGCTGGGGGAAAGAAACTTGTGAAAGCGTAAAATGCATCATATTTTTCTGTGTTTTGTTCGTTTCAAGGGTAAAAGTCTGGTGGAGAAGGGGGTGCTTCCCCACCAGACTTAAATAGGAAAAGGTGTTAGTTGGCGACCTTCACCACTTGTCTCTTAGAACCGTGGAAGACCGCAACGACATAGACGCCATGTCCTGGAAGTCCGATGGCTGTGTCGTCTGTGTAATCGTTCATCTGTCCGACGACCGAGCCATTGGTGGCGTAGACCACGACGCGCGAGCCTTTCTCTACGCCCGTCAGGTAGAGCATGCCGTTGTTCACCCGAGCCTTGAGCGTGCCGTCGGCTTGAGTGGCGGTCTTGATGGCCGTCGTCAGTTCCTTGGCTGTCAGACCAGGCAACAGCGGAGCATAGGCTCCAGTGTTGTCGAAGGCGAAGTAGGCCACGTCTGAACCGCTGTTGTGGAAGCCAATCTGCTGCTGCACGTTGCGGGTGTAGCCCGTGAGCTTCACGTCGTCGACCTTGAGGGCCGACACGGAGGCACCCCACTTGGCGCGCTCGAGGTAGAGCACGACGCGGATCTGCTTGGTGTTGGCCAGCGTGGAGAAGTCGGTGGCGTAGGTCTCATAGCTGTCGGAGGTGACCGTCAG
>JBNMMB010000080.1:0-15858 GCA_050875105.1 Prevotella sp. | reverse complement strand
GATGAACGGATGGACAGCCAGTGAGACCCTGGAGAAGCTGAAAGCCTACTACGACGGCTATCACTTCTGCCGCCTTAACATGGTCGATGTCTACAACCCCTTCAGTCTCATCAACGCCCTGTACCTCAAAGACCTCCGCGGCTACTGGGCATCGTCGGGCGCCACCTCGCTGCTGCCCAAGTTTGTGAGCGACATGGAGATCCACCTCAACGACTTCGACCATTGCTCGGTGCTCCGCGGCATCCTCGAGACGTCGGACGTCACAGGGGGCGGTCCCGAACTCTTCCTCTACCAGTCGGGCTACCTGACCATCAAGGCGAGCGACGACTTTGGCTACACACTCGGCATCCCCAATGAGGAGGTGCGACAGGCACTCAACGAGATGGTGCTGCCGGCCCTCACCTTGCGCAAGCAGGGCGACGCCCAATCACTGCAGGCCAACCTCTTCCGACAGATGGGACTCTGCCAGCTCGACGACGCGAAGAAAACGCTCCGCGCGCTCATCGCCGATGTGCCCTACAGCAACAAGAAACTGGCCTCCATGGACATGGAGGAACGCTACCGCCTCATCATCAGCACCATCCTCAACGCCATCGGCATACGCGTGGAGGTGGAGCGCATGCTTGCCACAGGACGCATTGACCTCGTGGCCTGGACCTCGCGCTACATCTACGTCATCGAGCTGAAACTCAGCAACAACGGAGGCATCATCGCCGCCGAAAAGCAGATCAGGGCCGCGGGCTACACCGAGCCTTTCAAGGCCGACAAGCGAAAGGTGGTGGGACTGGCCGTGGAACTCGACAACGAAGGCAAGGGCCTCATCGACTGGAAGCCCGTGGAGGAATAAGACCTATTGCCGAAACCACGACGCGCATAAAGACAACAGCACCCAGCTTAGGACAAATCCTAGGCTGGGTGCTTTTTCATGATGGACGATTCATTTCCTTTAGGTGGTGCTTTAGATGTCCCCAAAGACGTTGCACTTGCACGCATCAATTGTCGAAGGATGTGCAACCATTGTATCCGTCGCCACACCTTATTCTAATATTCGGCCTCATTGGCCAGATGCCACGTGGTGAGGTAAGCCGCGCGCGTGATGTCGGTGAGCTTGGGATAATTGACTGTCGCAGGCTCATCGGAGGGTTGGTTGTAATGAGGTTGCGCACCCGTGTGATACCAGACGATGGGCACGCCCTTGCGATGGAACGAACTCTGGTCGCTGCCACCCACCGGATTGTCCCAAGCGCGATAGTCGGGATCAAAGGCGAAGTGGTGAACCGCCATATCGGCCTTGAGCCATTCGCCCAAGCGAGGATGCGCAGCCGTATAGAAATAGGTGACATAGCGACTGTCGGTGCCACTGCCCACCATGTCGAAATTGAGATAGCCCCGCACATGGTCCATGGAGTCGAAGTGTTGGGTGAAATAGCGGGAACCCAGCAGTCCCTCCTCCTCGCCATCCCAAAAGGCGAAGATGACCGTGCGCTCCGGCTGAGCGCCACTCGCCACAAAAGCCTTCATGATCTGCAAGACAGCTGACACACCCGAAGCATTGTCGTCGGCACCATTGTAGATCTTGTCGCCAGCCAAATCGTCATAGACACCCTCGTGGTCGAGGTGAGCGCCGACAACCACATACTCATCGGCACGCCTACCAGGCAACACACCCAGCACATTACTCAGTTGCAGGGAGAGATAAACATCCTGTTTGATCTTCGCAATGGAGTCGGCCTCGACAAAGTAGCGGCCCATGCGATGAAGCTGCTGCTTGGCGCAAGCCTCGAAGGGTTGCTCATAGCCAGAGGACAGCAACGGCTTGACACCCAACTCGCGCATTCGCGAGATGACATACTGTTTGGCAATACGCGAGCCACGCTGTCCGGCCCGACGGCCTTCCAACAGATCGTCGGCAAGAAACCACACATGAGCGCGTGCCGCATCCTCGGTGATCGAGCGCAGGCCCACAGCACATTGCTCAGCCACAGCCTTGCTTGCCTTTGGCCTCTTATTAGCAGCCACAGACACGGTCAGTCCCCCAAGGAGGAGGACCGACACAAAAATCATTTTTCTCCAGTTCATAAAATTCAAGATAATGGGGTCGGTGAAACGACGGGCAGGCCCAGCTCTCTCCAAAGCAGGAAACCGCCTTTCATATCAAAAACGCGAAAACCAGCCTGTTTCAAGCGAGTGGCAGCAGCATGACTGCGACGGCCACTGCGGCAATAGACATGTTTCATGACAACAAAGTTACACATTATTTGCGAGAAAGCCTTGTGAGAAGTCCCCTATTTTTTTCAAAACAAAAAAGGCAAGGACCCCACAACCTCAACGAGGTTGGTGTCCTTGCCTTATTGATTGTCAGCGTCTCGCTATGCGGGCACTGGAAGAGTTTACTTCACGATGATCTTCTTGCCATTCTGGATGACCACACCCTTGAAGTTCTTGCCCACCTTCTGGCCGGCGAGATTGTACATGGGCTTAGAGTAGTCAACCAAACCATTGGCAGCCGAAGCGTCGATGCCACGGATGCCAGCAGCAGCCTGGCTGAGGAAGATAATCGTAGCGTCAGACTCATACTGGAGGTAAGCGGCACCCTGGGGCACCACTGTTCCCTCGGTAGAGGTGAAGTACTGCGTGTCGGCATTGTCGGTCAGGGCCCAAGCCTTGCCAACACTGTCGGCAGAGATGGTGAAGGCAGCGTCGGTCGTTGCCACCAGGAGGTTGTTCTCCACAGCGGCAGCTGTCTCGACCGGCGTCAGCGTGTAGGTGCCGGCAGCGGCCTGGAGGAGCACGCCCGTGTTGGCGGGAGCCTCAGACACCTCACTCAGATCCGTGTAGTTGTCGGTGATGCCCGTCACAGCATAAGCCTTCAGGTCGGGCAGTTCGGCGAAGTTGAGCGCACGCTTGTAGCTAAAGGTCGTGTAGCCCGTCTTGTCGATGGTGATCGTGATGGGCTTGATGGCCAGGGTGAAGTTCTGTTCGGCATCCACGTCGGTGTTGACCGACACAGTGTCAGAGAGACTGAACTCGCCCGTGGTATCCACGGCACAGATGGCGTAAGCGCTGTCGGCCTTGAGGTCGGCAAACTCATACTTACCCTCAGCATCGGTGAAGACGCTGTCCTTCACATTGTCGACGGTGGTGTACTCCACGAGCACGCCCTCGAGCGGTGTGTCGCCCCACTTCACCTGTCCATAGACCTTCACATCGGGCTTGGAGAGTTCGATGGCGGCCAAGGTGATGTCGTCCTCGACAAAGACAGAGTCTGCATAGCTGTTGAACTTATCAGCAGCAACCTTCACTTCGTATTTCACGCCAGCCTTGACGTCGGCAACCGAGAAGGCACCCTCATCGGTTGTGGTGGCGGTGTAGTTCAGCTCGCCACTGGTGAGCGAGACGGTAGCGCCAGCCACACCAGCGTTGCGGTAGACGACTGTACCCTCAACGGTGGCAGTGGTCTTCTTCAGTGTGATGTTGCGCACCACAGAGTCGGCCAGGCTGATGCCCTCCTCAGTGTAAGGCACATAGCCGTCGGCAGTGACCGTCAGCGTGTAGGTCTTCTCCGTCTGGATGACGGGAACGTCGTAAGCGCCCTCCTCATTGGTCTTGCCAGTGTAGATCACGTCGTCGCTGGTCAGCGTGACGGTGGCGTCAGCCACAGGAGCGTCGCCACTCTTCACCACACCCGTGATGGCTGTGGGTTCCTTCTGGATGGAGAGCGTCACGACAGGAGTCGAGCTGTTGGACCATGACGAACCTGTGCCACTCTTGTAATTGAACGTTGAGAAGTTGGCATCAACAGGATACTTGACATTACCATAGCTACGGGCATCACTCTTCACATAGGTATAGAAGCGGATAGCCGACGTGCCATCCCATACAAGAGCTTCAGGCAAAGTGATATTACTGATGTAGTCTTTAGCCTCGTCGAGTTCCACGTTACCACCATCATTAAGAGTCACCGTGGTCAGAGCGTCAAGGCCCTCACCTGGCTCATAGGAGGCAGCATCGACCATACCATAGGAGAATGTCTGATGCATCTGTTGCATGGTCTTAGAAGACTGGGGAACGCCAGCGAATGACACACCTGCCACCTTGTCGCCGGCCTTCAAACCAAACTGGGTGAGCATCTCCGGTGTGTAGATGAAGTCGCAAAGACCACCCTCTGCATTGTCGGCATAATAGAAATAGAACACCTTATTGGTTTCCTTCGACGACTCAGCACCGATGACAAGCTCGCTGACAGCCTTCTCCTCAGACACGGTCACGTCAGTGGTGTCGGTGGTGAGGGTATAGCCATCCGTCAGGCTCTTGAGCTGTGCGTAGACCTTGACAGCGCCAGCAGCATGAGGCGTGTAGGCGAAGTCGAACGTAGCCTCAGCGCCAGCAGCAATGTCGGAAGTCTGGGCAGCTGCCACAGAGTCGCCATTGGCATAGAGAGTGACAGTGTAAGAGTCGGCTGCCTCGGCCTCGGTGTTGAGGTTCTTCACCGTGAGCTGTGCCTCATACTTGTTGTTGACCACAGCCACGCTGGGCAACTTCTTGGCAGTAGCCATGAGATCGTGGGCCACAGCCACACGCTCAAAGCCATAGATATTGTCGAGACAGGTGTAACCGGCACCGAAACCAATGTAGTAGTTGCCAGCGGGGATGTTGTCGATGACAAACGTCTTCAGCACACCATAATAATAGGTGCTGCTCACCGCACGCTGCGAGCTAAGCTCATCAGAAGAGATGGTCTTGGCAAGTGTCCAGTTCTGACGGTCGGCAGAGTAGTAGACCTTCAAGAACACATCGTCGCCAGACTGATTGTAGTTGGCACGAGCCACGTCGACAGACATCTTCTCGCCTTCGGCCACCTTCAGCAGCGGCGTGATGAGAAGGCTCTCCTTGCCACGCGAACCATTAGCGGCCAGGTAAGGATTCTCGCTGTCGGTGTAGTCGCGCTGCGAGACGTTCCAGCTCTCGCCGAGCACCATGCCACTGGGCACATTCTCATCAGCGAAAGGCACAAAATACTTCGACGGATCGAGCACTGTGCCCGAAACGGCAAAGGTGAAGTCGGCCACATCATCGGCCTTGACCACGACATCGCCAGAGAAGATACCGGGCACATCGGTGCCGAGAGTCAGCGCAAACGTGGTGTCCTTATGGGCAGCCAAGGTGAAGGGAACCTCCACATTGGTGGTGAAGCCCTCGGGCACATCAATGGCCGTCACGTTGAGGGGAGCGGCACCCGTGCTACGGATGATGAACTCCTTCTGCGTGGGCTCGTTGATCATGCCATAAGCGAAGTTCTCACCAGCATCAATGCGTCCGTTGCTGGTGCGCACCTGCATGGCAGGGGCATAGGCCACAGGCTCGATCCACTGACCATAGTTGGTGGTCTGTGTGAGGTTTTCCATCACATCATAACGATTGCGTGAGGGATAGGTGGCATAGTCGACCTCAGCGGTCAGCGTGTCGGTAGCCTGCTCACCGACAGCCAGTGTCTTGGTGAGCTGCTTGGTCGAGACGACTTCGTTAGACTTGCTGTAGTTGACAATGCTCAGCGAGTAGTTCTCCATGCCGGGAGTGAGCGTCACATCGCCCACATTTGTGTATTTCACGGCATAAGAGATGGTGAACTTACCCTCAGCGTTGCAGTCGGGCTCCTGTGTGCCAAGGTTGGTCACCTTGTCGACCTTCATGGCCTTCGTCAGCTCGATGTCGGCGTTGTCGGCAGCGAAGTTGTCGATCAGGACATTCTCACCACGGATGCCGATATAGGCACCCTCGGCCTGCTCGGGGATCTCGACCTTCACCCACTCATCGGTAGAGAGTGTGGGCTTGGCGTCGAGCGTGATCTCACTGCCACGGGTGTACTTGGCGCCATCCTTGGTGACGGTGTAGAACTTGATGCTGCCGTTGCTCGTTGTGGCCTTGACATAAATGCTTGAGGCGCCAGTGACCAGCGGAGTGACCAACAAGTCGTTGACCGACTGCTGGCTCCAGCCTGAGCCCAACTTCTGCGAGCCGATCTTCAGCGCGCCAGAGCCGTCGACACCATCACTCGGACGATAGGTATACGACACGTAGCAGGTTTCGTACTCCTCATCATCATAGTAGGATTTGACGTCATGCCCCCAACCAGGAGCGACTTTGAAGTCATGAGCCGTAGTGCTGATGGTTTCGTTGAAGTCGAAGGCATAAGGACTGACGTTGTCAGCCTGTGCCGAGACGGCTCCAAAGAACAAGCCCAGCAGCGCTGCAATGAAGTAATGCTTCTGTTTCATGTGCTCTTGTTTTTAAAGTAAAAAAATGTGTTTGCGGTTTATTTCGGTAAAGGGAGGTGGCGCCATGGAAGACGCCACCTTGAGATGTCATAGTGAAAGACTTCTTAGCGTACCACCTTGACGCTCTTGCCGTTGTGGCGGATGATGAAGATGCCTTTCTGCGCACGCTGACTGTCGACGCGCATGCCGCTGAGCGTGTAGATGCCGTCGGCAGCACCCTCGGCGCTCACGGCGTCGGTCGTCACGCCCTGTATGCCAGTGGCCAGTCCGAGCTTCACACTGTTACAGTTGGTGATGTCGGCCATCTGCATGTTACCCTTGTTCACCTCGTCGAAGGCCTTCGTGACGATGGCGCCCACAGTGATGTTCTTGCTGTTGTATGCAGCAGGCAGGGTGTAGGTGTAGTGAGCCGTGTAGTGGTTGCCATTGACCTGGATCTTGTCGCCAAGCGGATCGGTCAGGTAAGCGCGGAGCACTGCATCGTGGATGTAATTGTTGTCGACCTGGGTCGTCTGACTGACCGTGTTGTAGGTGTTCTGCGATGACTTCACGTTGTCCTCCGTGAGCATCACCGTCAGGGCCATGTCGCCAAAGATGGCGGGGGCGTCGGCAGCCAAGTCGCCGCTCACGTCAACGCCCACCTGGCGAGTGGTCTCATTGTAGGTGGTATTGATGTTCACCGTGGCAAAGGCCGGGAAACCGTTGGCCTCATTGACGATGGAACGGAAACCATCATAGACAAGCGTCGGGAACTGCACAGCATAGTCGTTGATGTCGAATGCATAGTGGAGCTCTCCCATGCCGAAATAGAAACGGTTGACGGTGAAACAGGGATAGGTGTAGGCATAGAGGTTGCCCAGATAGGTGGACGAAGCCACGGAGAGCGGTTGGCCCTCCGGATAGAGGTTGACCGCGAAGACATCAGAGTCGTTGGCCAGTTGTGCGTAGTAGTCATTGACATAAGGTGCGATGACGCTGTTCTGGCTGTTGTATTGCTCCACATACTGCTTCTGATGCTTGAAGCTCTCGTTGTAAGCCACAAACGGATCAGCCAACTTGCCACGATCTGTGGCCACCGGATCATTGCCTTCAATCTTGTCAACAAAGATGTTGAGATTGTGGCGTCCCACGGTGACATCGGCGGGCATGTCAAGCACCTTGGCAAAGGTGGCAGACTTTCCGGGCTCCAGAGGAGTGGCAAGGTTGACATCGAAATACTGGGGTGTACCCTCGTCGACCTTGAAGCCGAAGCGCACCGAGTTGACAGCATCAAGTCCTGAATTGGAGTAAGACATCATCAGGTCCATCTTGCTTCCAAGTTTCTTATAGCTGGTGCCATTGAGCACACTGTTCAGGTTGACTGCCTTACGGGGCAGGCTGCTGACATCGACGATGAGTTGCACACAGAGATCGCTCACGCCAGACAAGGGATAGAACGTGTCGTCCTGGAGCACCAGCGATGAGTAGGAGCTGGAAGCCTTGTCGCCATAGAAGCAGAGCGCGCCCTCCTCGGCGGTGACCATAGCCGCACTCTCGTTGTAGGTGAAGCCCATGATATACTGGTCGTCGCCTGTGATCTCTATCTCCTGGGCACTATTCAGACGCGCCTCGTTCCAGCCAGCGGCCGTGCGGCGCACGGTGTTGTTGACCACTTCCTCGGCATTGCCCTCGCTGTCCACCTTATAAATAAAGATCTTCGACTTGCCGATGGTCTTCGACAACGCGAAGCGCACACCCACAATCTTACAACCCTTGTAGTTGGCCATGGTGCCACTGGTGACCATGGCAGCCATGTCGTAAGAGCCGGCCGTGCCAAAATAAGCACCGCCATAAGTGATGCTGTCGCCCTCACAATAGCCCACGGCACGCTCGGTGTTGGCCAAGGCGCGACGGGGATGAGCGGTGGGCGTGGCCGCTGTGGCCGACTGGGCATCGGCAACAGGCTGGGCCTGAAGCGTGGCTGGCACATAGACCACACCACGACTGCGATCGATCTGCACCTGCTGGGCACTCACAAGAAGGCACTGCAACAGGAGGATCATCAAAAGACTTATCTTTTTCATACTGGATTATTCGTTGTTGTTATATTGTCCAAGCCACTGGCGGAGCCACAGTGGCGTCCGCCAGCCGCATGGACCGATAAGATTAATCTGTTACCAACAGGGTCGGATCACTTGCGGATCTTCATCACGCCCTGGGCGCTCTTCACCACATAGACACCGCGAGGCAAGCTCTTGGCATCGGCGTTGACCTTCTGGCCCGACAGGGTGAACACCTCAGCGTCGACAGGAATGGCATTGGCCTTCACAGCCTCAATGCCATTGACAGCGATCTCGTAGGTGGCCATCTCCGAGGTGGCGTTCTTGTAGACAGCCTCCACGCCAACGGTGTGGTTGCCGTCGGTCAGGCCAGTGAGCTCAAAGGTGGGCGTGGTGCTCTCGCCGACCTTCTTGCCATCGAGATAGATGATGTATTTCACCACGTTACCATATTCGAGTGTCAGGCCGCCACCGTTCTCCGGTTCCACCCTCACATTGTCGACCTGGGCAAAGAAGGTATCGTAGGACACGTAGTGGATGGCCACACGCACCTGTCGACCAGCGTAAGCGTCGAGCGGAGTGGAATACTCGGTCCACTGTGAGCTCGGCATGTCCTTGGCCGTGCTGATGGTGGAGAAATCGTCGGGATTGTCGGAGCCATCCTCTGAAACGGCAAACTCGATGGTCTCAGGATAGACGTCGGAATAGCTCTTGGCCGTGGCCTTCAGCACAAAACCGTCATAGACATTGATGAGCGGTGAGATGAGCCACTTGTCGGCCTTGGCACCTTGCGGTGAGAAGAAGATGACATACTTGTCGCCGTCGGGAGCATACATGGCCGGGTCGGAGGGCAACATGGCCGGCGTGGTCTTCCAAGGATTGAACACCATGGGAGGAACAGGCTCGGGATCAGAGGGCGTGCTGGCACCGGGGAAGTTGATGACCGCGCCATTCAAGCTGATGGGATAGACCACCTTCACGTCATCATCATAAGCCAGCCAACCGCCAAACTCATCCGTGGCGAAGTCGTCGTAACTCTCAAAACTATCGCTGAAGCCCAACAGCTGGTTCCATTTCAGCGTGGCGTTTTTCGTGCCATCAGCACCGTCGGTGAGGTCGGCAGTGAGGTTATAGGGCTTCTCGACGTTGTCCTCAAGAGCGATGTTGAAAGTCTTGTCGGTGGTGATGTCGGTGGTGAGACTGTACTCCTTGAAGGCTCCCTTCTGGATGTTGATGATATACTTGCCTGCGGGCAGGGCCTTGATCTCGGCCTTGCCGCCAGCCACCGTCACCTGATAGTTGTCGCCCGTGGCCACCGAGAGCATGTTGACCTTCTGGCCGTCGGCCGAAGCCTTGCTGTCGGCAGTGACGTTGAACACAAGGTGGGCATAGCCCGTGTTGTTCACGTCGATGGTGCCACGCACCAGCTCACTCTCCGTAGCCTTGTAATGGGCCTTCACGCCATAGGTGTGAACGCCATCAGCCACATTGCTGAGGGTGTAAGAATAGCCAGATGTTGTTCCGACAACCTTGTCGTCGAAATAGACGTCGAACGTCTCATTGGGATTGGCGGGTGAGAGGGCGAGCACAGGACCCAGGCGCTGAGCCTTGCCCGTGAGCTGACGGGCAGCCTTGGCTTCCTGCTCGGTGGTGTTGACCTGTCCCACGTAGAAGTCGTCGACCATGAGCATGAAGGCGCCACCGAGGTTGGCGTCGCCAATGTAACGGATGGCGATCTTCACCTTCTTGCCGGCATAGCTGGACAGGTCATACTGCATCTCATGCCACCACTTATAGTCGACCGACTCATAGTTGCCCGTGGTGAGCGGCTTGAAGTCGTCCTTGGTGGGGTTGTCGGTCTGTGTGGTGATGTAGACGATGAATTTCTCAAGATACTTGTCGGCAGCCTTGGCCATGAACGAGAGCACATTATCCGTGCCCACGGTGATCTCGGGTGAGATGAGCCAGTCATCGTTGGCCTCACCACTGCTGGTGCGTGTGAAGCCAACATACTGCTTGCCCTCATAAGCCCGGAGCACGGGATAATCATAATACCACATGGGCTCCACGGTAAGCGGGTTCATGATCTGCGCATACTGGCGAACACCACGGTTGGGATAGTCGCCCTGGAGGGCGGCGGCGCTGATTTGGTCGCCGTCGATGCCCGTCCAGTCGCCGAAGTTGATGGCAAAGGCATCGTAGTTCTCAAAGTTATCGTAGAAAGCGGGTTTCTCCGTGTTCCACGTGATGGTGAGCGTCTTGGCAGCCGTGTAGGCGTCGACAGCCAGGTGGGCGTCGAGGGCAAACGGTGTGCGCGTCTTCTCGCTCAGGGCGAGGGTGACATTCTTGGTGGTCTCGTTCTCACCGATGGTGAACGAGGTGGAGGCCGTGTTGTAGCCCGTGCGTTCCACGGTCACGGTATGGTTGCCTGCATACGCCTTGACGGTGGCCTTGCCCTTGGCGTCGAGCGTGACGCCCGTATAGCTCAGTCCGTAATCGGTCTGCTTGACGGCGACGACCTGTCCGAGAAGGCTCTCGCCCGTGTCATCGGTCACGGTGATGTTCAGCGTCTTGTCGCGCTCCTGTGCCACGAGTGGAAGGGCGACGAACGCCAGCAGCACGGTGAGGAGACAATTGAACAAATTCTTTTTCATGGGTTCAATGGATTTTCTGATAACGGTTTTGTCCAATAGACAGTCTATGGAAAAAGTAAAAAAGGTAACGGGAACGCCCGAAGCGCGCCTTGGCGGCTTGGGGCGCCCATTACCTTATTATATTAACCGAATGGGTTAGCGTGCAATCTTCATGGTCTTGGTGCCGTCGGCGGTCTGAACCTTCACGATGTAAGCACCCTTGCTGAGCTTCTGGAGCGTCTGCAAGCCCTTGCCCTGTGCGACGAGCATGCCGCTCATGTTGTAGACAGCGACCTTGGCGTCTGTGGCAACATCACTGTTAACCTCCTTGATGCCAGTGGCATTAGAGAAGTGAGAGAAGGTGAAGTCGTCATAGAAGGCAGCCAGGCGATAGCCCTCTGTGTAGTCGCGCACGGCCACATAGATGTCCTTACCAGCGTAGGCTGAGAGGTCCACGGTGTAGTGGTTCCAGTTGCTTGCGTCGAGATAGGGGATGTCCTGCATCTTCATCACCTCGGTGAAGGTGTTGCGGTCAGAGGCACTTGTCTCGCTCACATAGACACCCACACGGTGCATGCCTGAAGGCAACACGCTTGCGGTAGACTCCCAGTTGCGAGCGTAGAAGTCGAATGAAGAGTTGGCGGTAGCCGTCAGCTTCTTCGACACGATCCAGTTGTCACCCTTCACGTCATCGCTGGTCGGAGAACCCGGGATGAGGAAGGCCTGACCAGAGACAGGAGCCACGTTGCGGAGGTTTGAGGTCTCATAAGCCACAGCGAAGGCATAGACCTGGCCGCTTGACTCGAACTCGGTGCCATAGCAGTTGAACGGAACGGTAGCGGCACGGTCCACATCGATGAGCGTGAAGTCCTTGGTCCAGTCATACTCCAGTGCGTTGTTCTCGAACGAGTAGTAGAGCACATCCTGCGGAAGGGTTGTACCCTCAACAGGGAAGGTCACCTTATAACCATTCTCAGCCTCGACAACCAGTGTGTCCTTGACGACACCGGCCTCTTGCAGGGCGTTGAACTGGATGTTGAACTTCTTGCCGTCCTTGGCAGCGATGACGTCGCCAGGCTGCAACGAAGAGGTGAAGTTAGCAGAAGCGAAGGTAGCGCTCTTGATCTTCAGGTCTTGCTCACCCTTGTTGATGAGTGTGAAGACATCGCCAGAGTTGATGGCCTTGCCGTTGTTGATCTTACCGGCATTCCAGCCAGTCTTGTTGAACACGGCCTTGTTGTCGGCCTTCACCTCGATGAGCACGTTGTCGAGACCGCAACCTGCGTCGCGTCCTGAGTAAGAGTAGTGCACCCAACGGAACTGCACGGTCTTGCCGGCATACTGCTTGAGGTCGAAGCTCTCATTGATCCAAGGATAGCGCTCGCCAATAGAAAGGTTCTGCACTGCCTTGTCGTAGTCCTGTGAGAGGTGAGCGAGCTCAATCCATTGTCCGTCGACCAGGATCTCGAAGGTAACCTTCTCGATGCCGTTGTTGTCGCCCTCGACATTGTACTTCTTGGCCAGGCCGCTCTCGTCAGCGATAGCGTCGACAGGATGACGGTCCACCCAGTCGAATGAGATGTTGACTTCCTCGCCCTCGGGGAGCTTGAACTCAGGAGTGACGGCTGCTGAATACTCGCCAGCGTTGAGCCACATGCTGTAGAGGCAGGGGGCGGGGTTGCCCTTAGAGTCGAGCAACGACCACTGGCGGCTTGCGCCATAAGGAGACGTGGTCTCAGAGATCCAGCCTGCGGGCAGGCCCTTCAGACCCGTGAAGTCCATTGAATAAGGATAGACCGAGTTGGTGGCGTCCTTCTGTGTGGTGAAGCTAAACTCCTTAGAGTCGGTCTCCTCACCGACGGCGTTCACGCCAGCGACCTTCCAATAATAAGTTGTCTCATACTCGGCTGAGGGCAGGGTGAACGTGAGGCTGTTGCCCACGCCTGCGCCGTTGACCACATTGTACTGGCCAGGTGCGGTACCGATGTAGATGTTATAGCTCTTGGCAAACTGAGCTGGTGACCACTCAAACTTGATGTTCTTGTTGTAGATGTCGGTAGCGCCATCCTCAGGGGTCTTGTAAGCCACGCCAACAGGCAGGCCGTCGGCTCCGTAGAGAGTGGGCAAGAACACTCGGTCGAGATAGAACGTGCTGGTCTCGGGCACGTCGCCATCGTCGGAAGTGACGGCTGTGTTGTGCCAACGCACGTATGAGCTGTCTGTGCCAACGCCGAGATCGACGGTCTCGAAGAGGCGCTTGTTCTGCACGTCATCATTGTCATAGTCGAAGGTCCACTTGGTCGTCCAAGTGTGGCCGCCGTCGGTGGACAGTTCCAGGGTGATGTCATTGCTCTGGTAGGTCTCACCGTCAGAGGACGTGAAGTCATTGTAGTATTCGAACATCACCTTGCCGCCCTTTGTCAGGTCGAGACGGGGCGAAGTGATGTAGTTTTCGGTCAGCGAGGTGCCGGCAGCCACAGAGCGATCGCCCTCGAGAGCGTTGCTGGCGCTGCTCCAGCCATCGTTGGTCCAGCCTGCTGGCGGGAAGTGCGACTCGAAGGTCTCCTCTGTCAGTCCGTCGGGAGCCATGCTCTTGTTGGCCTTCAGGTCGATGTTGATGTCGCCACCATTGGTGTGGAGCACGGCGGTGCCCTCAGCAGGCGTGGTGAGCGAAGCGGTGTAGACAAACTGGAACTGGACAGAACCCAGTCGGTCGAGGTTGACCGTGGTGGGGTCGATGTTCATCGTGACGCCCTTAGGCAGGTCGACGCTGTTGATCGTCAGGCCGCTCTTACCGACGTTGGTCAGCTTGAACACCTCGGAGTAGAACTTTTCACCCAGGTAGACGGTGCCATAGTCGTAGCTGTTCTTGTCGATCTTGGCGACAGGTTCTGTGACAGGCTTGGCCTGCTTCACGAGCACATTATCAAGATAGACCACATTGGCATAGGTGGTGTTCATCTTGTAGACAAATGCAAGCTGCACCTTCTCACCCTGCCAGTCGCTCAGGTCGAGCTTACTGGTCTGCGTCGACCAACTCTCGAAGGGATAGCTCACGCCACTCTCCTTCAGGTCCTCAGGGTTCTGGATGGAGAAGATGGTCTCTGCGTTCTTCAGGTCGCCATTCTTGACGATGCGCACCTGGAGGTCATACATGTACTTGTCGATGAAAGCCTGCGGAGACACTTTCCAGTCGAAGCTCAACTGATAGGTGTTGTCGAGGTTGAGCTCCGGAGAGAGCAACACTTCCTCACGAGGGCCCTGGCCTTCGTCCTCATAAGAGGCGCCGTCGCACTGGGCAACATGCTTGCCCGTGATGGTACCCTTCTCATTGTAATAGTTTGACCAAACAAACTTGCTGTTCGTGCCCTTGTAGGAGCTCACGGTAGTCCAACCGTCGGCCACTGGCTGCGAATAGGAGTCGGTGCTGCTTGTCTCAAATCCTTCGTCAAGGATGGTCTGCGCATGCAGGCTTGTCGTGCCCACAAACGCAGCTGCAAGAAGCATCAAAGCGTAGTGCTTTTTCATGTGCTGTGATTTTGGTTATTATTAAATTATGTATCTTTTTACCTGTTGTTCTGAAAACGTACAAGCTTATACAGCCGCAAAGATTGCATAAATTCTGTAAAAAGAACAAGAAAATCATGAAAAAATGTAATTATGAAACAAAATACCACATTTATATTACATAATGATACACTAAATAAACGTTAACCACTACTTGCTCGCATCTTATGGCGTCGTTCGGGTTTAGCAGGAGCGAAACAACGGGCACATCTAACCACTGGGGCCCCGCTATCAAGTACAGCTGGCTTCTCTATCAAGTACAGCTGGCTTCTCTATCAAGTACTGCCGGCTTCTCTATCAAGTACTGCCGGCTTCTCTATCAAGTACTGCCATGATCAGCTATCCATGGCCTGTCCATCCGCCTGTTGACATGTGCCGTTGGCAGACGTGCCCACGTTCGAAATATATAATAATAGGTGAAAGAAAGATCCTTTAAGGCATGGTCTTTTGACGGATAATGGTTACCTTTGTAATATCATGAACCATCTAAACCAAACGAGCATGACACAACAAACTCTCACCGTCAGGCACATTGCCGACGGTCCCGTCGGCGCTGCCGACATACCCCAAGTGATGGACCAGGCACACGTAGACTTTGTGCCCGTGGCGGTGCATTGCTGGAGCGACTCGTATCCCTATTGTCCCCAGATGGCCGTCAGGATGGCGCACACGGGCTCACACCTGTTGGTCAACTACCGTGTCAGCGAGGCTTGTGTGCGCGCCGTGGCACTCCACGACAACGGCAACGTGTGGGAGGACTCGTGCTGCGAGCTCTTCTTGGAGCCTCTCAACGTCGAGCCCGTTTCTGGCGCAGTGGCCGACACCTATTATAATATAGAGTGCAACGCAGCGGGCACCTTGCTCATCGGCAACGGCCATGACCGCTCCGACCGCATACGTGCCACGCAAGACGTGCTCGACCGCGTAGACCGCTGGGCCTCTATGGGGCGCCAGCCCTTTGCCGACACAACGGACTCACCCACATGGCAGTTGTGCCTGGCCCTGCCTGTCAGCGCACTTTTCCGCCACCAGTTGACTTCTTTCGATGGGCTTCGAGCTCGCGGCAACGTCTACAAGTGTGGCGACAAGTTGCCCCGTCCGCATTTTCTCTCCCTCTACCCCATCGCCTCTCCCACGCCCAACTTCCATCGTCCTGACTGTTTCAGGACCATCCACTTCGAATAAGTTGCAAACAACGATCATGGGCATGACAGGCAGAAAGAGTTGCCTAAAAACTCTTCCTGCCTGTCATGCCCATGATCGTTTGATTCAATTCCAGGACGCCAGGGGATTGCAGCGTCAATGCTTCACCATATTTTTGATGTCATCCTCACAAAGACCTGT